>DATLZE010000115.1:0-10074 GCA_035574195.1 Burkholderiales bacterium | reverse complement strand
CCCCGCCGCACCGCGGCGCGCCGCAGGCCGCCGCCGAGCACCGCTTGGCGATGGCGCGGCTCGCGGCGGCGGGCAATCCGCGGCTCGTCGTGGACGAGCGCGAGGTGCGCCGCGCCGGCCCCGGCTACACCTTCGACACGCTCTCGGAGCTGCGCGCGGAGGCGGGCGAGGCGCGCCCGCTCGTGCTGCTTCTCGGGGCGGACGCCTTTCTCGAGTTCGCGACCTGGCGCCGCTGGCACGAGATTTTTGCGCTGGCGCACCTCGCGGTCGCCCGTCGCCCCGGGTTCCCGCTCGAGCGCTGGGCGGAGCGCATGCCGCAGCCGCTCGCGCGCGAGTACTCGGCGCGGCTCGTTCAGCAGCCGCTCGCGGTGCACCTCTCGCCGGCGGGCGGCATCGCCGTGGTGGAAATCCCGGCGCTCGAGATCTCGGCGAGCGCGATCCGCGAGATGCTCGGCGCGGGGCGCAGTCTGCGTTATTTGCTGCCCGACGCCGTTCTCGACTATATTCGCGCCAACGGGCTCTACACCTAGCGACTGGATGAGACTGGACAAGCTGGTCAGGACCGCGGTGGCGGCCCTGGAGGACATCAAGGGGCGCGACATCGTGGTGCTGGATGTCAGGCGAATGACCACGCTCTTCGACCGGATCATCATCGCGAGCGCCGACTCCACCCGCCAGAGCAAGGCGCTTTGCGCCAACCTCCAGGAAAAGCTCAAGGCCGCCGGTGCGCGCATCTACGGCGTGGAGGGCGAGCAGGCGGGCGAGTGGATCCTGGTGGACCTCGGCCGGGTGGTCGTCCACATCATGCAGCCTGCCGTGCGCCGCTACTACAACCTGGAGGAGCTGTGGAGCCCGCCGCGGCGCACCCGGCGCGCGACGCGCGTGTCGGCGTCCTGAGGCCGGGCGATCCCGATGAAATTCCTGGTGGTCGCGGTCGGCCACCGCATGCCGGCTTGGGTGCAGGCCGGCTTCTCCGAGTACGCGGGCCGCATGCCGCATTGGGCGCGCATCGAACTCGTGGCGTTGAAGCCCGCGCCGCGCGGCGGCGGGACGCGGCGCGCGCTCGAGGCCGAAGGCGCCCGCATCCTCGCGGCGCTGCCGGCGGGCTGCTTCAGGATCGCGCTCGACGAACGGGGAAGTCTCCTCGGCACGGCCGAGCTGGTGCGGCACGTCGCCCGCTGGCGCGGGGAGGGGCGCGACGTCGCCTTCGTGATCGGCGGCGCCGACGGGCTCGCCGGGGCCGTGAAAAAATCCGCGGATTTTCTCTGGGCGCTCACACCCCTGACGCTGCCCCACGGGCTCGCGCGCGTGCTGCTCGCCGAGCAGCTTTATCGCGCGGTCTCGATATTGCAGAATCATCCGTATCACAGGGGTGAGGGATGAGGCGCGATTTTGCGGGCAGGTTCGTGCTTTTCCCCTTCGCTCCTCACCCTTCCCCCTTCACTGAAGCATGAGCGTGGCCGACCGGCGCATCTACCTCGCCTCGCGCAGCCCGCGGCGCCGCGAGCTGCTCAAGCAGATCGGGGTCGCCTTCGAGCTGCTGCTGCTGCGCGAGGACCTGCGCCGCGGGGCGGACGTGGACGAGACGCCGCTGCTGGAGGAGTCGCCCGGCGCCTACGTGCTGCGCATCGCGCGCGCCAAGGCGCAAACGGCGGTGCGCCAGATCGCGCTGCGCGGGCTGCCGCAGCGGCCGGTGCTCGCCGCCGACACCACCGTAGTGTTCGGCGGCGAGATCATCGGCAAGCCCGAGGACGCCGAGCACGCAGCGCGCATCCTGCGCGCGCTCTCCGGGCGCGAGCACCAGGTCGTCACGGCCGTTGCGGTCGCGCTGCGCGAGCAGCTCGAGACCCAGATCTCGGTCTCGAGCGTGTGGTTTCGCGAGCTCTCGGAGGCCGAGATCCGGCGCTACGTTGCCACCGGCGAGCCGCTCGACAAGGCCGGGGCCTACGCGATCCAGGGGCGCGCGGGCGCGTTCGTCACGCGGATCGCGGGCAGCTATTCGGGTATCATGGGGCTGCCGCTCGCCGAGACCGCCGAGCTGCTGCAGAAATTCGATATCCCGGTGTGCTGAAACGATGGCCGTGACCGAGGAGATCCTGGTCAACGTCACCCAGCAGGAGACGCGGGTGGCGGTGATCGAGCACGGAGTCACCCAGGAAGTGCACGTCGAGCGCGCCTCGGGGCGCGGGCTGGTCGGCAACATCTACCTCGGGCGGGTCGCGCGCGTGCTGCCGGGCATGCAATCGGCGTTCGTGGACATCGGGGGAGCGCGCGCGGCGTTCCTGCACGTCGCCGACCTCTGGGGCGGCCGCCGCAACGGAGAGAGCGCCCAGCCGATCGAGAAGCTCCTCGCCGAGGGCCAGAGCCTGATGGTGCAGGTGGTGAAGGACCCGATCGGCAGCAAGGGCGCGCGGCTCTCGACCCAGATCTCGCTCGCGGGGCGCTTTCTCGTCTACCTGCCGCAGGAATCGCACATCGGCATCTCGCAGCGCATCGAGGACGAGGAGGAGCGAGCGCACCTGCGCGAGAAGCTGCGCGAGCTGCTGCCGCCCGAGGAGCGCGGCGGCTACATCATCCGCACCGTGGCCGAGACCGCCTCCGACCGCGAGCTCAAGTCCGACGTGGACTATCTGCGGCGGCTGTGGGCCGGCATCCGGGAGAAGGCCGCGGCCGCGGCGCCGGCCACCGTCCTCTACCAGGACCTCAACCTCCCGCTGCGCGTGCTGCGCGACTTCGTGCACGAGGAGACGGTGCGCATCCTCGTGGATTCGCGCGAGGTCTGGGAGAAGATGCTCGAGTTCGGGCGCGACTTCACGCCCAACGTCGCCGAGCGCATCGAGCTCTACCGCGGGGAGCGGGCGCTGTTCGACCTCTACGGGGTGGAGGACGAGATCGAGAAGGCGCTCGCGCGGCGCGTGGATCTCAAGAGCGGCGGCTACCTCGTCATCGACCAGACCGAGGCGCTCACCACCATTGACGTCAACACCGGCGGCTTCGTCGGCGGGCGCAGCTTCGACGACACCGTGTTCAAGACCAACCTCGAGGCGGCGCAGGCGATCGCGCGGCAGCTCAGGCTGCGCAACATCGGCGGCATCATTATCGTGGACTTCATCGACATGCAGAGCGAGGAGCACCGCCACGCGGTGCTCAACGAGCTGCGCAAATCGCTCGCGCGCGACCGCACGCGCATGACGGTGAACGGCTTCACCCAGCTCGGGCTGGTGGAGATGACGCGCAAGCGCTCTCGCGAGTCGCTCGCGCACGTGCTGTGCGAGCCGTGCCCGGTGTGCGGGGGGCGCGCGCGGCTCAAGACCGCACAGACGGTGTGCTACGCGATCCTGCGCGAGCTGCTCGCCGAGGCGCGCCAGTTCAACGCCCGCGAGTTCCGCGTCCTCGCCTCGCAGCCGGTGATCGACCTCTTCCTCGACGAGGAATCGCAGGCGCTCGCCGCGGTCTCGGACGCGATCGGCAGGCCCGTGTCGCTGCAGGTCGAGACCACCTACCACCAGGAGCAGTTCGACATCATCCTGGTGTGACGGGCGGGGCGGCGCGCCAGGGCCGGAGGCTCAGAGCCAGCGCGCAACCGCTGCCTCGAGGTAGGCGACCGGCAGCATCAGCAGGAGCTGGGCCGCGATCACCACCAGCAGCGGCGAGAGGTCCACGCCGCCGAGCGGCGGCACCCGCCGCTGGAACGGCCGCAGAAACGGGCGCGAGAGACTGCCGAGCAGCGGCATCACCGGGCTGTGGGGGGCGATCCAGCTGAGCAGCGCGTGCGCGATCACCACCGCCATCACGATGTAGAGGGCGAGCTTCACCACCGTCACGAGCGCCAGCACCACCAGCGCAGCGAACACCTGTCCGGCTTGGGCCTCGCCCTGGTAGCCGCGGAGCTGGAGCACGGCGAGGAACTCGAGCAACTGGAGCAGCCAGGCGAGCGCGAGTGTCGCGAGATCGAGGCCCCACAGCCCCGGAATCACGCGCCGCGCCGGCCGCACCATGAAGTCGGTCAGCGCGACGAGGAACTCCGACAGCGGGTTGCGGTACGGCGCGCGCGCCCACTGCAGATAGAAGCGCAGCAGCAGCGCCACCGTGAGCAGCCCGAGCCCGGTGCTGACGAGGAAGATCAGCGCGTTGGTGAGCAAGCTTCAGTCTCGAAATTCTGCGGCGGATTTCACCTGCGGTCTCGATTCGTATTCAGTCCTTGCCGAGCTCCTCGCCCAGCTCGCGCGAGCGCTCGGCCGCGGCGCGCACCGCGCGCACGAGCGCTTCCTTCACGCGCCCGGCCTCGAGCACCGCGAGCGCGCGCTCGGTGGTGCCGCCTTTCGAGGTCACGCGCTCGCGCAGCGCGGCCGGCGGCTCGCTCGACTGGGCGGCGAGCTTCACCGCTCCTGCGAATGTCTCGAAGGCGAGCCGGCGCGCGGACTGCGGTGCGAGCCCCAGCTCGCAGGCGGCCTGTTCCAGCGCCTCGATGAAGTAGAACACGTAGGCCGGCCCGCTGCCGGAGACCGCGGTGACGGCGTCGAGCTCCTCCTCGCGCTCGAACCAGAGCACCGTTCCCACCGCCCCGAGGATGGTCTCGGCGGCGGCGCGCTCGGCCTCGCTCACCGCCGCCTGCGCGTAGAGGCCCGAGACGCCCGCGAGCGCGAGGGCGGGCGTATTGGGCATCACTCGCACGAGCCGGCGGTAGCCGCCCAGCCAGCGCGAGAGGTCGGCGAGGCGGATACCGGCTGCGATCGAGATCACGAGCTGAGTGGCGAGCAGGGGTGCGAGCGCGCGTGCGGCCGCGCGCATTTGCTGGGGCTTGACCGCGAGCACGATGCATTCCGCGGCCGCGGCCGCGGCCTCCGGCGCGGTGAACACCCGCACCCCGAACTCGCGCGCGAGGCGCTCGCGCGAGGCCTCGGCGATCTCCACCACGCCAATCGCCTCCACCGGCCAGCCCCGGCGGATGAGCCCGCCGATCATCGCGCTCGCCATGTTGCCGCCGCCGATGAAGGTCACTTGCATGAGCGGGGTTCCTCGCTCGTCGCTCCTCCGGCATATGTTAACAGTTGACCGGGGACGGGAAGCGAGGGGCGGGCGGCGAGTCATCGCTTCCGGGGGCCGAAGATCGCCGTGCCCACGCGCACCAGCGTCGCGCCTTCGAGGATCGCCGCCTCGAGGTCGTCCGACATGCCCATCGAAAGCGTGTCGAGGGCAAATCCGCGCGCGACGAGCGCCTCTTTCCTCTCGCGCAGCAGCGCGCAGCGCCGGCGCTGGAGCGCGACGTCCGCCGTCGGCTCCGGGATCGCCATCAGCCCCCGCAGCCGCAGCCGCGGCAGCCGTGCGATCGCCTCGGCGAGTGCCGGCTCGTCGCCCGGAGCGACGCCGCGCTTCGATGCCTCGCCCGAGACGTTTACCTGGATGCAGACCTCGAGGGGAGGCAGCCCGGCGGGGCGCGCGTCGTTGAGCCGTTGCGCGATTTTCGCCCGCTCCACGCTGTGCACCCACTGGAAGCGCTCGGCGATCGGGCGCGTCTTGTTGCTCTGGATCGGGCCGATGAAGTGCCATTCGAGGGGGAGATCGGCGAGCCGGGTGATTTTCTCGACGGCTTCCTGCGCGTAGTTCTCGCCGAACACCCGCTGTCCCGCGCCGTAGGCTTCCGCCACGCACGCGGCGGGAAAGCCCTTGCTCACCGCCACCAGCGTGATCTCCTCGGCGCGCCGGCCTGCGGCCTGCGCGGCGCGCGCGATGCGACTTCTCACGGCTTGCAAGTTGGCGGCGATTGTGCTCATAATTTTTCCCGCGCGACGGAGCAGGATGTTCGGCGCAAAATCAGCGCCTTGGCTTCTTTTCCGGCGCCGCCATTCGACCGCGGAGCATTATAATGGACATCGCAGAGCTGCTCGCCTTCGTCGTCAAGAACAAGGCCTCCGACCTGCACCTCTCGGCGGGCCTTCCCCCCATGATCCGCGTGCACGGGGACGTGCGCCGCATCAACCTGCCGCCGCTCGAGCACAAGGACGTGCACGCGATGGTCTACGACATCATGAACGACGGGCAGCGCAAGTACTACGAGGAGAACCTCGAGTGCGACTTCTCCTTCGCGATCCCCAACCTCGCGCGCTTCCGCGTGAACGCTTTTGTCCAGCACCGCGGCGCAGGCGCGGTGTTCCGCACCATTCCGTCGAAGGTGCTCTCGCTCGAGGACCTGAAGGCGCCCAAGATCTTCGCCGAGATCGCCGAGAATCCGCGCGGCATCGTGCTGGTGACCGGGCCCACCGGCTCGGGCAAGTCCACCACGCTCGCGGCGATGATCAACTACATCAACGAGAACGAGTACGGGCACATCCTCACCGTCGAGGATCCGATCGAGTTCGTTCACGAATCGAAGAAGTGCCTGATCAACCAGCGCGAGGTCGGACCGCATACCCTGTCCTTCGCCAACGCGCTGAGAAGCGCCCTGCGCGAAGACCCGGACGTGATCCTGGTGGGCGAGATGCGCGACCTCGAGACGATCCGGCTCGCGCTGACCGCGGCCGAGACCGGGCACCTGGTGTTCGGAACGCTGCACACGAGCTCCGCTGCGAAGACCATAGACCGCATCGTTGACGTGTTCCCTGCGGAGGAAAAGGAGATGGTGCGCGCGATGCTCTCGGAGTCGCTGCGCGCGGTGATCTCCCAGACCCTGCTCAAGACCAAGGACGGCTCGGGCCGCGTGGCGGCGCACGAGATCATGATCGGCACGCCCGCGATCCGCAACCTGATCCGCGAAAACAAGGTGGCGCAGATGTACTCCGCGATCCAGACCGGGCAGCAGTACGGGATGCAGACGCTCGACCAGAACCTCCAGGACCTGGTCCGGCGCAACATCGTTTCGGTGGAGGAGGCCCGCGCCAAGGCCGCCAACAAGGACAACTTCAGGTAAGCCGCGCCGCGGCGGGGCAATCAGCGTAGGAGATCCGTATGGAACGGGACCAGGCAGTGAAGTTCATGCACGACCTGCTGCGCGCGATGGTGGCGAAGAAAGCCTCCGACCTCTTCATCACCGCGGGCTTCCCGCCCGCGATCAAGATTGACGGCAGGATGACCCCGGTCGCCAACCAGCCGCTCACGCCGCAGCACACCGCGGAGCTGACGCGCGCCATGATGAACGACAAGCAGGCGCAGGAGTTCGAGGCGACCAAGGAGTGCAATTTCGCGATCAACCCGGCCGGTATCGGGCGCTTCCGCGTGAACGCCTTCGTGCAGCGCGGCAACATCGGCATGGTGCTGCGGACCATCACCACCCAGATCCCGAAGTTCGAGGATCTGAACCTCCCCCCGGTGCTCAAGGACATCTGCATGACCAAGCGCGGGCTGATCATCATGGTGGGCGGCACCGGCTCCGGGAAGTCCACCTCGCTCGCGGCGATGATCGGCTACCGCAACGAGAACAGCTACGGGCACATCATCACCATCGAGGATCCGGTCGAGTACACCCACGAGCACAAGAACTGCGTGGTCACCCAGCGCGAGGTGGGCGTGGACACCGAGAGCTGGTTCTCGGCGCTCAAGAACACCCTGCGCCAGGCCCCCGACGTGATCCTGATCGGGGAAATCCGCGACCGCGAGACCATGGACTACGCGATCGCGTTCGCCGAGACCGGGCACCTCTGCATGGCGACGCTGCACGCGAACAGCGCCAACCAGGCGCTCGACCGCATCATCAACTTCTTCCCGCAGGACCGGCGCCAGCAGCTCCTCATGGACCTCTCGCTCAACATCCGGGCGATCGTCTCGCAACGCCTGATCCCGAAGAAGGACGGCAAGGGACGCGTGGCGGCAGTGGAGATCATGTTGAACTCCCCGCTCATCCAGGACCTGATCTTCAAGGGCGAGGTGCACGAGATCAAGAGCGTCATGGCCAAGTCGCGCGAGCTCGGCATGCAGACCTTCGACCAGCACCTCTTCGACCTCTACGAGCAGGGGCTGATCAGCTACGAGGACGCGTTGCGCAACGCCGACTCGGTGAACGAGCTCAGGCTCATGATCAAGCTGCACAGCAAGGAGGCGAAGGAAAAAGACCTCACCACCGGGATCGAGCACCTGAACATCGTCTGACGCCGGAGGCTTCGCGCCGGGTCAGAGGCGCCGGCTCGAGCGGGGTGAAGGACTGCCGCTCGGGCGGCGCACGGGAAGGCGCCGGGATGATCACCGGCGCCTTTTTTATTCCATGACATTTGCGTTCGATTCCGGCACCTTCATCCTCGCCGCGCTCGCGGTCGGGGCCGCCTACGTCGTTTTCGGCATCTCCGCCTTCGGCGCGGCGCTGTTCACCGTGCCGGTGCTCTCCCACTTCCTGCCGCTCGAGTTCGTGCTGCCGCTGTGCGTGCTGCTCGACGTCACGGCGGCGCTCGCCCTCGGCGTGCGCTTCTCGCGCGAGGCGGACTGGTCGGAACTCAAATGGATGGTGCCGCTCTCGGCCGCGGGAGCGCTGGCCGGAGTGACGCTGCTCGTCAATCTCCCGCGCGCAGCGACCATCGCCGGCATCGGTGCCTTCCTCCTCGCCTACGCGCTCTATTCTCTGCGCCAAGGCGAGCCCGAGCGGACGATCGGGCGCGGCTGGGCGCCGGTCGCGGGCTTCGTCGGTGGCGCCTGCGGCACGCTCTTCGGCGTGGGGGCTCCGCCTTATGCGATCTACCTCGCGCACCGGCTGCGCGAGAAGCTCGCCTTTCGCGCGACGCTCTCCAACATGGTCATTTTCTCGGTCTCGATCCGCGCGCTCGTGTTCACTGCAGGCGGCCTGATGACTGCCGACCGTCTCGCCGCTTTCGCAGCGCTTGCGCCCTTCGCGCTCGCGGGGTTGTGGATCGGAAACCGCCTGCAAGCGCGGATTTCGCGCGCGGCGCTGCGGCGCGTGGTGAGCGCGCTGCTCCTGGGTATCGGCCTTTCGCTCCTCGCCCGCGCGCTCGCTGGCGGCTGAAACCCGGCCGGCCACGGAGATCGCGGAGAGCACAGAGGGCAGGGAACCCGGGCGCCCGCATCGAGCCGATGCGAGCTGTGGAATGCAGGATGCGGGACGCGCGGCCATCTCCCCTGCCCTTGTCTCGCGGATCATGGCTGTCCTCTGCGAGCTCCGCGTTCGCGGTGGCTGGAAGCTTTCACGTGCCGGCGCCCGGGCGCGCCGCGGGCTTCGGCGGATAGCGCAGCGGCGTCGTCACTGCCGAGGCGTCGAGCTTGCCGAGCTTCACCAGCCGCGCCTCGATCGCCGCGCGCGAGCGGTTGTGCGCGCGCGCGATCTCCTCCACGGTCTTCCCTGAGTCGAAGGCCGCGGCGAGCCGCCTCTCTTCCTCCTCGCTCCAGCGCGCGCCCGCCCCGCTCGCCGGCGGCGCGCCCTCTTGCGCGGGGGCAGCCGCGCTGCGCGTCGCACCCGCGCCTTCGAGCGCGCGGATCGCCTCGAAGAGCGCGCGCACCGTGTCGGGGTGCTGGTAGGGGCTGTCCGCGCCGAGCCTCTCTCCCGTGACCGGGTGGATGCCGTTCGCGAGGGCGTTGAGGATTCTCAGGGCTTGTTCTCTTTCCATGGCTCTCCTCCGTTTGGTTGCGCGGCCCGCACGCGCGGGTCGCGTGCCCGTCCAACGCGAGAATCCCCGTGATGGTTGACGCCGGCCGGGGACGAAATACGGGCGAGGGCGAGGACGGGAGCGCGGAGAGGGAAAGAAACAACGCGCGGGCGCGCGGGCGGTTGACCGCGCGAGCCGCTACTTCGGAACGTCCGCCTGATCGAGGGGGCTTCTCACCGCACGACCGGCCCTATCCAGCACGTGCGTAGGGACCATCGTCGCGGGCGCATCCGCGTGCCCGAGCGACTCCGTGTGTATGTCGCAGCCGGGCTCGAGCAGGCGCGTCGCGTCGCGAGGGGGTCAGATCGCGAGGGGGTCAGAGCTTTACTTTACAGATCGCGAGGGGGTCAGAGCTTTACTTTATACTGCTGCCGATCTCGGAACGGGCAGAGAGGCCAAACGCCCCAGCGCCGCGCAGCACGGGCTCTGCCATCCGGAGGGCGAGAGCGCGCGGTGCGATACGGAACGCTCCGGAGGCCACTATATAAACTAA
>DATLZE010000114.1:0-29619 GCA_035574195.1 Burkholderiales bacterium | reverse complement strand
CGGCGCGCGCGGCTGGAGCTGCTCGATGCGCGCGAGCGCGAGCCGCGGCGCGCCCGCGCCGGCGAGCTCGCGCGCGGTCTCCAGCGCCAGGCAGGCGCCGGCGGACGCGAGGCAGATCAGCGCCAGCGGTATCCTCATTCGCTCATTCTATATTTCCGGGAGCGCCGGCTCATGGATCGCACCGCCGATAAAAAAGGCGGCTCGCGCCGCCTTTTTCCGCTGCAGGATGCCACCCGCCGTCATGGCGTGGATTCCCCGGGGGCGCTCTCCTCGCCGGCTTCGAGCTTCTCGCGGATGCGCGCCGCCTTGCCGGTGCGGCTACGCAGGTAATAGAGCTTGGCGCGCCCCACGTCGCCGCGGCGCTTGACCTCGATCGAGGCGATCAGCGGCGAGTAAGTCTGGAAGGTGCGCTCCACGCCCTCGCCGGAGGAGATCTTGCGCACCACGAAGGAGGAGTTCAGCCCGCGGTTGCGCTTGGCGATCACCACGCCTTCGTAGGCCTGGATGCGCTTGCGGTCGCCCTCGACGACGTTCACGTTGACAACCACGGTGTCCCCGGTCGAGAACTCGGGGATTTCCTTGCCGAGGCGCTTGATTTCCTCGGCCTCGAGCTGCTTGATGATGTCCATGTTCAGGCTCCTTGCCATTCCCTCTTGTACTCTTCCAGCAGCGCGCGCTCCTCCTCGCTCAACGCGCGCTTCGCGAGCAGGTCGGGCCGCCGCCGCCAGGTGCGCCCGAGCGCCTGCTTGAGCCGCCAGCGGGCGATCTCGGCGTGGTTGCCCGAGAGCAACACCGCCGGCACCGGCTCTCCTTCGTAGACCTCGGGCCGGGTATAGTGCGGACAGTCGAGCAGCCCGTTCGCGAACGAGTCCTGCCCCGCCGACTCCGCGTCGCCGAGCGCCCCCGGCAACTGCCGCACGACGGCGTCCATCACCACCATCGCCGCGAGCTCTCCGCCGGAGAGCACGTAGTCGCCGATCGAGACCTCGTCGTCCACCTGGCGCCCGATCAGCCGCTCGTCCACGCCCTCGTAGCGCCCGGCGAGCAGCACCAGCCCCGCCTCCGCCGCGAATTCCATCACCAGCCGGTGATCGAGCAGGCGCCCTTGCGGCGAGAGGTACACCACCCGCGTGCGCGCGACTCCGGCGCTCGCCTGACGGGCGCGCGCCGCGCGGATCGTCTTCTCGAGCGGCTGCGCCATCATCACCATGCCAGGGCCGCCGCCGTAGGGCCGATCGTCCACGGTGCGGTGGGCGTTTTCCGCGAAATCGCGCGGATTCCACAGCACGAGCCGGTAGAGCCCTCGCTCGCGGGCGCGGCCCGTGACGCCCCACGCGGTCACCGCCTCGAACATCTGCGGAAACAGCGAGATGACGTCGAACTGATACATCCTAATCGTCCGCGTGCCAGTCCACCCGGATCACGCCGGCCTCGAGGTCCACCTCCCGCACCACCGGCGCGATGAACGGGATCAGCCGCTCGCGCTCGCCCCAGAGCACCAGCACGTCGTTCGCTCCGGTCGCGAGGATCCGGATCACCCGCCCGAGATCCTGTCCTGCGGTGTTCACCACCGCGAGGCCGATGAGATCGGCCCAGTAATACTCGCCTTCCCGCGTGCTGGGCAGCGCCGCCCGCGGCACGGCAAGCGCCAAGCCGCGCAGCGCTGCGGCGGCCTGCCGGTCATCGCAACCCTCGAGGCGGGCGATCACCGCGCGGCCCCGCAGCTTCGCCTCCGCCACTGCCGTCCTGCGCCACTCGCCCTCCCGTCCGATCCACCACTCGGTGTAGGCGAGCAGGTTCTCCGCTTTCTCGGTATGGGGCCGGATCCGGATCCAGCCCCTGACCCCGTATGGGGCGGCGATCCGCCCCAACACCACCAGCTTCTCAGGCGGCCTTTGGCTCACCAGCCTGCTTGACGAGCCGCGCCACGGTATCGGAGACCTGCGCGCCGCGGCTCTTCCAGTAGGCGAGGCGCTCGCGGTCTATGCGCAGCCGCTCGCGCCCTTCGGGCGCCTTGGGATCGTAGAACCCGATGCGCTCGATGAAGCGGCCATCGCGGGCGCGGCGCGAATCCGCCACCACCACGTTGAAAAAGGGGCGCTTTTTCGCGCCGCCGCGGGAAAGCCGGATCACTACCATGTTTCGCCCGTCGAAAAATGCGGAAAGGGCGTGATTCTACGCCAGATTTTCACTTCGAGGCAAGGCGAGCGGGCGCGCGCCTCGCGCACTCCCTGGCACCGTGCGGCAGGGTCGGAGCCAGCGCTGGCCCGCAAGCCGCAGCCTGCGTCACGGTAAACTGCGCCTGCCCTGCGCTTGCGCACCGATGAGAACCGCCGCGATTATCCCCCGCACCGGCACGGCCTTGCGCGGTGGCGCGCGCACCGGATGGGCCGCGACCCTCGCCGCGCTCGCGCTGTCGGCCTGCGAGCCCGCCGCTCCTCCCCCGCCGGCGCCGGAACCGATCGCGCCGGAGCGCCTCTACCGGGATGCCTCCCGCAGCGTGGCCATGGTCTATGCGGCTGAGGCCTCCGGCAGAATCGTGGGCCGCGGCAGTGGGGTCTTTCTCGACCAGGAGCTGCTGGTCACCAGCTGCCACGTCATCGCGCGCGGGAAAACGATCCATGTAGGGCACCGGCAGAAGCGCTCGCCGGCGCGCCTCGCGGCTTACGACGCGGAGCGCGATCTCTGCGCGCTGCTCGCCCCGGGGCTCGACATCGCTCCAGCGCGCATCGGCAAGGCCGCCTCCGTGGAAGTCGGCCAGCGCGTCTACGCGATCGGAGCCCCCGAGGGCTTCGAACTCACCCTGAGCGAGGGCATCGTCTCGGGTTTGCGCGATAGCCCCTCCGGCCGCTACCTGCAGATCACCGCTCCGCTCTCGGAAGGTTCGAGCGGCGGCGGGCTCTTCGACAGCTGGGGGCGCCTCATCGGCATCACCGCCTTCGTCTACTCCTCCGGGCAGAACCTCAACTTCGCGGCGCCGGTGGAATGGGCTGTGGCGGTGGCCGACAAGGCCGCCGCCGCGCGCCGTGACGCGGCGCCGGTCGCGCTGCCTCCGCAGTACGCGAGGCAGTGGCGCCCCCCGCTGCTGAATTGATGAAGGAGCAGGCTGCGGCCTGCGGATGCGCGCAGGCGCTGTTCAGCGCATTCCCGGGAACATGCCCTTCATCGAGCGCATCATCTTCGCGAGCCCGCCCTTGGCCATCATCTTCATCATCTTCTGGGTCTGCTCGAACTGGGCGAGGAGCCGGTTCACCTCCTGCACCGTGACGCCGGCGCCGGCGGCGATGCGGCGCTTGCGCGAGGCCTTGATGATCTCGGGCCGCGCGCGCTCCTCGCGCGTCATCGAGTTGATGATGCCCTCGATCCTGCGGATCGCGCGCTCGTCGAGGTGCGGGGCGCCCTGGGCCATGCGCGCGAGCTCTGCGGGCAGCTTGTCGAGCAGTCCCGCCACTCCCCCCATCTTCCTCATCTGCCCGATCTGCTGCTTGAAGTCCTCGAGATCGAAATCCTTGCCGGACTTCACCTTGGCGGCGAGCTTTTCCGCCTGCGCGCGGTCCGCCGTGCGCTGCACATCCTCGATCAGCGAGAGCACGTCGCCCATGCCGAGGATGCGAGAGGCCATGCGCTCGGGATAAAACGGCTCCAGCGCGTCGAGCTTCTCGCCGACGCCCACGAACTTGATCGGGCGCCCGGTCACCGCGCGCACCGAGAGCGCCGCGCCCCCGCGCGCGTCGCCGTCGAGCTTGGTGAGGACGACGCCCGTCAACGGCAGCGCCTGCCCGAAGGCGCGCGCGGTGTTCACCGCGTCCTGCCCCTGCATCGCGTCCACCACGAACAGCGTCTCGACCGGGCCGAGCGCCGCGTGCAGCTCGGCGATCTCGCGCATCATCGCCTCGTCCACCGCGAGCCGCCCCGCGCTGTCCACGATCAGCACGTCGTGATAGTGGGTGCGAGCGTGCGCGTGCGCGCGGCGCGCGATCTCCACCGGGGTCTCGCCTGCGGCCGAGGGGAAGAAGTCGGCGCCGGCCTGGGCGGCGAGCGTTGCGAGCTGCTCGATCGCCGCTGGCCGGTAGACGTCGCAGCTCGCGAGCAACACCTTCTTCCTCGACTGCGTCTTGAGCCAGCGCGCGAGCTTGGCGGCGGTGGTGGTCTTGCCCGAGCCCTGCAGCCCCGCGAGCAGCACGGCCGCCGGGGGCCGGGTCGCGAGATCGAGCGCGTCGTTCTTCTCGCCCATCAGGCGCACGAGCTCGCGGTAGACCACGCCGACTGCCGCCTGTCCCGGGGTGAGGCTCTGCGCCACTTCCGTGCCGAGCGCCTTCTCGCGCACGCGCTCGACGAGCTCGCGCACTACCGGCAGCGCGACATCCGCCTCGAGCAGCGCCACCCGCACCTCGCGCAGCGCCTCCTGGATATTGGATTCGGTGAGCCGCGCCTGTCCGCGCAACGTCTTCACGACGCGCGCGAGCCGCTCGCTAAGATGGTCGAACACGGGCCGGGGGTTGGTGTAGACTCAAACGATGCCGGAAATTGTACTGTACCTCGCCAACGCCGTGCTCTACGCGGCGCTCGCGCTCTACCTCTGGCGCACGCGCCTCTCGGCGGCGGGCGCTGCCGATGCCGGCCCGGGCGTGATCGAGCGCCACGCGGTGCTCGCGCCGCTCGCGCTGCATGCATGGCTGCTCGCCCGCGCCGCGTTCGCGCCCGACGGCTTGCACCTCGGGGTCGGCAGCGCGGTCTCGGCGATCCTGTGGCTGACGGTCGCGATCTACTGGGCGGGCAGCCTGTTCTACCGGCTCGACGGCCTGCAGGCGCTGGTGCTGCCGGCGGCGGCGGCGGCGGTGCTGTTGCCCGCGCTGTTTCCCTCGGTGAGGCCGCTGCCCAACACCGAGTTCCTGGCATTCAAGATCCACCTGCTGATCGCGATGCTCGCCTACAGCCTGTTCACCATCGCCTCGCTGCACGTCGCGTTGATGGCGTTTCTCGAGCGGCGGCTGCACGAGGGGACGCTGCCGGCGGCGCTGCGCGGATTGCCGCCGCTGCTCACCATGGAGAATCTGCTCTTCCGTATCATCTGGGCGGGATTCATCCTGCTCACCGCGACGCTCGCGAGCGGCGTGGTGTTCTCGGAGGAGCTGTTCGGGCGCGCGGCGCGCTTCGACCACAAGACCGTGTTCGGCGTGCTCTCGTGGGTGATTTTCGGGCTGCTGCTCGCTGGCCGCCACGTCTACGGCTGGCGCGGGCGCGTCGCGGTGCGCTGGACGCTCGCCGGCTTCCTCACGCTGGTGCTCGCCTACATCGGCAGCAAGTTCGTCCTCGAGGTCGTTCTGGGACGCTAGCGTTCCGCGACGAGCGGGGCGCGACGGGGTGTCGCCATGGAAATGATGATCCTGGTTTTGCTGATCCTGCTCAACGGCGCCTTCGCGATGTCGGAGGTGGCGCTGCTCACCGCGCGCAAATCTCGTCTCGCCACGCTCGCGCGCAAGGGCGACGCGCTCGCCGCCGCCGCGGTCAAGCTCGGCGAGGAGCCGACCCGCTTTCTCTCCACCATCCAGATCGGGATCACCTCGATCGGGCTGCTCTCGGGCATCTTCGGCGAGGCGCTGCTCGCCGAACCGCTGGCGGCCTGGTTCCAGCAGCTCGGGCTGGAACAGAAGGCGAGCGGGGGGGCGGCCACCGCCGTGGTCGTGGTATGCGTGACGTATTTCTCCATCGTCGTCGGCGAGCTGATCCCCAAACGCCTCGGCCAGCATCACGCCGAGACCGTCGCACGCCTGGCCGCGTGGCCGATGCGGCTGCTCGCGCTCGCCTCCGCGCCGTTCGTGCACTTGCTCTCGGGCTCGACCGACGCGGTGCTCAAACCCCTGCTCCGGCTCACCGGCGCGCGGCACGGAGCTGGCGGCGCACAGGCGCTCACGATCGAGGAAATCCGCACCATCATTCTCGAGTCCTCGAACTTCCTGCCCAAGAAGCACGTGACGATCCTGCTCAACCTCTTCGACCTGGAGGCGATCACGGTTGACGACGTGATGGTGCCGCGCAGCCAGATCGAGGCGATAGACCTCGAGGCGCCGCTCGAGGAGATCAGGCAGCAGATCGCCACCGCGCACCACCGCCGCGTGATCGTCTACCGCGGCCACCTCGAGGAGGTGGTGGGAACGCTGCAGGTGCGCAGCGTGCTCAATCTGGTGCAGCACGACGAACTCACCAAAGAGAAGCTCGCCGAGCTCGTCCGCGAGCCGTATTTCGTGCCGGCGAAAACACCGCTCTTCTCCCAGCTGCAGAACTTCCAGGAGCATCAGGACCGCATGAGCCTCGTCGTGGACGAGTACGGCGAGATCATGGGCCTGGTGACGATGGAGGACATCCTGGAGGAGATCATCGGCGAATTCACCACGCATTCGCCGCTGCAAACCGGCGGCTTCGCGCGGCAGCCCGACGGCAGCTACCTGGTGGAGGGCGCCACCTTGCTGCGGGAGCTCAACCGCAAGCTCGGCTGCAACTTCCCGCTCGAGGGCCCCAAGACCCTGAACGGCCTGATCCTCGAGCACCTGCGCGACATCCCCGAGCCCGGCACGAGCCTGAAGATCGCGGGCGTGGCGCTCGAGATCGTGCAGACCCACGACCGCGTGGTGAAGGCGGCGCGGCTCACGCCCCCGGTGCGGGACTGACGCCGTGTGGCAAACTGGCCTTTACAAAGCCCGGGAAGACGTGCATCATTTTGTCAATAAGCGCGCCTAACCTGTTGGTTTTATAGGATTATCGGGGGTGCCCATGGCCACAGCGGCTGCCGCGGCGAGAAAGCCCGACGTCAAGGAGTTCAATTTCACCTGGGTCGGCACGGACAAGTCGAACAAGACCGTCCGCGGCGAGATGCGGGCGAGCGGCGAGGCGCAGGTGAACGCGATGCTGCGGCGCCAGGGCATCAAGGTCCTCGAGATCAAGAAGCAGAAGCTCGGCGGCGGCGGCAAGATCACCGAGAAGGACATCACCCTTTTCACGCGCCAGCTCGCCACCATGATGAAGTCGGGCGTGCCACTGCTGCAGGCCTTCGACATCGTCGGCAAGGGCCACAGCAACCCCGCGGTGGCGCGGCTGTTGCTCGACATCAAGACCGAGGTCGAGACCGGATCGAGCCTGAAGCAGGCGTTCGAGAAGCACCCGCTCTACTTCGACCAGCTCTTCTGCAACCTGATCGGAGCGGGCGAGGCGGCCGGCATTCTCGATTCCCTTCTCGACCGCCTGGCGACCTACAAGGAGAAGATCCTCGCCATCAAGAGCAAGATCAAGTCGGCGCTGTTCTACCCGGTAGCGATCGTGATCGTCGCGTTCGTGATCACGGCGGTGATCATGATCTTCGTGATCCCGGCGTTCAAGCAAGTATTCTCGAGCTTCGGCGCCGATCTTCCGGGCCCGACGCTGCTGGTGATGGCGATCTCGGAGTTCTTCGTCGAGTACTGGTACGCCATCTTCGGCGGCATCGGCGGCGCGGCCTACGCTTTCTTCTGGACCTGGAAGCGCTCCGAGAAGATGCAGATCTTCATGGACCGGCTGATGTTGCGGCTGCCGGTGTTCGGCGACCTCGTGCGCAAGTCCGCGATCGCGCGCTGGACGCGCACGCTCTCCACCATGTTCGCGGCCGGCGTGCCGCTGGTGGAGGCGCTCGATTCGGTGGCCGGAGCCGCCGGCAACTACGAGTATCTGGTCGCGACCAAAAAGATCCAGGGCGAAGTCTCCACCGGCGCGAGTCTCACCTCCGCGATGCAGGGCACCGAGGTCTTTCCCAACATGGTGATCCAGATGGTGGCGATCGGCGAGGAGGCGGGCTCGCTCGACTCGATGCTCTCCAAGGTCGCCGACTTCTTCGAACAGGAGGTGGACGACGCGGTCGAGGCGCTTTCGAGCCTGATGGAGCCGATGATCATGGTCGTGCTGGGGACCCTCATCGGCGGCCTGGTGGTCGCCATGTACCTGCCGATCTTCAAGCTGGGCGCGGCGGTCTGAGCACCGGGCTCCAGGTTCCGGTCCGCGAGTTTCGGGTCGCATGGTGACTTGAGACCCGGCCCGGAACCGACATGTCCCTCGTGCAGGTGCTCCACGCCGCTCCCTGGCTGCTGGTCACGGCGGCGGTGGTCCTCGGCCTGATCGCCGGCAGCTTCCTCAACGTCGTCATCCACCGCCTGCCGAAGATGATCGAGCGGCGGTGGCGCGCCGAATGCGCCGAGCTCGCGGGCACCGCGCCGCCCGCCCCCGAGCGCTACAACCTGGTGACGCCGCGCTCGAGCTGCCCGCGCTGCGGGCACCGCATCACGGCGCTCGAGAATATCCCGGTGGTGAGCTACATCGCGCTCGGCGGGCGCTGCTCGGCGTGCAAAGCGCCGATCTCGCCGCGCTATCCCCTGGTGGAGGCGCTCGCGGGCGCGCTCGCGGGCTACGCGGCGTGGCGTTTCGGCCCGGGCGCCGCGCTCCTCGCCGCGCTCCTCTTCTGCTGGGCGATGATCGCGCTCGCTTTCATCGATCTCGACACTTTCTATCTTCCCGACAGCATCACGCTGCCGCTGCTGTGGGCCGGGCTCATCGCCAACCTGGGCGCCGTGTTCACCGACTTGCGCTCGGCGGTGATCGGCGCGGCCGCGGGCTATCTCGCGCTGTGGGCGGTGTACTGGATCTACAAGCTCGCCACCGGAAAAGAGGGGATGGGCTACGGCGACTTCAAGCTGCTCGGCGCGATCGGCGCCTGGGTCGGGTACCAGATGCTGCTGCTCGTCGTCCTGCTCTCCTCCTTCATCGGCGCCGCGGTCGGCCTCGCGCTGATCGTGTTCGCGCGCCGCGGTCGCAACGTCCCGATCCCCTTCGGTCCCTATCTCGCACTGGCGGGGCTCGTCGTGCTGTTCCACGGCGAGTCAATCACCCGCTACTACCCCTACCTGCGGCTGCCGTGATGCCCTACTGCGTGGGACTCACCGGCGGCATCGGTTCCGGGAAGACGACCGCCGCGGACATGTTCGCCGCGCTCGGCGCGGCGGTGGTGGACACCGACGCGATCGCGCGCGAGCTCACCGCGCCGGGGGGCGCAGCGATGGCCGCGATCCGCGCGGCGTTCGGCGCGCAGTTCGCCGCCGCCGACGGCGGGCTCGACCGCGCGAAGATGCGCCGCCTGGTGTTCGGCGACGCCGCGGCGAGGAGCAAGCTCGAGGCGATCCTCCATCCGCGCATCCGGGAGAAGGCGCGCGCGGCGATCGCGGCATCGAGGGCACCGTACGTGATCGTGGTGGTGCCGCTGCTGCTCGAGACCGGCGCCTACCGCGACCTCGTCCGGCGCGTGCTGGTGGTAGACTGCAGCGAGGAGCGCCAGATCGAGCGCGCCGTGCGGCGCGGCGGTCTCACCGAGGAGGAAGCGCGCGCGATCATCGCCGCACAGCTGCCGCGCGCCGCGCGGCTCGCGCGGGCCGACGACGTGCTCGACAACGAGGGCGAGATCGAGGCTCTGCGCCGGCAGGTGGCGCGGTTGCACGAGCAGTATCTCGGGCTCGCCCGCGGGCGGTGAGCCCGGTGCCCCGAGCCGATCCTCACGAGGGCCTCAACAAGAGCCGATAAGCCCTTTATTTTTTGCGGCTTCTGGTCAATACTAGGCCGCTACGGGGGGAGCCAGCCGCCACCCACAGACCTCACACGCCGTGATCAGCTACGAGTACCCATTGAGCGAGCGCGTGCGCACGCTGCTGCGGCTCGAGGATCTGTTCGAACGGGTGGACTATTTTCTCCACAAGAACGATCCCCTCGAGCACCACGTTGCGCTGCTCTCGATCTTCGAGATTCTCGACGTCTCCGGGCGGGCCGATCTCAAATCCGATCTGCTCCAGGAACTCGAGCGCCAGAAGCAGACGCTCGAATCGCTGCGCGACAACCCGGAGGTATCGGAGGCGGCGCTCGACAACGTGCTGTGGCAGATCGACCAGGCCTCCTCCCGGCTCTACCAGAGTTCGGGCAAGATCGGCCAGGAGCTGCGCGAGAACGAGTGGCTGATGAGCATTCGCCAGCGCACCAGCATCCCCGGCGGCGTGTGCGAGTTCGACCTGCCCTCGTACCACTACTGGCTGCAGCAGCCCGCGGAGCAGCACCGCCACGACCTGCAGCACTGGCTCGCGCCGTTTTTGCCGATCCGCGACGCGATCGCGATCGTGCTGCGGCTGCTGCGCGAGAGCGGCAAGACCACCTCGCAGATCGCCTACCAGGGGGTGTACCAGCAGATGATGGCCGGACGCGTGGCGCAGATGCTGCGCATCCGGCTCGCGCGCCATTATCACTGCGTGCCCGAGATCAGCGCCAACAAGTACGCGCTCAACATCCGCTTCACCATCCAGGAAGGCCTGCAGCGGCCGAAGGCCGCCGAGACCGACGTCGAGTTCGAGTTGACCTTCTGCAACCTCTAGAAATTCGCGGGATCAGGCTCCAGCGAATTCCTCACCTGCACATGAGCCCGAAGCCGCGCGCAGTCGCCTGCCCCACCTGCGGGAAGCAGGTGCCGTGGACGCCGGCGAGTCTCTGGCGTCCGTTTTGCTCCGAGCGCTGCAAGCTGATCGACCTCGGCGCCTGGGCGACCGAGCGCTACCGCGTGCCGGTGGTGGAAGACAAGGATCGGCCCGAAGACGCGCTGCCCGGGGAGCCGCCCGGCGCGGAGAAAAAGCCCGGCGGCTAGAGGCCCCCGCGCAACGCCCCCTCTGCCCGCCCGCAGGAAAACCGCGCCAAGGCTGCACGCTCAGGCCGCAGTCGCCGGCCTGCCGGCCACCTCGCGCCGGATGGCGCGTACGGCTTTCTCGAGATCTTCCTCGTCGTTGAAGAAGCTCATCGAGAGCCGCAGTGCGCCGTCCTTGACGTTGACGACGATGCGTTCCTTCTCCCGCAGCCGTGCCATCACCCCCGCCGCATCGGGCACGGGAACGCTGACGATGTGAGCGCGTTCCTCCCACGCCTGCGGCGTGAGCGTCTCGAGGCCCGCCGCGCTCAGCAGCTCGAGGCAGACAGCGCTCAGCGCGCGCACGCGGGCCTCGATATGCTCGAGCCCGATCGCCTGCAGGAATTGTGCCCCGGCGCGCAGCACGCTGACGCCGAGGAAATTGGGATTGCCGCCCTCGAAGCGGTGCGCGGTGCGCGTGTAGTCGAACTGGCTCAGCGCGTGCGCCTGCGCCGGCTGCCGGGCGGGGGCGGGGGGCCTCACGAACGGCGTCCTCGCCTCCGCCACCAGCTGCTCGCGGCAGTACACGATTCCCGAGCCGGTGAGCCCGAGCAGCCCCTTGTGGCCGCCGATCGCGACGATGTCGGCGCCGAGTCCGCTCAACGGCGCGGCGAGGATTCCAGCGGCCTGCACGCCGTCCACGACCAGCCGCACGCCGCGCTCCCGGCAGAGCCGGCCGAGCTCGGGAAGATTGACCCGGTAGCCGTTGCCGTAGGTGACGTAGGCGGTCGAGACCACGCGGGTGCGGCCGTCCATCTGCTCCAGGAAGGACTCGAGCGGGAGCCGCCCGCCGCGGTGCCGTGCGTAGCGGATCTCCACGCCTTTCGCCTGCCAGTGCTGCCAGACCCAGCGGTTGGCGAAGTGCTCGAGATCGGTCAGCACGACATTGTCCCCCGGGGAAAGCTCGAAGGCATGCGCGGCGATGAGGAGCCCCTCGGTCGTGTTCTTGGTGAACGCGATCTCGGAGGGCTTCGCGCCGAGCAGCCGCGCCAGCGCGCCGCGCGCTTCGGCGACGAGCTGCGCGGACCAGGCCTCTGCGCCCGCGTTCTCGCTGACGTCGCGCAGGTATTCCCGCAGCGCGCGCTCCTGGCAGCGCGGCGGGACCGTTTTGCGCGCGACATCGAGATAGGTCCAGCGCTCGAGCGCCGGAAACTCCCGGCGCAGCGCTTGCCAGTCGGGTGCGCTCATCGGAATGCGCCTCTCTTTTCCATCCGCGCAAGGTTACGACGGCTCTGCGGACCTGGCAAAGCGCGCAAGCGAAGAGCGCACCGCTGGCGGCGCGGCCTTCGCCCTCCGGGCCGCAGTGGCTTACCATCGCGAGAGCGCTCGGCCGTTCGCCCGAGCGCCTGTGCAAGGAGAAGGCGATGAAGCTCAATATCGGAGCGGCCGCGGCTGCGGCCGGTTTGTTCTGGGGCGGAGCGATCTTTCTCGTGGGCGTGGCGAACCTCGCCGCACCCGGCTACGGGCGCGCGCTCCTGGAGCTCGCCGCCTCGCTCTACCCCGGCTACAAGGCGGCCGCGAGCCTCGGACAGGTCCTCGTCGCGACGCTCTACGGGCTGGTGGACGGGGCGGTGAGCGGCGCGATCCTCGCGTGGCTCTACAACCGGCTCTGTGCAGTGTTCCGCGCCCCGGCGTGAGAAGGCGAGCAGGGCCCGGGGCGGCCGCGAGCGAGAAGGCGCCGCCGCGGGACCTGCGTCAGCGCCACGCCGCGCGCATCATGCCGATCCCGTGCGCGCCGCAGCGCCACGCCGGTTCGAGGTCCGCGGGTCCGAGCCCGCCGAGGGCGTAGACCGGCAGCGGGCAGTCCTGCAACAGCGCGGCGAGCTTCTCCCAGCCCATGCCCGGGGCGCCGGGATGGCTCGGTGTGGGCTTGATCGGCCCGAGCACCGCGAAATCCGCCCCGAGCGCCCGCGCGCGTTCGAGCTCGGCGGCATCGTGACAGGAGGCGCCCACGAGCTCGAGCTGCGGGCGCGCCGCGAGCCCTGCGAGCTGCGCGGAGGTGAGGTGCACGCCGTCGGCGCCGACCGCGCGCGCGAGCTCCGCATCGGCGTTCACCAGCACCCGCGCCCCGGCGGCGTGCGCGCGCCGCACCACTTCGGCAGCGAGCGCGCGCAGCTTGGCGGCGGCGAGTGCCTTCTCCCGCACCTGCACCAGCCTCGTGCCTGTGGCGAGCGCGCGCTCGAGCCGGCTCAGGAATTCGGCCTGCCCGAGCTCGGCGGCGTTACTGATCGCATAGACCGGGGGCAGCGCGAGCGCGCGCAACACGGGCGCGTTCGCCGGCAGCAGCGGAGCGACCTCCACCGAGCCCGGAGACTGCCAGGCGAAGCGCTGGTGCTCCCGTCCGCGCGGCTCGCCTCTCCACTCGACCACGCGGTAGAAGCGCAGCCGCACCGCGGCGTGCTCGTAGTCGTAGTCGCGGGTGATCCAGGGATAGGCGCGCTCGACCGCGATGCCAAGTTCTTCGCGCAGCTCGCGCTCGAGCGCGGCGAGCGGCGCCTCGCCGCGCTCGATCTTGCCGCCCGGAAACTCCCAGTAGCCGGCGTAGACCTTGCCCGCGGGGCGCTGGCCGAGGAGAAAGGCGCCGTCGGCGCGCAGCACGACCGCCGCCGCGACCTCGACCCGGGAAGGCGAGGAGCGCAGCGCCGCAGGGCCGGCGGCCGCGCCGCTGCGGCTATTCATTCTTGCGCCTTCCGGCTTGCGCCTCCCGCATCCTCGCCCTGCCCGCCCAGTCGCGCGCGAACTGCCACGCCACGCGCCCGCTGCGCGAGCCGCGCGCGAGCGCCCATTGCAGCGCCGCCTGCCGCACCTGCGGCGAGCGCGCCCCCGGCACCTTGAAGTGTTCGAGCCAGACCGCGACGATCTTCAAATAGTCTTCCTGGTCGAAGGGGTAGAAAGTCACCCACAGGCCGAAGCGCTCGGAGAGCGAAATCTTCTCCTCCGAGGTCTCGCCCGGATGGATCTCCTCGCCCGCGTGCCGGTATTCCAGGTTCTCGCGCATGAATTCCGGCATCAGGTGCCGGCGGTTGGAAGTGGCGTAGATCAGGCAGTTCTCCGAGGCGGCGGCGACCGAGCCGTCGAGCACCACCTTGAGCGCCTTGAACCCCGGCTCGTCGGCCTCGAAGGAGAGATCGTCGCAGTAGAGGATGAAGCGCTCGGGACGCCGGTAGATGCGCTCGACGATGTCGGCGAGGTCCACGAGGTCCTGCTTCTCCACCTCGATCAGGCGCAGGCCCCGCGGCGCGTACTTGTTGAGCAGCGCCTTCACCAGCGAGCTCTTGCCGGTGCCGCGCGCGCCGGTGAGCAGCACGTTGTTGGCCGGATAGCCCTCGACGAACTGGCGGGTGTTGCGCTCGACCAGCTCCTTCTGCGCGTCTATGCCCTGGAGGTCCGCGAGCCGGATGCGGTGCACGTGGCGCACGGGCTCGATCGTGCCCCGGCCGTTCCTCTTGCGCCAGCGAAAGGCGATCGAAGCGCCCCAGTCGGTCTGCGGCGCCTCCGGCGGCAGCAGCCGCTCCAGGCGCGCGAGCACCCCCTCCGCCTGCCTGATGAGCTTGGTGGCATCGTTCATGGGAACCAATCTTAAACCACAGGGATACCGCTCAGGTGCGGTATTCGGCGTTGATGGTCACATAATCGTGCGAGAGGTCGCAGGTCCACACGGTCGCGGCCGCCGCTCCGCGGTTCAACGCGACGCGCACCGTGATCTCGGGCCGCTTCATGACCCGCTGTCCGTCCTCTTCGCGGTAGCCGGAATGGCGCCCGCCACGACTCGCCACCAACACTTCGTCGAGGTAGAGGTCAACGCGCTCCACCGCGAGGTCGGACACGCCCGCGTTGCCGACCGCGGCGAGGATGCGGCCCAAGTTGGGGTCGGAGGCAAAAAACGCCGTCTTCACGAGCGGCGAATGCGCGATCGCGTAGGCGACGCGGCGGCACTCCTCCTCGTTCCTGCCGCCCTCGACGCGGATCGTGATGAATTTGGTCGCGCCCTCGCCATCGCGCACCACCGCCCGCGCGAGCTCCTGCGCGACTGCCGTGATGCCTTCCAGCAGCTCCGCGCAGGCCGCGCTCCTCGGGTCGGCGACCTCTGCCATCTCGGCCCTGCCGGTCGCGATCAGCACGAAGGAGTCGTTGGTCGAGGTGTCGCCGTCCACGGTGATGCAGTTGAAGGAGCGGTTCGCGGCCTGCGCGACTGCGGCCCGCGCCAGCGGAGATCTCACGCGCGCATCGGTCGCGATGAAGGCGAGCAGCGTCGCCATGTCGGGACGGATCATGCCCGCACCCTTGGCGATACCGGTGACGGTCACCTGGGCGCCCGCGACGCGCACCTGGCGCGAGACCGCCTTGGGCACGGTGTCGGTGGTCATGATCGCCTGCGCCGCGGCGAGCCAGTTGTCCTCCTTGAGGTCGGCGAGGCAAGCGGGCAGCGCCGCGGCGATTTTCTCGACCGCAAGCGGCTCCATGATGACGCCGGTCGAAAACGGCAGCACCTGCGCCGCAGAGCAGCCGAGCAAGCGCGCGAGATCGGCGCAGGTGCGGCGCGCCGCCGCCACGCCTTCGGGCCCGGTGCCCGCGTTGGCGCAGCCCGAATTGACCACCAGCGCGCGGATCGAGGCCTGCGGGTCGAGCATCGTCAGGTGCTGGCGCGCCACCACCACCGGCGCAGCGCAGAAGCGGTTGCGCGTGAACACGGCCGCCACCCGCGCGCCTTCCTCGAGCGCGATCACGAGCAGGTCTTTGCGGCCCGCCTTGCGGATGCCGGCCTCCGCGACGCCGAGCTTTACCCCGGCGACCGGCAGCAGGCTCTTCGGATCGGGCACTGAAAGATTGACCGCCACGGCCGCCACTCATCGCTCGGTATTCATCGGAGCGGCGATTATATCGTGCGGGAACGGCCGCGACGGCCGGCCCCTGAGCGCGCCTTCAGGTGCCGGTTCTAGTCAGAGCCAGGCTACGCGATTGCGCCCCTCGTGCTTGGCCCTATACAGGGCACGATCGGCGCGCGCGATGGCGGCCAGCTCGTCAACATCGCCGTTCTCAGCACAGCTCACCCCTAGGCTTACCGTAATTTCGAAACCCCGCTCACCGATTTGGATCGGTGTGCGTTCGACCTCGCGCCGCATGCGCTCCGCCGCAAGCCTCGCTTCCTCCAAACCGGAACCCGGGAGCACGATCAGGAACTCCTCGCCCCAATAACGGCCGATGATGTCGTAGTCTCGGGTGGCGCCCCGCAGCCTCCCGGCCACGGAGCGCAGGATTTCGTCACCCACGAGATGCCCGTAAGCGTCGTTGATCCGCTTGAAATGATCGATGTCCACCATAATGAAGCTGATGGTAGCCTTGGCCCTGTCACGACCGCTCTCGCGTCGCATTCTCGAGTACTCCTCACAGGCCCGTGTCATCACGTACCTCCGGTTGTACAGCCCCGTCAATATGTCGGTGGAGGCCAGCCTGCGCAACTCTTCCTGGACCGCTGCGAGCTGTAACGCTCCCCTGCGCATCGGCACGTGGAGGCCGGCGAACACCACCAGCAGCACCAGAAACAGCACCGCGAGCGACAGCGCTACCGTGTCGAAAATGCGCGCGCGAGCCGCCGTCACGTCCACGTAAATCTCGAAGGCACCCACGATCCTGCCGCCCGCTCTGATCGGCAGATACGTTTCCACCACGTCCACGTCGAAGCGCTGTTCGCCGGCCAAATCGCGCACCTGGTCCTTGTTCTCAAGATTGGAAACCACCTCGTCTGAGCGCAGCACCCGCTCGAGCTTGGCGTTGCCGCTGTCAAGCTGCCCGATGATTGCATGATCCGTGCTGTAGACAATCACCCTGTCATCCGAGAAAACCTTGATTTTGTAGATGCGGAACGGGTGCAGGTAATTGCGCATCCGTTCGTCCAGCCTGGCGAAGTCCGTACGCGCTACCTGTATTCGCGCTTGCCCGCCCGGGCCGTCCACGAGCAGCAAATGACGCTCCTGAGCAAGGATCGCCTCGCCTAGGGAGACCGCGGCCTGCTCCGCTTCCCGGATTATTTCGTGGCGGTAGATGTGGTAAACCCCGTAGCCCACCAGCAGCAGGATCACCACAACCGACAGCGCGGAAAGAAGGCTGAACAGCCTGAGCAAAGAGTACGGATCGCTGCGCTCCGGAGTCGGGATGGAATGCTCCTTCGAGCGCATCTTGTCGGGTTTCATCTCCCCTCCGCACACGCCGTTGCGGATCGGCTGACGCCGCCCTGCGGAGCACCCTTCCTTGAGAAGCACGAGACGGTCCGCTCAACCGGACACTACGGAATCCGCATACCGGCGCGGTCGAGCGGCATGATCACATGCTTTTCCCGGGCTAGGCCTGCCGTCAGACAAGCTTTCCGTGGCAGTGCTTGTACTTCTTCCCCGAGCCGCACGGGCAGGGGTCGTTGCGCCCGACCTTGCGCGTCCCGCGGACGAAGGGCTGCGGCCGCTCGAGGACCGCCACTTCGCCTTCGGGCTCGGCTTCGAGGGCCATGTCGGCGGACCCGGTGAACTCGGCGTGCCGGTACTGGATGTTGCGCGGCGCCGCGGGCTCCTCCACCTGCCGCAGCTCCTCGGCGCTGCGGATCTGCACCGACATGAGAGTGCGGGTGACCTCGGACTTGATCGACTCGAGCATCATCGAGAACAGCTCGAACGCCTCGCGCTTGTACTCCTGAGTCGGGTTCTTCTGCGCGTAGCCGCGCAGGTGGATGCCCTGGCGCAGGTGATCGAGCGCGGCGAGATGCTCGCGCCAGTGGGTGTCGAGGCTCTGCAGCATGATCGCGCGCTCGTAATGGCGCATCGCCTGGGGATCCACTGCGGCGATCTTCTCGCGGTAGTGCCGGTTCGCGGCCTCGACGATCCTCGCGCGCAGCTCCTGCTCCTCGAGCTCGGGCTCGTCCTGGAGCCACTGCCGCAGCGGAAGCTTCAACTGCAGCTCGGCCTCGAGCGTCTTCTCGAGGCCCTCCACGTCCCACTGCTCCTCCAGGCTCTCGGGCGGGATGTGGCGGCTGACGCAACCGTTGACGACGTCGGCGCGCATCGCGTCGAGCGTCGCCGTGATGTCCTCGGCCTCGAGCAGCTCGTTCCTCTGCTGGTAGATGACCTTCCTCTGGTCGTTGGCGACGTCGTCGTACTCGAGCAGGTGCTTGCGGATGTCGAAGTTGCGCGACTCGACCTTGCGCTGGGCGTTCTCGATCGAGCGCGTGACCCAGGGGTGCTCGATCGCCTCGCCCTCGGGCATCTTCAGCCGCTCCATGATCGCCGCCACGCGGTCGGAGGCGAAGATCCTGAGCAGCGGATCCTCGAGCGAGAGAAAGAAGCGGCTCGATCCCGGGTCGCCCTGGCGCCCCGAGCGCCCTCGCAGCTGGTTGTCGATGCGGCGCGACTCGTGCCGCTCGGTGCCGATGATGTGCAGCCCCCCGGCCGCCACCACCTCGTTGTGCAGCTTCTGCCACTCGAGGCGGATCGCCTCGATTTTCTTCTTCTTTTCCGCTTCGCTCAGGGTCTCGTCCGCGAGCACCCGGCTGATTTCGGGATCGGGATTGCCGCCGAGCACGATGTCGGTGCCGCGGCCGGCCATGTTGGTGGCGATGGTGATCTGGCGCGGGCGGCCCGCCTGCGCCACGATCTCCGCCTCGCGCGCGTGGTGCTTGGCGTTCAACACGTTGTGCGGCAGCCCCTCCTTTTCGAGCATCCGGGAGAGCAGCTCCGAGTTCTCGATCGAGGTAGTGCCGACCAGCACCGGCTGGCCGCGCGCGTAGCAGTCCTTGATCTCGTTCACAATCGCCTGGTATTTCTCGCGCGCGGTGCGGTAGACCTGGTCCATTCGGTCCACGCGGATCATCGGCAGATGGGTCGGGATCACCACCGTCTCGAGCCCGTAAATCTGCTGGAACTCGTAGGCTTCGGTGTCGGCGGTGCCGGTCATTCCGGCGAGCTTGCGGTAGAGGCGGAAGTAGTTCTGGAAGGTGATGGTGGCGAGCGTCTGATTCTCCTTCTGGATCTCCACCCCTTCCTTCGCCTCGATCGCCTGGTGCAGGCCCTCCGACCAGCGCCGCCCGGGCATGAGCCGCCCGGTGAACTCGTCCACGATGATGACCTCGCCTCCCTGCACCACGTACTGCTGGTCGCGGTGGAAAAGGTTGTGCGCCCGCAGCGCGGCGTTGAGATGGTGCATCAGGATGATGTTGGCCGGATCGTAGAGGCTCGTTCCGGGCGCAAGCAGTCCCGCCTTCTCGAGCAGCTCCTCGGCGTGCTCGTGGCCCTGCTCCGAGAGGATCACCTGGTGCGCTTTTTCGTCCACCCAGTAGTCGCCCGGGCCGTCCTCCTTTTTCTGGCGCACGAGCTTCGGCACCACCTGGTTCATCTTGATGTAGAGGTCGGTGGTGTCCTCGGCCTGGCCCGAGATGATGAGGGGCGTGCGCGCCTCGTCGATGAGAATCGAGTCCACCTCGTCCACGATCGCGTAGTGCAGCCCGCGCTGCACCTTCTCCGAGAGGTGGTAGACCATGTTGTCGCGCAGGTAGTCGAAGCCGAACTCGTTGTTGGTGCCGTAGGTGACGTCGGCGGCGTAGGCCTGCTGCTTGAGCGAGTGCTCCATCTGCGAGAGGTTGACGCCCACCGTGAGCCCGAGGAAGCGGTAGATTTTCCCCATCCACTCGGCATCGCGGCTCGCAAGATAGTCGTTGACCGTGACGATGTGCACGCCCTCCCCGGTGAGCGAGTTGAGGTAGGCCGGCAACGTCGCCACCAGGGTTTTCCCCTCGCCGGTGCGCATCTCGGCAATCTTGCCGTTGTGCAGCGCGATGCCGCCCAGCAGCTGAACGTCGAAATGACGCATGTTGAGCGTGCGCCGGCCCGCCTCGCGCACCACCGCGAATGCCTCGGGCAGCAGCTCCTCGAGCACCTCGCGGCGCGCCGCGTCGCGTTCCTGCTCGCGGGCCTGCGCCCGCTCCGGGTCGCCGTCGGCGCCGGTTGCCACTTTCGACAAGCGCTCGCGCACCCGGGCGCGGAACTCGTCGGTCTTGGCGCGCAGCTCGGCGTCGGTGAGTTTCTGGATCTGCGGCTCGAGCGCGTTGATCGCGCGCACCTGCCGCATATAGCGCCGGAGCAGCCGTTCGTTGCGGCTGCCGAAGATCTTCTTGAGTATCGTCTGGAGCATCAGCTAAACAAAAAAGGGGTGGGAATCTCGCCCCACCCCCCTTTACCCGCGCCTCGACCGGTCAGCCGGGCAGGCGTAGGAACTGCGCCGGGTTCACCGGGGCCCCGCGGCTGCGCACCTCGAAGTGCAGATGGGTGCCGGTCGCGCGCCCGGTCCTGCCCACTTCCCCGATCTTCGTTCCGCGCAGCACCACGTCCCCGACCCGCACTAGGCGCTTGGAGGCGTGCGCGTAACGCGTGACGAGCTCGTTGCCGTGATCGATCTCGATCATATTACCATACTGGGGGTGGAAGTCCGAGTAGACCACGACGCCGCCGGCTGCGGCGAGGATCGGAGTTCCGTGCTCGGCGATCACGTCAATGCCTTCGTGGAACGCGCGCTGCCCGCTGAAAGGATCGATGCGCCAGCCGTAGTTCGAGGAGTACCAGCCGCCTTCCACTGGCAGCATGGTGGGCAGCAGCTTTTTCTTGGCGCTGTCGAGCGTGAATAGCGATTCGAGGATCCCGAGCTTGTCGCTGCGATCGTCCAGCTGGCGCATGAGCGCATCGAGCTGGCGCGTGAAGTCGCCGAGCGATAAGTCCTGGGAGGGCAGCGAGGAGAGCGCCCCGCCGCGGCCCGGCGGCTCGCCGAACGCGAGCTCCTGGGGCTTGAAGCCGGCGAGCTTCGCGAGCCGCTCGCCGAGGGTATCGAGCCGCACGAGCTGGGCCTGCATCTGGCCGAGCCTCACCGCCATCGCGTTCAGGTTCTCGCGCAAATAGGATTGGGTCTTCTCGTATTGCTGCTGCTGGGCCGAGAGCAGCAGCGTCTGGAGGTAGGGAAGGTTGAGGTCGGCGGCGAAGCGCAGCGCGGCGTAGTGCACCGCCACCGCGAGCGCGACCACCACCGCAGCCATGGCGAGCCCGAGGGCCGCGAGCTGCGGGAGCCCCAGGCTGATCGTCTTCGCCCTGGCGAGCTTCCCGGAAACTAGAATAATATTCATCGTCTCCCTCCTGACACCCCCCGGTGCCTGTCCAGAAGATCGGCGATGTCATCGCCTCCTCGGGCGCTCTCGCGGCGCTCAGCCGCCAAGCGCAGCGCCTGAGGGACCTGCAACAACTGCTTTCCGAAGCCCTCCCGCCCGCGCTCGCAGCCGCTAGCCGCGTCAAGAATCTGAAGGCGGGAACCCTTGTTATACGGGCCGATCATTCGGCAGCTGCCGCCAAGCTGCGGCAGCTCGCGCCGCGGCTGTTGGCCCATATTCGAAAACGGGTAACCGAGGTTACTGGAATCCGCGTGGAAGTGCAAGCAAAAGCCGGCTCCCGCGAGTTCCGAAGCGGGATCACATCGCGTGCGTTACCCGTTGATGCGATTGAGGATTTCGAGCGGCTCGCGCGCGCGCTGCCGGATTCACCCCTGAGGTCGGCGCTCGCGCGGCTGCTCGCGCGCCGCAGGCCTGGGCGCTAGCGCCGGGGCGCGCTAGATGGCGAGCACCAAGCGCTCGAGGACATAGAGCGCGGCGAACGCCAGCACGAAGACCAAGGCGAACTGGAACACCCGCCAAGCGAACGTGAGGTAGCGCCGGTCGCGGGTGAAAAAATAGAGCGCGATCGAGCCGGCGATGGCGATCAGCGCGAGCAATCCGACCAGCCGCAACACGAGCATGCGCGGTTCCGCGTGCCGGGGACAGCGCCGGGGCCGAAGTTCAGGGCTCGAGGCCCACGGCAACGACCTCGGATCCGGAACGGGCGGCGCGGGTCAAGCCGGCTGGGGGTGCCAGGTAAGATAGGCCGGCGCATCCTCGGTGCGCTCGAAGCTCGCGTATTCCCACGCTTGGCGCTCTGCGAGCAGCAGGCGCAGCAGCCGGTTGTTGAGCGCGTGCCCCGACTTGTAGCCCGAGAAGGCGCCGATCAGGGGATGCCCGAGGAGATACAGGTCGCCGATCGCGTCGAGCACCTTGTGCTTGACGAACTCGTCCTCGTAGCGCAGCCCGTCGGTGTTGAGCACCCGGTAATCGTCCACCACGACCGCATTGTCGAGACTGCCGCCGAGCGCGAGCCCTTGCGCGCGCATCGCCTCGACGTCCTGCACGAAGCCGAAGGTGCGCGCCCGGGCGACTTCCTTCACGTAGGAAGTGGTGGCAAAGTCCACGGTGACCTGCTGGCGCGTGCGGTCGAACACCGGGTGATCGAAATCGATGCTCAGCGTGAGCTTGAAGCCGTTGTGCGGCTCGAGCCGCACCCACTTGTCGCCCTCGCGCGCCTCGACCGGCTTGACGATGCGGATGAAGCGCTTGGGCGCGTCCTGCTCCTCGACGCCCGCCGACTGCAGCAGAAACACGAACGGGCCGGCGCTGCCGTCCATGATCGGAACCTCGGGGGCGGTGAGGTCCACGTAGGCGTTGTCGATGCCCAGGCCGGCGAATGCCGACATCAGGTGCTCGACGGTCGAGACCCGCACCCCGTCTTTCACGAGGCAGGAGGAGAGCCGGGTGTCGCCGACAGCGTAGGGATCGGCCCGGATTTCCGCCGGCTGATCGAGATCCACGCGCCGGAACACGATCCCGGTATTGGCCGCCGCCGGCCGCAGCGCCAGATGAACCTTGACCCCGGTGTGCAACCCCACGCCGGTCGTGCGGACCACGTGCTTCAGCGTGCGCTGCCGGATCAAAGAAAAACTCCCTGAATTTTCAGGCTGTTAAGTTGCGTAGTGTAACACGTCCGGCACGCACCGCACAAAAAAATCGTAACCAGTTATTGCGCTGCCCGGCCGCGCGCGCTGCGCATGCCGCAAGCGTGCCGGCGCGCCGCCGCACCGCGGCGCGCGTTCGGGCCGCGCCGGCGGCAAGCTCAATCGGCCTGCTTGCGCAGGAACGCCGGGATGTCGAGCATCTCGACGCCCGACTGGCGCATCGCCTCCACCGTCGCGTCGCGGTTGCGCCGCGAGCGCATCACGGCCGGCATCTCGAGGGCGCCGTAGTCCACTTCGAGCGGCTGGTTGTCGGTACCGGTCCTGCCCGCGACCACGGTGAGCGGCTTGGTCTGGGCGCGCGCCGCCGGCTTGCCGAGGCCGGTGGCGACGATGGTCACTCGCAGGCTGTCCTCCAGCGTATCGTCGTAGACCGTGCCGACGATTTTGTGCGCGCCCTCGGCCGCGAACGCGCCGATCGTCTCCATCACGTCGTAGAGCTCCTGCAACTGGAAGCTCGCCTGGCTCGCCGAGATATTGACCAGCACGCCGCGCGCGTCCGCGATGTTGATGTCCTCGAGCAGGGGGCACGCCACCGCCTGCTCCGCGGCGAGCCGCGCGCGATCGGCGCCGGCCGCCTTGGCCGAGCCCATCATCGCCATGCCCATCTCGGCCATCACGGTGCGCACGTCGGCGAAGTCCACGTTGATCATGCCTGGGCAGCTGATGATCTCGGCGATGCCGGCGACCGCGCCGTGCAGCACGTCGTTCGCCGCTCTGAACGCCTCGTGCAGCGTCACCTTGTTGCCGAGCACCTGCATCAGCTTGTCGTTGGGGATCACGATCAGCGAATCCACGAACTGCGCGAGCGCCTCGAGCCCTTCCTGGGCGATTTTCTGGCGCTTGCCCTCGAAGGCGAAGGGCTTGGTCACCACCGCGACCGTGAGGATCCCGAGTTCCTTGGCGAGCTCGGCCACGACCGGGGCGGCGCCGGTGCCGGTGCCCCCGCCCATGCCGGCGGTGACGAACAGCATGTCGGCGCCGGCGATCGCCTCGGCGATGCGCTCGCGGTCCTCCAGCGCCGCCTGCCGCCCCACCTCGGGGTTGGCGCCCGCCCCCAGCCCCTTGGTGATTCCGGCGCCGAGCTGCAGCTGCGTCTTCGACAGGTTGCGCTTGAGCGCCTGCACGTCGGTGTTGGCGGAAATGAACTCCACCCCCTTCACCCCCTGCGCGATCATGTGGTCAACGGCGTTGCCGCCGCAGCCACCCACCCCGATCACCTTGATTACCGCTTCCTGCGCTTGTGCATCCACGATCTCGAACATGTAGCCTCCTTTCACCCGTCAACGATCCAGAACGCGAATCAGAAATTCCCGGTAAACCACGACTTCATCCGTTCCAGCACCTGCCGCAGCGAGCCGCCCTGCAGGCGCGCGAGCTCGCGCTGGCGGTGCTGCTGCAGCCCCGCGAGCAGCAGGCCGACGCCGGTCGAGAAGCGCGGGTGGCGCACGTACTCCGCGAGCGCGCCGTGGTAGTTGGGGTGCCCGACACGCACCGGCATATGGAAGATCTCCTCGCCGAGCTCCACCATGCCCTGCATCACGCTGGTGCCCCCGGTGATCACCACGCCCGAGGAGAGCAGCTCCTCGTAGCCGCTTCTGCGCAGCTCCGCCTGCACCAGCGAATAGAGCTCCTCCACCCGCGGCTCGATCACCTCCGCGAGCGTCTTGCGCGAGAGCTGGCGCGGCCCGCGCTCGCCCAGCCCCGGCACCTCCACCATGTCTTGGGGATCGGCGAGCTGCGACAGCGCGCAGCCGTAGCGCTCCTTGATCTCCTCGGCGTCGCGCGTAGGAGTGCGCAGCGCCATCGCGATGTCGTTGGTGATCTGGTCGCCGGCGATCGGGATCACTGCCGTGTGCCGGATCGCGCCGTGGGTGAACACCGCGACATCGGTGGTGCCGCCGCCGATGTCCACCAGCGCCACGCCCAGATCCTTCTCGTCCTCCGAGATCACGGCGAGCGCGGAGGCGAGCGGCTGTAGCACGAGGTCGCGCACCTCCAGCCCGCAGCGCCGCACGCACTTGACGATGTTCTGCGCGGCGGATACCGCCCCGGTCACGATGTGCACCTTCACTTCGAGCCGCACCCCGCTCATGCCGAGGGGCTCGCGCACGTCCTCCTGTCCGTCAATGATGAATTCCTGGTTGAGCACGTGCAGGATCTGCTGGTCGTTCGGGATCTGCACCGCGCGCGCGGTGTCGATCACGCGCTCGATGTCGGTCTGTGCCACCTCCTTGTCCTTCACCGCCACCATCCCCTGCGAATTGAAGCTGCGGATGTGGCTGCCGGCGATTCCGGCGTAGACCTCGCGGATCTTGCAGTCGGCCATCAGCTCCGCTTCTTCGAGCGCGCGCTGAATGGCGCCGACCGTGCTCTCGATGTTGACCACCACGCCCTTCTTCAGCCCGCGCGAGGGGTGGCTGCCCATGCCGATGATCTCGAACCCGCCCTCGGGCTTGAGCTCCGCGACCAGCGCGGCGATCTTGGAGGTGCCGATGTCGAGTCCGACGATCAGTTTCTTGGCGTCCCTCATCTTGGCCATGCTCATCCCGTCCGCCTGTTGCGCGGTCCCGCGCGCCCCGGTCCGATCTCGCCATCGCGCAATCCCGGCACGCGCACCGCGAAACCGTTGGGATAGCGCAGGTCCACGTACTCGATGCTGCGTTCGAGCCGCCCGACCGTGCGCGCGTAGGCCGCGACGAAGCGCGCGAGCCGCGCCTCCACTTCCTCGCGCCCGAGCTCGAGCGCAAGCCCCCCGTCGAGCACCAGCCGCCACGCGCGCCGCGGCGAGAGCGCGACCTCGACCGGGACGCGCCCGATCGGCTCGAGACTGCGGCGGAAATAGCGATACTGGATCGCGATCTCGCGCGCGCCGCCGTCCGGCCCTCTGAACAGCGGGAGGCTGCCCGCGTAGCTGCCCTCGAACAGCTCGCCGTGGGTGTTGACGAGCGCGGTCGCGGACCAGCGCGCGAGCGGCACGTGCTCCTCCAGCGCCACCTCCAGACGGTCTGGCCAGCGGCGCCACACGCTTGCCCGGCGCACCCAGGGCAGCCGTTCGAACGCGGCGCGCGCGGCCTCGAGGTCGAGCGTGAAGAAGCCACCCCGCAGCTCGCGCCGCGCGACCTCGACAACCTCCTCGCGGCTGACGTGCCTGAGCTCGTTGACGACCCGCACCTCGCGCAGCGCGAACGCCGGATGGCGGAGCACGTGCATGCCTGCCGCATAGAAGAGGGCAAGCGCAGCGAAGGCGGCGAGCGCAGTGGCGGCGGCGTTCATGAGCGCGGCGGGGCCCCTGCCGTTTCGCGTTCCGGGCTCGGGCTTGCGGGCATCGGCTCTCGGCTCAACCGACATGCGCCGTCTCCAGAATCCGCACCACCAGCTCCTCGAACGAGATGCCCGCGGCACGGGCCGCCATCGGCACCAGGCTGTGATCGGTCATGCCCGGGATGGTATTGACCTCGAGCAGGTAGGGCCGCCCGTCGCGCCCGAGCATGAGGTCCACCCGGCCCCAGCCGCTGCAGCCGAGCACCCGGAACGCCGCCTGCGCCACGCGCTGCACCTCCCGCTCGGCGTCCTCGGGCAGCCCGCACGGGCAGAAGTAGCGCGTGTCCTCGGCGAAGTATTTCGCCTCGTAGTCGTAGAACACGCGCGGGGTCTCGAGCCGGATGAGCGGCAGCGGCTCCTCGCCCAGGATGCCGGCGGTGAGCTCGGTGCCCTCGATGAAGCGCTCCGCGATCACCACCTCGTCGTAGCGGCGCGCGAGCTCGTACGCCGCGCCGAGCTCCGCGGCCGAGGTCACCTTGCTCATGCCGATCGAGGAGCCCTCGCGCGCCGGCTTCACCATGAGCGGCAGGCCGAGGCGCGCGGCCAGTGCGTCGCCGTCGGTGCGCGCGTCCACGAGTTCGAAGGGCGGTGTGGACAGGCCCGCGGCCTGCCACAGCAGCTTCGAGCGCCACTTGTCGAGCGCGAGCGCGCTCGCCATCACGCCGCTGCCGGTGTAGGGGATGCCGAGGTACTCGAGCGCACCCTGCACCGTGCCGTCCTCGCCGAAGCGGCCGTGCAGCGCGATGAACGCGCGGTCGAAGCGGCGCGCCGCGAGCGCCTCCAGCCGCTCCTCGCGCGGATCGAAGGCGTGGGCGTCCACGCCGCGGGCGAGGAGCGCGGCGAGCACGCGCTGTCCGCTCTTGAGCGAAATCTCCCGCTCGGCCGAGCGGCCGCCCATCAGCACCGCCACCTTGCCGAACTTATCCACCCGCCTCGCTCCGGCCCACCGAATCGCCTGGGCGGCCCCACGAACGCCTCCGGGGTCGCATCCCCGCAGCCGCGGGGCCCCTGCTCCGCCCTCCGGCGCCCCCGCCCATCAGCACCGCCACCTTGCCGAACTTATCCACCCGCTTCATGCCTCACCGATGATTCGCACCTCGCGCTCGAGCACGACCCCGAACTTCTCCCGCACGCGCCGCTCGGCGAGCACGATCAGCGCCTCGATGTCGGCGGCGCGCGCCCCGCCCCGGTTGACGATGAAGTTGGCGTGCTTCGGCGAGATCTGCGCGCCGCCGACCACGCACCCCTTCAGTCCGCAAGCCTCGATCAGCCGCGCCGCGTACTCGCCGGGGGGATTGCGGAACACCGAGCCGGCGTTGGGCTCGGCGAGCGGCTGGGTGGCGATGCGGCGGGCGAGGAGCTCGGTGATCTTGCGGCGCGAGGCGGCGGCCTCGCCCCGCGCGAGCCGGAAGCTCGCGGCGACGAACCACTCCTCGGTCGAAGGAAGAACGTTCCCTGCCCCCCGCATCGCGCCTTCTGCCTTCAGGCGCACGCGGCGGTAGCCGATCTCGTAGTCCTCGGGCGCGCGTTCGCGCAGCACGCCGGCGCGGTCCACCGTGCGCACGCGCGCGACAATGTCCCAGGTCTCGGAGCCGAAGCAGCCAGCGTTCATCGCGAGCGCGCCGCCCACCGTGCCGGGAATGCCGGCGAGGAATTCGGCCCCGGCGAGACCGTTCAGCGCGGCGTAGCGGGCCACCTTCGGGCTCGCCACTCCGGCCTCGGCATGGATCTCGCCGCCGCCCTCCCGCCGCTCGAGGCGCATCGCCCGCAGCGCGCGGTGGGTGAAGATCACGGTGCCGGCGAGCCCCCCGTCGCGCACCAGGAGGTTGCTGCCGAGGCCCACCCACCACAGCGGCTCGGCCGCCGGGACCGTGTGCAGGAACGCGACGAGATCGGCAAGATCGGCGGGAAAATAGGCGCGCGCGGCCACCCCGCCCGCGCGCCAGCTCGTGTGGCGCGCCATCGGCTCGCGCTCCCTCAATTCGCCGCGCAGCGCCGCGGCGAGCTTCGTTACCTCCGCCATGTTCATGCTTCGCCGTTCACGCTTCTCGGCCGGCGGGCAGCGAGGGCCGCCGGCACGGACCCGATCGAGCCCGCTCCCATCGTCAGCACCACGTCGCCGTCGCGCGCCGCCGCGAGGATCGCTTGCGGCACCTCGGCGACGCTCTCCACGAATACCGGCTCCACCCGCCCCTTCACCCGCACCGCGCGCGCGAGCGCCCGGCCGTCGGCCGCCACGATCGGCGCCTCGCCCGCTGGATAGACCTCGGTCAGCACCAGCGCGTCCGCGGTGGAGAGCACGTTCACGAAGTCCTCGAAGCAGTCGCGGGTGCGGGTGTAGCGGTGCGGCTGGAACGCGAGCAGGATGCGCCTGCCGGGGAAGGCGTTGCGCGCGGCCTCCAGCGTGGCGGCCATCTCCGCGGGGTGATGGCCGTAATCGTCCACCAGCGTGAAGGAGCCCCCGCCCGCGAGCCGCACCCGTCCGTAGTGCTGGAAGCGCCGGCCCACCCCCTTGAACTCGGCGAGCGCGCGGGCGATACGCTCATCCGGCACGCCGAGCTCGATGCCCACCGCGAGCGCTGCGAGCGCGTTGCGCACGTTGTGCACCCCCGGCAGATTGAGCGTGATCTCGAGCCCGGCTCCCGCCCCACTGCCGTTCGCGCGCGCGACGCGAAACCTCATGCGCCCGCCCTCCGCCCGCGGCTCGAGCGCGCGCACCTGCGCCTCGGGCGCGAGCCCGTAGGTCACCACCGTCTTGGTGAGCGCCGGCAGGATGGCGCGCACGTTCGGATCGTCGGCGCACAGCACCGCGACTCCGTAGAACGGCAGCCGCTGCACGAAATCCACGAATGCCTGGCGCAGCTTCTCCATCGAGTGGTCGTAGGTCTCCATGTGGTCGGCGTCAATATTGGTGACGACCGCGACGACCGGCTGCAGATAGAGAAAGGAGGCGTCGGACTCGTCGGCCTCGACCACGATGAACTCGCCCGCGCCGAGCCGCGCGCCCGCACCCGCGGCCTCCAGCCGCCCGCCGATCACGAACGTGGGGTCGAGCCCGCCCTCCGCGAGCACGCTCGCGATCAGGCTCGTGGTGGTGGTCTTGCCGTGCGTGCCGGCGACCGCGATGCCCTGCTTGAGCCGCATCAGCTCGGCGAGCATCAGCGCGCGCGGCACGACCGGGATGCGGCGCGCGCGCGCCGCCGCAACCTCGGGGTTGTCCTCGCGCACCGCGCTCGAGACCACCACCACGTCGGCCCCCGCGATGTGCTCGGGCGAATGGTGCCGTGCGATCCGCGCCCCGAGCCGCGCGAGCCGCCGGGTCGCAGCGCTCTCCGCGAGATCGGAGCCGCTCACCGTGTAGCCGAGGTTGAGCAACACCTCGGCGATGCCGCTCATGCCCGCGCCGCCGATCCCCACGAAATGAACGTGCTTGACCTTGTGTTTCATGCGGCGAGCTCCATGCACGCCTGCGCCACCGCGCGCGTCGCCTCGGGCCTGCCGGCGGCGCGCGCCGCCTGCGCCATCGCGAGCAGGCGCTCGCGCGTGAAGTCCGCGAGCACCTCGGCGAGGCGCTGGGAAGTGAGCTCGTGCTGCGGGATGAGCAGCGCCGCGCCCCGCTCCGCGAGAAAGCGCGCGTTCGCGCTCTGGTGGTCGTCCATCGAGTGGGG
>DATLZE010000113.1:0-9617 GCA_035574195.1 Burkholderiales bacterium | reverse complement strand
TTCTCGCGCGGGAAGGGGCTCGGTGGCTGGCGCTGCGGCGTTGATTTCCACCGGCTATTCGCGCCGGCGGCACGCGCCCTGGGGCGTGGAGAGGGGAAGAAGAGGAGAAGGCGCTTTTACTGGCGGCGCCGCGCGGGGGGATCGAGCGATGACGGGAGCCGGGGGTCGCCCAGCCCCCGTGCCTGCTTGAAGTTATTTCTTCTTGGCTTTTTTCTTGGCTGCTTTCTTCGCCTTCTTCGCCATCGCGCATCTCCTATAAAGTTGACACAGGCATCGTCTGCTGCATGCGGGTTTGCATCCGCATCACCCACGCATAATTCGGGCGCTGCGCAGCGCTGCGCGTCGCCCATTCCGGAAAAACTTCCCGAAACTTATGCCTGGCGAATCAATTCTATGCCACAGTGAAAAAGAATTGCAACACTTTTGCCGCGCGACTTGACGATGGAATACTCGGTTGTCGGTTTCACGCGACGCTCCGTGCTCGGCGTTCCGCGTTGCGAGTCGCGGCGAACGCATGCTGGCGGACCGGACCCGCGACCTCGAACATGGAGCGCCGAACTTCGAACCCGGAGCGCCGGACGCCGGACGGAAATCACGGCAGCAGCGTCTCGCGCGCCATCAGCTCCGAGACCGACTCGCGGTCGCGGATGAGATGGATCTGGGCGCCGTCCACCATGACCTCGGCGGCGCGCGGGCGCGAGTTGTAGTTGGAGCTCATGCTCATGCCGTAGGCGCCCGCCGCCATGATCGCGAGCAGGCTCCCCTCGCGGAGCGCGAGCGTGCGCTCGTGCGCAAGAAAGTCCCCGCTCTCGCACACCGGCCCGACGATCTCGTAGGTCTCGGCGCCGCTGGCCCCGGCGGCGACCGGCAGCACCTCGTGCCAGGCCCCGTAGAGCGCGGGCCGCATCAGGTCGTTCATCGCGGCGTCCACCACCGCGAAATTCTTCCCCGTCCCGCGCTTGAGGTATTCGACGCGGGTGAGCAGCAGCCCGGCATGCCCGGCGAGCGCCCGCCCCGGCTCGAGCAGGAGCTTCAACGCGCGGCGCCCCAGCCGCCCGGTGAGCGCGCGCGCGTAGTCCTCGACCGCGGGCGGGGTCTCGTCGCGATAGCGGATGCCGAGCCCGCCGCCCGCGTCCACGTGGGCGAGCGGGATGCCCTCGGACTGCAGCCGGTCGGCGAGCTCCAGGATGCGGTCGAAGGCCGCGACGAACGGCGCGAGCTCCGTGAGCTGGGAGCCGATGTGGCAGCCGACGCCGACGACGGCGAGGTGCCCGAGCTCCAGCGCCCGGCGGTAGAGCCGCAGCGCATCCCGGTAGGGCACGCCGAATTTGTTTTGCGCGAGCCCGGTGGCGATGTAGGGATGGGTGCGCGGATCCACGTCCGGGTTGACGCGCAGGCTCACCGCCGCGGTCCGGCCCGATTCGCGCGCCACGCGCGCGAGGCGCTCGAGCTCGGCCTCCGACTCGACGTTGAAGCACAGGATCCCCGCGGCGAGCGCCTGGCGCATCTCCTCCACCGTCTTGCCCACGCCCGAGAACACCACCTTGCGCGGATCGCCGCCGGCGGCGAGCACCCGCGCAAGCTCGCCGCCGGAGACGATGTCGAAGCCGCTGCCGAGCCGCGCGAGGAGGTTGATCACGGCGAGCGAGGGGTTGGCCTTGACCGCGTAGCACACGAGGTGGTCGTGCCCGGAGAACGCCGCGTCGAAGGCGGTGTAGGCGCGGGTGAGCGCGGCGCGCGAATAGACGTAGCACGGCGTGCCGTAGCGCTCGGCGATGGCGGTGAGCGGCACCTGCTCCGCGTGCAGCTCGCCGTGGCGGTATTCGAACAAGGTCAAGAACCCGCCGCGGAACGAACGGGGCTCGCGGAGGAGTCCCCAAAACTGCGCTCGAGCATCTTCTCTACGTCCTGTGGAAAAGAACTCGACTGCTGTCGGCCACGCAGCGCCCGGGGCTCGCAGAGGCGCAAGCCACGAGAACGCGCCTCGAGGGGCGGCTATCGGTCATCCGGGGCGCGATGCGGGCTCGATTCCCGGCGGCCTCTGTGCGCTCGGTGGCTCGATTTGCTCATCGGCGTTCGTCGGCGCTCGCCGGGGGTTGCGCCTCGCCGGGGGGCGGCCTTTTCTCGCCCGGCTGGGCGGCGGGTGCCGGTTTTTGCGCCTCGGGCTTGGGAAGGTAGAGCGGTCCCTTGTAGCCGCAGCCCGCGAGCAGGGCGAGCGCGATCAGCGGGAAGAAGGCGCGCATGGGGCTATGTTAATGGTTTCGCGTTTCGAGTATCAAGTTTCGGATGCGGGACCGGCTCGAGCGTTCTCGCGCGCGACTCGAGACCTCGAGTCCTCGGACCTCAAGCCTCCTCGCCGATGCGCTGCTGCTCGCCTTCGATCCAGTCCTCGACCCGGCGGATGAGCTCCTGCGGTGTGAGCCCCCGCGCCTCGATCGGCTCGCCGATGCTCACCGTGACGAGCCCCGGGCGCTTGACGAAGGCCCGGCGCGGCCAGCGTTTCCCGGCGTCGTGCGCCACCGGCACCACTGTCGCCTCGGTCTTCACCGCCAGCCACGCCCCGCCGATGCGATACTGGCGGCGCTCGCCCGGGGCGACGCGCGTGCCTTCCGGGAAGATCACGATGCAGAAGCCGCGCGCGAGCCGCTCCCGCCCCTGCTCGAGGAGCTGGCGCATCGCGCGCGGTCCCGAGTCGCGGTCTATCGCGATCGGGGAGAGCATCGCGAGCCCCCAGCCGAAGAACGGGATCCACAGCAGCTCGCGCTTCACCACCCACACCTGCGGCGGGAAGATCGCCTGGAAGGCGATCGTCTCCCACGCCGACTGGTGCTTGGCGAGCACGATGAAGGGGGGCGGCGGCAGGCGTTCGGCGCCGAGCACGCGGTAGCGGATGCCGCAGATCGCGCGAGCCGCGGCGAGCACGAGGCGCGACCACAGCGAGATCACGCGGTAGCGCGTGAGCGGGCCGCAAGGAAAAGTGGCGAGCGCGACGAGCGCGTAGGGCGGGGTGACGGCGATCAGCACGAGCGCGAAGAGCGCCGAACGCAGGTAGGCGCCGGCGCTCATTCGCGGTTCTTCACGATCGCGGCTGCCGCCTCGGCAAGGTCCCGGAACACCTGCGTGCCCGGCGGCAGCGCTCCCGCGCGCCGCGTGGCCTCGCCCTTGCCGGTGAGCACCAGCACCGGCTGCGCGCCGGCCGCGGCGGCCGCCTCCAGATCGCGCCGCGAATCCCCGATGCAGGGCACGCTCGCGAGCGCCACGTTGAAGCGGCGGCCGATCTCCTCGATGAGGCCGGGCTTCGGCTTGCGGCAGCCGCAGCCGGCCTCGGCCGCGTGCGGGCAGTAGAACACCGCATCGATGCGCCCGCCGGCCTGTCCGACTGCCCGGTGCATCCGGTCGTGGATGGCGTTCAAGGTCGCCATCTCGAAGAGCCCGCGCCCCACACCCGACTGGTTGGTCGCCACCACCACGTGAAAGCCCGACTGGGTGAGGCGCGCGATCGCCTCCAGGCTCCCGGGTATGGGCTTCCACTCCTCGGGGCTCTTGATATAGGCGTCGCTGTCGTAGTTGATGACGCCGTCGCGGTCCAGAATCACCAGCTTCATCGTGAATCGCGAATCGTGGATCGCGAATTATCGCTCCTCGCGCACCGGCTCTTCATGCGGTCGTGCCTTGCCGTTCGGGGTTCGCGGATTTTCAGGCGGCGAGCTTCGAGATATCCGCGACGCGGTTCATGAGCGAATCGAGCTCGCGCAGCAGCGCGTGGCGGTTGGCGCGCAGCCGCTCGTCCTCGGCGTTGACCAGCACCCGGTCGAAGAACGCGTCCACCGGGGCCTTGAGCGCCGCCATCGCTTGCATCGCGCCGGTGTAGTCTCCCGCCTCGACGCGCGCCGCCACCCGCGGCGCGGTCTCGCGCAACGCGGCGTGCAGGGCGCGCTCCGCCGGCTCGCTGAGCAGCGACTCGTCGAGCGGCGCGCTGTTCGCCTCGCTCTTCCTCAGGATATTGCGGATGCGCTTGTTGGCGGCGGCGAGGCTTGCGGCCTCGGGCAGCCGGCGGAACTCCTCGACCGCCCGCACCCGCGCGAGGGCCTCGGCGAGCGGCGGGCGCAGCCCCACCACGGCCTCGACCGCGTCGCGCGGAAAGGCTTCGGCGAGCCGGTGGCGGCAGCGATCGAGGATGAACTCGTGCGCCTCGGCGGCGGTGCCCGCGGCGATCCGCCCCGCCGGGAACAGCGTGACGCAGTGTTCCAGCAGTTCCCGCACCTCCGGCAGCCGGCGGCCGGCCTGCGCGAGCGATTCGTAGGCGCTGATGATTCCCAGCGCCGCGCGCCGCAGCCCGAACGGGTCTTTCTCGCCGGTCGGCTTCTCGCCGATGCCGAACAGCCCCACGATCTGCTCGATGCGGTCGGCGAGGTACAGGCTCGCGCTCGCCCCGTTCGCCGGATCTCTCGATTCCTCGTAGCGCAGGCGGTACTGGTCGGCGAGCGCATCCGCCACCTCGCGGGGCTCGCCGTCGTGGCGCGCGTAGTAGGCGCCCATCACGCCCTGCAGCTCCGGGAACTCGCCCACCATTTCCGTCAGCAGGTCGGCCTTCGACAGCCAGGCCGCGCGCTCCGCGAGCAGGGGATCGGCGCCGAGGTCGCGCGCGATGCGCCCGGCCATGAGCTGCAGGCGCTCGACGCGCTCGAGCTGGCTGCCGAGCCGGCCGTGGTAGACGACGCTCGCGAGCCTCGGCACGCGCGCCTCCAGCCTGGTCTTGCGGTCCTGGTCGTAGAAGAACCGGGCGTCGGCGAGCCGCGCGCGCAGCACGCGCTCGTTGCCGCGCACGATCTCCTGCGGCCGCTTCGTGGCGATGTTGGACACGAAAAGAAATCGGGGCAGGAGCCTGCCCGATTCGTTCTCGCGCAACGGCACGTAGCGCTGGTGCTGCTGCATCGAGAGGATCAGGCACTCCTCCGGCACTGCGAGAAAGCCGGGATCGAAGTTGCCGGCGTAGACGGCGGGCGCCTCCACCAGCGCGGTGATCTCCTCGAGCAGCGCCTCGTCCGCGACCGGCGTCGCGCCGGCACCCGCGGCCTGCTCGAGCTGGGCCACGAGCGCTGAGCGGCGCGCCGCGAAATCGGCGATCACCTTGCCCTTGTCGCGCAGCGCGCGCTCGTAATCGTCGGCGTGCTCGAGCGTGATCGCGCCGCTGCAGAGGAAGCGGTGGCCGAGGGTCCTGTTGGAGCTCTCCACTCCGAGCACCTTGCCCGGGACCAGGCGCGGGCCGTGCAGCATCACCAGTCCGTGCACCGGCCGCACGAATTGCGCCTCGCCGCTGCCCCAGCGCATGGCTTTCTGGACCGGCAGCGCCCTGAGCGCCGCCTCGACCATGCCGCCCAGCACCTCGTCGAGTGGCCGCCCCGGCACAGGGATCGAGATGACCGCGACCTCTCCCTTGGCGAGCGGCTCGAACCGGAGCGAATCGAGACCGGCGCCGTGTTTGCGCAGGAAACCGAGCAGCTTCTCGGTCGGATTCCCGCTCGCGTCGTAGGCGTCTTTTCGGGCCGGCCCTTTTCTCTCCTCGAGCTCGTCGGGGGAGCGGCCGGACACCCCCTCGATCCGGACGGCGATGCGCCGTGGCGTCGCGAACGTTCTGATCGAGGCTCCTTTGGCCAGATACTTCCTCTTGACGAGCTCGGAGAGCAGGGCGTCGCCGAACGATTCGGACAGCGCCCGCAGAGACTTCGGGGGAAGCTCCTCGGTCAGCAGCTCGACCAGCAGCGCCTGCGGCGCGGCCGCTGTGGCGGTCTTCTTCGCCATCGGTCAGGCGCGGGGCTTGATCTTTGCCGCGGGCGCCTGCTTCAGCATCGGAAAGCCGAGCCGCTCGCGGGATTCGTAATAGGCCTGCGCGACGAGGCGGGCGAGCGCCCTCACGCGCGCAATGTAGGCCGCGCGCTCGGTGACCGAGATCGCGCCGCGCGCATCGAGCAGGTTGAAGGCGTGAGAGCACTTCACCACCATTTCGTAGGCCGGCAGCACGCACTGCGCCCCGATCAGCCGCCTCGCCTCGGCCTCGAACTCGCCGAAGTGCCGGAACAGCATCTCGGTGTCGGCGAGCTCGAAGTTGTAGCGCGACTGTTCGACCTCGTTCTGGTGGTACACGTCGCGGTAGGTGACGCCGTCCGCCCACACGAGATCGAACACGCTCTCCTTGCCCTGCAGGTACATCGCCAGGCGCTCGAGCCCGTAGGTGAGCTCGCCGAGCACCGGCCGGCAGTCGAGCCCGCCGACCTGCTGGAAGTAGGTGAACTGCGTCACCTCCATGCCGTTCAGCCAGACCTCCCAGCCGAGCCCCCAGGCGCCGAGGGTGGGCGACTCCCAGTCGTCCTCGACGAAGCGGATGTCGTTGCGCCGCGGGTCGATCCCGAGCGCCTGCTCGAGCGAGCCGAGGTAGAGGTCCTGGAAGTTCTCGGGCGAGGGTTTCATCACCACCTGGTACTGGTAGTAGTGCTGCAGGCGGTTGGGATTCTCGCCGTAGCGCCCGTCTTTGGGGCGGCGCGAGGGCTGCACGTAGGCCGCGTTCCACGGCTCGGGCCCGATCGCGCGCAGGAACGTCGCGGGGTGGAAGGTGCCCGCGCCCATTTCCATGTCGTAGGGCTGCAGCAGCACGCAGCCGTGCCGGTCCCAGTAGTGGTTGAGCTTCAGGATGATCTGCTGGAAAGTGAGCATCGCACCGCGCTCGCAAGCCTCGAATTCTACAGGCTCCCGGGGCGTTCTGCCGCGCGCAGCCCGGCCGCGATCCCGAGCAGCAGCGCGCACAGGGCGAGCGCGGCGGCGTTTCCCCAGCGCACGTAGGGGGTGGCGCCGCGGTAGCCCCGCACCGGGTGCGTCACGATCGCCGCGGTGAACTCGGGCGCGCGCGCCACCACCACGCCCCGCGGATCGATGACGGCGGTCACTCCGGTGTTGGTCGCGCGCAGCAGGTAGCGGCCGGTTTCCAGCGCGCGCGCCTGCGAGATCTGCAGGTGCTGGGCGGGCGCGATCGAGCGGCCGAACCAGGCGACGTTGCTCGCGTTGACGAGCAGCGTCGCCTCCGGCAACTGGCGGATGATTTCCTCCCCGAACGCGTCCTCGTAGCAGATATTGACCGCCACGCGCTCGCCCGCCACCGCGAGCGGCCGCTGCTCGGCGCCCCCGCGCGCGAAGTCCTGCAAGGGGATCGCGAGCACCGAGACGATTCCGGCGAGCAGCGGCCTGAGCGGGATGAACTCGCCGAAGGGCACGAGGTGCGACTTGCGGTAGCTCTGGGAGGGGGCGGTCCCGAGCGAGATCATGCTGTTGTAGTAATCGCCGCCCGGCAGGCGCTCTGGCACCCCGATCAGGATGTCGCCGCCGTTCGCGCGCGCGCGGGCCGCGAGCGCCGCGAGATAGTCGCGCGGCACCTGGTCGAGGAACAGCGGCAGCGCGGTCTCCGGCAGCACGATCAGCCGGCCGCTCGAAGATTGCACCAGCGTGCGATAGGCCTCCAGCGTCTGCTGCACGCGCTCCTCGCGCCATTTCATCTCCTGCGCGACGTTGCCCTGCACCAGGCTCGCGGCGAACGGCGCGCCCGCGGGCCGGGTCCACTCGACTTGCGCGAGCCACAGGCCGCCGAGCCAGAGCGCCAGCAGACAAAGAGCGGGCGGGGCGAGGCGCAAAGCGGTGCCGCGCGCTCCGCCTCCGCCGGCATCCCCCGCGCCCGCGCCTTCGCCCTCGCCCGTCGCGCGCCGCCACAGCACGGCGAGCAGTCCCGCGGTGGCGGCGGCGGCGAGCGTGACGCCGTGGATGCCCGCCACCGGCGCGTAGCCGGCGAGCGGGCTCTCCGGAATCTGCGAATAGCCGAGCGCGAGCCAGGGAAAGCCGGTGAACAGCCAGCCGCGGGTCCACTCGGCGAGGGTCCACAGCGCCGGCACGAGCAGGGCGCAGCGCGCCGCGCAGCGCAGCGGGAGCGCCCGCGAGAGCCAGCCCACCGCGGCGGGAAAGAGCGCGAGATAGAGGCAGAACAGGAGCGTCGCCGCCGCCGCGAGCGAGGCGGGCATCGAGCCGTAATCGTGCAGGCTCACATAGACCCAGGACACCCCGGCGAGGAACAACCCCAGCCCGAAGGCGAGCCCGGCGAGCCCCGCCGCGCGCGCCCCGGGCGCGCGCTCCCAGAGCAGGACGAGCGCGGCGAGCGCGAGCAGCGGCAGGGGGAAGAGCCGCAGCGGCGCGAAGCCCGCGACGCTGAGGGCGCCGAGGGCGAAGGGAAGGACGAAAAGACGAAGGATCGAGGAGCGGGGGGCGGCGGAGATTTTGTTCCGCCTTCCGCCTTCCGCCTTCATCCTCATTTCTTCTTGGATACTTGCAGCAGGTGCAGCCGCCTGCTGTCGGCGCGCAGCACCTTGAAGGTGAGGTTGTCGATCGTGACCTGCTCGCCGCGCTTGGGCACGCGCCCGAAGCGCGAGAGCACGAGCCCGCCGATCGTGTCGAATTCCTCGTCGCTGAAGTCGGTGCCGAAGGCGGCGTTGAAGTCCGCGATCTCGGTGAGCGCCTTGACGCGGTAGAGCCCGCCTTTCTCGGGCACGATCTTGTCCTCGACGTCCTCGTAGTCGTATTCGTCCTCGATGTCGCCGACGATCTGCTCGATCACGTCCTCGATCGTCACCAGTCCCGCCACCCCGCCGTATTCGTCGGCGACGATCGCCATGTGGTTGCGGTTCTTGCGGAACTCCTTGAGCAGGACGTTGAGCGGCTTGGACTCGGGGATGAATACCGCGGGGCGCAGCATCTCGCGCACGTTGAACTCCTCCTCCCCGGCGTAGTAGCGCAGCAGGTCCTTGGCGAGGAGAATGCCGATCACATCGTCCTTGTTCTCGCCGATCACGGGGAATCGCGAGTGCCCGGTCTGGATCACCATCGGGATGAACTGGTCGGGCGACTCCTGGATGTCGATCACGTCCATCTGCGCGCGCGGCACCATGATGTCGCGCGCCTGCATTTCGGAGACCTGCAGCACGCCCTCGATCATGGCGAGCGCGTCGGCGTCGAGGAGATTGCGCTCGTAGCAAGAGCGCAGCAGCTCGACGAGCTCCTCGCGGCTCTCGGGCTCGTGTCCGATCCAGGCGCCGAGGCGCTCGAGCAGGGAAGGTTTATGGGCGGGAGCGTTGGCCATGGGACTGACGGGTGGAAGAATGGAGAATGAAGGACGAAGGAAAAAGCCGCTCTGCGGCGCGGCGCCTCTCCTTCCGGCTCCCGGCTCTCGCCTTCATCTCCGGCGCTCGTAGGGGTCGGGAAAGCCGAGGCTCGTCACGATCCGCGATTCGCGCCGCTCCATCGCCCGTGCCTCGCGCTCGGTGCCGTGGTCGTAGCCCTGCAGATGCAGCACGCCGTGCACCAGCAGGTGCGCGTAGTGCGCGGCGAGGCTCCTGCCCGCGGCGCGCGCCTCGCGCGCGATCACCGGCGCGCACAGCGCGATGTCGCCCTCGAGCCGCGGCCGCTCGCTCATCACGAAGGCGAGCACGTTGGTCGCGCGGTCCTTGCCGCGGAAGCGGCGGTTGAGCGCGCGCGCCTCCCGCGCCCCGACCACGCGCACCGTGATGCGCGCGTCGCGCTCGAGC
>DATLZE010000112.1:0-2873 GCA_035574195.1 Burkholderiales bacterium | reverse complement strand
CACCCCGCCGGTGTAGGCGCCCCCGTCGTACTGGCACACGTCCTGCGCGCCGAGCGCCACATTGCTGCCGCGCAGCGCCTCGCGCACCTGGGCGAGGTACGGGAACGGCACGCACACCGCGAAATCGGCGCCCTTGAGGGGTGCGAGCTCGGGCAGGATGGCCTCGAGGAGCTCCCGGTTGGAGGCGAGGCTCCCGTTCATCTTCCAGTTGCCCGCCACGAGCTTGGTCCGCATCCCCGCATGGCCTGTCTAAATCATTGAATTTTACAGTCTGGTGCACCGCACGGTCAACGAAAACGGGGAGCGTGGAGGCGCCGCAGCGCTTTGAACCAAAACGAAAAGACGATCAGCGGAGGGTGCGCACCGCCGCTGCGATGCGCTCGGCCCAGCGCCGCGCCCTCGCCCCGCTCCGGGCCTCGACCATGACGCGAATCACGGGCTCGGTACCCGAGGCGCGCAGCAGCACGCGACCGCCGCCGTCGAGATCGGCGCGGGCGGCCGCCACCGCGCGCCTGACCGCCGGCGCCGCGAGGCGGCTCGCGCGGCCGTCCACCGCGACGTTGAGCAGCACCTGCGGATAGAGCGCGAGCGGCGCGGCAGCCCTGGCGAGCGTGGTCCCGTTCTCCACCAGCGCGCGCAACACCTGAAGCGCGGAGATGATGGCGTCGCCCGTGGTGTGCTTGTCGAGACACACGATGTGGCCCGAATTCTCGCCCCCGAGCTGCCAGCGGCGCCTGGCGAGCAGCTCGAGCACGTAGCGGTCGCCGACCGGCGCCCGGGCGAAGGCGACTCCAAGCCGCGCGAGCGCGTGCTCGAGCGCGAGATTGCTCATCTGCGTGCCCACCACGCCGCCCTTCAACTCTCCCGCCTGCCGGCGGTGGCACGCGATCACGTAAAGCAGCTGGTCGCCGTCGTAGAGGCGCCCCGCGGCGTCCGCCATTACCAGGCGGTCGCCGTCGCCGTCGAGCGCGATCCCGAGATCCGCCTTGTGGCGCCTGACCGCCGCCGCGATCGTGCGGGGCGAAGTCGCGCCGACTCCGTCGTTGATGTTGAAGCCGTCGGGCGCCACACCCACCGCCTCCACGTCCGCGCCGAGCTCGTGGAAGACGTGCGGCGCGATGTGATAGGCGGCGCCGTGGGCGCAGTCCACCACCAGGCGCACGCCGCGCAGGTGCAAATTCGGCGGAAAGGTGTTCTTGCAGAACTCGATGTAGCGGCCGGCGGCATCATCCACTCGCCGCGCCTTGCCGAGCCTCGCGGAGGGCATGCATTTCAACGGGCGCGCGAGCTCGCGCTCGATCGCGGTCTCGACCGCATCCGGAAGTTTCGTGCCGTCGCCCGCGAAGAACTTGATGCCGTTGTCCTCGTAGGGGTTGTGCGAGGCGCTGATCACGATGCCAGCGGTGAGCCGCAGCGCCCGCGTGAGGTAGGCGACCGCGGGCGTGGGCATGGGCCCCACGAGCAACACGTCAACGCCGGCCGCGGACAGCCCCGCTTCGAGCGCCGATTCCATCATGTAGCCGGAGACCCGGGTGTCCTTGCCGATCAGCACCGAGGGCCGCTCGCTGCCGCGGCGCCGGGTCCCTGCGAGCACCTTGCCCGCGGCATAGCCGAGCCGCATCACGAAATCCGGCGTGATCGGCGGCTCGCCAACCCTACCGCGCACCCCGTCGGTGCCGAAGTACTTCCTGCTCATCGGAGCCTATTTTAGCCACAGAGAGCACCGGGATCGAAAGACTCGGAACGGCGCGAACCGCGGAATGCGGTCCCCCGGACGGCGTGCGGATTCCGTTCGCTCGCCCGCTTTCGGGTGTCTTTTCACCGCGATTCCTGTGTTCTCTGCGGCCGATCGCCCTTGACCGCCTGCCAGACGGAGAGCGCGTCGCGCGTGGCCGCGACGTCGTGCACCCGCACGATATGCGCGCCGTTTTGCACCGCGATCAGCGCCGCCGCGACGCTCGCGAACACGCGCTGCTGCGGCTCCCGCCCCGTGAGCCGGCCGAGCATGGACTTGCGCGACAGCCCCGCGAGCAGCGCGACCCCCGGCGGGGCGAGATCGCCGAGCGCGCGCAGTAGCGCGAGATTGTGGGCGTCGGTCTTGCCGAAGCCGAAACCGGGATCCACTGCAATGCGGCTGCGCGCGATGCCGGCTGCTTCGGCCTGCGCGACGCGCTGCGCGAGGAACTCGCGCACCTCGCGCACCACGTCCTCGTAGCGGGGATCGTGCTGCATAGTCCGCGGCTCGCCCCGCATGTGCATGAGGCACACGGCGCAATCGGCGCGCGCCACCGCTTCGAGCGCCCCGGGCGCGCGGAGCGCGGTCACATCGTTCACCATCGCGGCGCCCGCCGCGACCGCCTCGCGCATGAGCTCGGGCTTGCGGGTGTCCACCGACACCGGCACGCCGCATCCGGCGAGCGCCTCGAGCACCGGGAGCACCCGCCGCCGCTCCTCCTCCAGCGCGACCGGAGTGGCCCCCGGGCGGGTGGATTCTCCGCCGATGTCTATGATGTCGGCGCCCTCCTCGATCAGCCGGCGCGCGTGCGCGGCGGCGCTCGCCGCATCGAAGTGCAACCCGCCGTCGGAAAAAGAATCGGGCGTGACGTTGACCACGCCCATGATCAGCGGCCGCCCGAGCGAGAGCCGGAACCTGCCGCACTGGAGGAACGACATGGCGCGAGACGCGAAAACGGAACCCCCGCGCTCTCCGCTACCGGTGGAGAGAGTCGGGGCGAGGCGGATTACGCTTCACGCAGCGCCGGACGGGCGCGATCAGGCGCTCTGCGGGGGCGTGGCGGTGGCGCTCGCCGCCGGCTGCGGTCCCGGTTCGCGCGGCTGCGCCGGCGCCGTCGCGGGGCGTGGCGGGCGCGGCG
>DATLZE010000111.1:0-10152 GCA_035574195.1 Burkholderiales bacterium | reverse complement strand
CGCGTGGGACGATTACGCGCGTCACCTCGGCGACCCCGCCACACTGGCGCTATGCCGGAAGGTGCGCACCCGGGTGGACCCGCGGGCGCAGGCCGATTTTCCCGCGCAGATGAGCGGAGCGGTGCGCATCGAGACCGCGCGCGGTGCGTTCGAAACCTACGTGCGGGTGCCGAAGGGCGAGCCGGAGAACTTCCTCACCGCCGCCGAGCTGCGCGCCAAATTCGAAGGGCTGACGGCGCCGTACCTGTCGGCGCCGCGGCGCGAAACGCTCGCGGCGGCGATCGGAACGCTCGAGGAGCAGCGGGACATCGGCGCCGTGCTGCGCCTGACGCGGCCCGATCAAGCGGGCGCGCGCCGTGTCGCTTGATCCTCTTCCGGTCACGGAAAACGCGGAGTTCACGGAGAACGGGCAACCAGCACTCGACCTCGGCACCCGAGCTCCAGGTCTCTGTGTTCCCTGCGATCTTTGCGGCCGAGTCCGGTGTGCGCCGATGACGGCGGAGCGCAAGCCGACCGGGCCGAACCGCTACCGCGACTCCTTCGGGCGCTACCTCGAGGACTCGGGGGTCGGCGATGTCTACGAGCACCGGCCAGGGCGCACCATTTCGGAGCCCGCAACACCTGGTTCACGCTGCTCGCTGCCAACCAGCATCCGCTGCATTTCGACGCCGCCTATAGCGCCAGGACCGAGCTCGGGCGGCCGCTGGTCGAAGCTGCCTCGCGCTCGCGATCGCCACCGGCACGAGCGCGAGCGATCTCGGCTGGAAGGCAGTGGCGAGCCTCGGCTGGGACGAGGTGCGGCTCACGGCGCCGGTCCTCGATCTCGCCCAGGCTCTCGGAAACCCGCTCCTCACCGAGCACGAGCGGCTGCAGACGTTGCGGCATCCCGTCAAGGGGAGCGCATGGTCGCGCCGCCGGTGCGCTACGCCGAGGAGGATCCGCCGGCGCGCCCCGCGCCCGCGCTCGGCGAGCACACCGAGGTGCTGCTGCGCGAGTTAGGATATGACGACGCGCGCATCCAGGCTCTACGGGAATCCAGCATCATCTAGGCTCGGAGGATGGACAACCCTGCGCCCCGCCGCTATCGCCACATCGAGGTGCGCCCGATCGCCGGTGCGCTCGGCGCCGAGATCGAGGGCGTGGACGCCGCGCGCGCGCTCGCGCCCGAAGTGGTCGCCGAGCTGCGCAGCGCGTTTCTCGATTACCTGGTGATCTTTTTGCGCGGCCAGAAGCTCGCCCCGGAGCAGCTGCTCGCGTTCGCGCGCCGGTTCGGCGAGCCGATGGAGTATCCGCAGCTCAAAGGACTGCCCGAGTGCCCGCTGGTCACGCCCGTGATCAAGCTCGAGCACGAGCGCGTCAACTTCGGCGGAGTATGGCATTCCGACACCTCCTACCTCGAGCGCCCGCCGATGGCGAGCCTGCTCTACGCCGTTCAGATCCCGCCCTACGGCGGCGATACGCTGTTCGCGAACCAGTACGCCGCCTACGAGAGCCTGTCGGAAGGACTGAAGCGCGCTCTCGCAGGCCTGATCGGGGTCAATACCTCGGCCAAGGCCGAGGTCTCGAGGACCCGCGAGGACCGGCTGCGCGAGGCGGGCGCGCAGCTCAAAGTGCTGGTGGGCGAGCACCCGGTGGTGCGCACGCATCCCGAGACCGGCCGCAAGGCGCTCTACGTCAACGCCGGGCATACCGCACGCTTCAAGGGCTGGACCGAACAGGAAAGCGCGCCCCTGCTTGAGTACCTGTTCCGGCATCAGGTGAGCGCGGAGTTCACCTGCCGCTTCCGCTGGGCGCCGGGCTCGCTCGCCTTCTGGGACAACCGCTGCACCCTGCACTACCCGGTGAACGACTACCACGGGTTCCGGCGCATCATGCACCGCGTGACGCTCGCCGGCGACAAGCCCTGCTGAGCGCTCGCGGCGGGCCTCGCACAGCGCGCGCAGCGATCTTTCCGCTCGCCGGATTGGGCTCGAATTCTCTTTATTTCAATGCCTTATCGTGGTATTCTTCGCGCTCCATCACAAGCGGGGAACAGGAAGCCGCATGGCGGTTGAACGCACTTTATCCATCATCAAACCCGACGCCGTCGCCAAGAATGTCATCGGCCAGATCTACACCCGTTTCGAGCAGGCCGGGCTGAAAATCATCGCCGCGCGCATGACCCGGTTGTCGCGCGCGCAGGCCGAGGGATTCTACGCGGTGCACCGGGGGCGCCCGTTTTTCAACGACTTGGTGGAGTTCATGATTTCCGGGCCGGTGATGGTGCAGGTGCTGGAAGGCGAGGACGCGATCCAGAGGAACCGCGAGCTGATGGGGGCGACCGACCCCAAAAAGGCGGCCCCGGGCACTATCCGGGCCGATTTCGCTCAAAGCATAGACGCGAACGCGGTGCACGGATCGGACTCGCCGCAGACGGCTGCCACCGAGATCGCCTTCTTCTTTCCCGCGCTCGAGATCTATCCGCGCTGAGACCGGCCATGACCGTGAACCTGCTCGGACTGGACCGCCCGGGGCTCGCCGCGCTGTGCGCGGGCCTCGGCGAGAAACCGTACCGCGCGCGCCAGCTCATGCGCTGGGTCCATCACGCCGGGGTGGACGATTTCGCCGCGATGAGCGATGTGTCGAAGCGGCTGCGCGAGCGGCTCGCGCGCGAGGCGGTGATCGAGGCGCCGCGCGTGCTGCGCGATACCGTCGCCGCCGACGGCACCCGCAAGTGGCTGCTCGATGTGGGCACCGGCAACGCGATCGAGACCGTGTTCATCCCCGAGACCGGCCGCGGCACGCTGTGCGTCTCCTCGCAGGCGGGCTGCGCGCTCGCTTGCACCTTCTGCGCGACCGGCCACCAGGGCTTCAACCGCAACCTCACCACGGCGGAGATCGTCGGCCAGCTGTGGTGGGCGAACCGCTGCCTCGGGCGCGGGAGCGCCGGGGAGCGGCCGATCACCAACGTGGTGTTGATGGGCATGGGTGAGCCGCTCGCCAATTTCGACAACGTGGTGGCGGCGATGCGGCTGATGCTCGACGACGATGCCTACGGGCTGTCGCGCCGGCGCGTGACGCTCTCCACCGCGGGGCTGGTGCCCGCGATTGACCGGCTGCGCGAGGCGTGCCCGGTCGCGCTCGCGGTGTCGCTGCACGCGCCGAACGACGCGCTGCGCGACGAGCTGGTGCCGATCAACCGCAAATATCCGATCCGGGAGCTGCTGGCGGCGTGCCTGCGCTACGTCGAGCGCGCGCCGCGCGATTTCGTCACCTTCGAGTACGTGATGCTCGCGGGCGTGAACGACAGCGTGGAGCAGGCGCGCGAGCTCGTGCGGCTCGCACGCGAGGTGCCGTGCAAGATCAACCTGATCCCGTTCAATCCCTTCCCCGGAACGCGCTACCGGCGTTCCGCGCCCGAGGCGATCGCGCGCTTCCGCGACGTGCTCGCGCAGGCGGGATTGGTCGCCACCGTGCGCCGGCCCCGCGGCGACGACATCGAGGCGGCGTGCGGTCAGCTCGCGGGGCGCGTGCAGGACCGCACCCGGCGCCGGCTGCGCCGCGAACCGCAGGAGGCCGTGCCGTGAAATCCGCGCGCCTCGCCGGCCTGGCGGCTGCGCTCGCCGCGCTCGCCGGCTGCGCCGCGGTGCCGGACGCCGGACCTGCGCTCAAGCCCGCCGTACAGACCACGGGCGAGGAGAGCAACGAGCGGCTGCGCGCGCGCATCCACACCGAGCTCGCGGCGGGCTACTTCGAGCTGGGCAACCTGGGTGTCGCGCTCGAGGAAGTGAACGAGGCGCTTCGCGCCGACGCGAACTACGGCCCGGCGTACAACGTCGCCGGCCTGGTCTATGCGCAGCTGCGGGAGGACCGGCTCGCGGAGGAGAGCTTCCAGCGGGCGCTGCGCATCAACCCGCTCGATCACGACGCCAACAACAACTATGGGTCGTACCTGTGCCAGCGCAAGCGCGAGGAGGAGGCGATCAAGTATTTCCTCGCCGCGGTGCGCAACCCGCTCTACAAGACGCCCGAGCGCTCCTACGTGAACGCCGGAATGTGCGCGCGGCGGCTCGGCGACCTGCCCCGCGCGCTGGAATTCTTCGCGCTGGCGCTCAAGGTGCGTCCCGACCAGCCGCAGGCGCTCTACCACATGGCCGACCTCGCGTACGCGCGCGGTGATTATGGCGAGGCCAAGAGCTATCTCGACCGCCTGGTGCGGGCCGGGCCCGAGACTGCGGAAGCGCTGTGGCTCGGGGTGCGCATCGAGCGCCGGCTCGGCGACCGCGACACCGAGGCGAGCTACGCGCAGCGGCTGCGGCGCAATTTCCCCGGCTCGCGGGAGGCGCAGGCGCTCAACGCGGGGCGGATCGAATGAGCGGGGCCAGCGACACGCTGTCATTCGCCGCCGGCGCGGCGCCCTCCGGCACCGCACCCGGCGCGCGCCTCGCGCGGGCGCGCGAGCAGCAGAATCTCTCCGCGGCCGACATTGCGCGCCAGCTCAAGCTTTCGGTATCGCAGGTCGAAGCGCTGGAGGCGGGCCGCTACCACCAGCTGCCCGGGCCGGTGTTCGTGCGCGGCTTCATCCGCAATTACGCGCGGCTGGTGAAGCTCGACCCGGAGGAGCTGCTGCGGGAGGCCGGCGAGAGCCTGCCTCGGCCCGCGGCGCGGCCCGAAGCGCCTCCTTCCCGGGGCATCCCGTTTCCCTCTTCCCGACCGAGGTCTTGGCGCCGCTACGCGGTGGCCGCCGGTTTCATCGTGGCGGGGCTCGCAGCCTACGAATTCGTCCTGATGAACGAGCCGGGGACGGGGCCCGCGGTCTCCGTGACGCCCGTCTCGCTTCCGGTCGCGCCGCCGGAGCGGCCGGCCATGCCCTCCGGCAGCGCGCCGGCTCCTTCCGCTGGGGACGGGGCCGCGGCGGCGCCTGCCGCGGGCGAAACGGCGCCTGCGGCGCGAGATGAGCCCGCAGCCTCCGCGGAGGCCGGGGAGGGCGCGCGCGCGGCCGCCGTCGCGGCGCGGGAGGATGAGCCGCAGCCCCGGCCTGGCGAGCGGGTGGTGCGGCTCGAATTCACCGAGGAGTGCTGGGTGGAGATCCGGGACCGCAACGGCCGGGTCGTTTTCTCGCAGCTCAACCGTCCGGGCACGGTGCAACACGTGAGCGGGCTGCCGCCGCTCGCGATCGTGGTGGGCAACGCCCACGGCGTCAGGATGAGCTACGAGGGCGAGACCGTGGATCTCGCGCGCCACACCAAGATCGACGTCGCGCGGCTCACCTTGCCATGAACTGCTATCCAGAGCACGGGCCCGCGCCGCGCCGCCGCAGCCTCCGAGTGCAGGTCGGCCATGTCGCGATCGGCGGCGGCGCGCCGATCGTGGTGCAGTCCATGACCAACACCGACACTGCGGATGTCGCGGCGACGGTGAGGCAGGTGGCGGAGCTCGCACGCGCGGGCTCCGAGCTCGTGCGAGTGACGGTCAACGATGCGGAGGCAGCCGCGGCGGTGCCGCGCATCCGCGAGCGGCTCGACGCGATGGGCGTCAACGTGCCGCTGGTGGGAGACTTCCATTTCAACGGCCATCGGCTGCTCGCCCGGCACCCGGCGTGCGCCGAGGCGCTCGCGAAGCTGCGCATCAACCCGGGCAACGTGGGCCGCGGCGCGAGGCGCGACGAGCAGTTCGCCGCTTTGATCGAGTTCGCCTGCCGTTACGGCAAGCCGGTGCGAATCGGGGTGAACTGGGGCAGCCTCGATCCGGAGCTGCTCGCACGCATGATGGACGAGAACGCGCGGCAGCCCGCCCCGCAGGATGCCGCCGTGGTCACGCGCAGGGCGCTCATCGCCTCAGCGCTCGAGTCCGCGCGCCAGGCCGAGGAGCTGGGGCTCGCGCGCGACCGCATCGTGATCTCGTGCAAGGTGAGCGGAGTGCAGGACCTCATCGCGGTCTATCGCGAGCTCGCCGCGCGCTGCGAGTATCCCCTGCACCTCGGGTTGACCGAGGCCGGAATGGGCTCCAAGGGCATCGTCGCCTCGGCCGCGGCGCTCGCCGTGCTGCTGCAGGAGGGCATCGGCGACACTATCCGCGTCTCGCTCACACCCGAGCCGGGAGGCGACCGCACGCGCGAGGTGGTGGTGGCGCAGGAGCTGCTGCAGACCATGGGGCTGCGCTCGTTCGCGCCGCTGGTGATCGCCTGCCCGGGGTGCGGGCGCACCGCCAGCACTTTTTTCCAGGAGCTCGCCGACCGCATCCAGAAGTGGCTCCGGGAGAAAATGCCGCAGTGGCGCGACCGCTATCCCGGAGTGGAAAACCTGCACGTCGCGGTGATGGGCTGTGTGGTGAACGGGCCGGGCGAGAGCAAGCACGCGAACGTCGGCATCAGCCTGCCTGGCTCCGGGGAGAACCCGGTCGCGCCGGTGTACGTGGACGGCGTGAAGACCGTGACCCTCAAGGGCGAGAACATCGCCGCCGAGTTCCAGAGAATCGTCGAGCAGTACGTGAGCGACAAGTACTCGCAGCCAACCGCCGGCGCGGCGGCGCCGGAGAAAAGCGATACCGCGCCTGTTCGAGAGCGCGTCACCGAGTGATTCGGCCACTGGAAGCGACCGACCGTACAAATTCCTCGCTGCCCGAGGAGGCGCCCGCGCCGGCGGGCGGCGGAGGGAGCGGGCCGCTCCGTCAGCGCCGCCTCGCGGCACCGAGTCGGGCGTTCGCCGGCCCGGGCGCACGGTCCTCGAAACCCAGGCCCGCCCTCGAACAGGGGAGCAGCCGAGCGGGCGGTCATTTCGTCCTGCGCCCTGAGCGAGGGGCTGACGGGACGATCCCTGGGCGCGACTCGGGCCGGGATGCGGGCGAGTTCGGCCGCCTGATCGTTCGATGAAACCGATGCGGATCCAGGCCGTTCGCGGGATGAACGACATCCTGCCGGACGAGGTGCACCTGTGGGAGCATTTCGAGGACACGGTGCGGGGCTGGCTGCGCGCCTACGGCTACCGCGCGATCCGCACGCCGATCCTGGAGCGCACCGAACTCTTCGAGCGCTCGATCGGTGAGGCGACCGACATCGTCGAGAAGGAGATGTACACCTTCGTGGACGAGCTCAACGGCGAGCGGCTGACGCTGCGGCCCGAGGGCACCGCCGCCTGCGTGCGCGCCGTGATCGAGCACAACCTGCTCTACGCCGGCCCGCAGCGGCTGTGGTACTGGGGGCCGATGTTCCGCCACGAGCGGCCGCAGAAGGGCCGCTATCGCCAGTTCCACCAGGTGGGCGTGGAGGCGCTCGGCTTCACCGGCCCGGACATGGACGCCGAGCACCTCGTCATGTGCGCGCGGCTGTGGCGCCTGCTCGGCCTGGACGGCATCGCGCTCGAACTCAACACGCTGGGCAGCGGTGAAGCGCGCCAGCGCTACCGGCGGCGCCTCGTCAAGTACCTCGAGCGCCACGAGCAGGAGCTCGACGAGGACTCTCGGCGGCGGCTGCGGCTGAATCCCCTGCGCGTGCTCGACAGCAAGAACCCGGCGCTCGCCGCGCTGATCGAGGGCGCGCCGCGGCTCGCCGACGATCTCGACGAGCCCTCGCTCAGGGACTTCGAGGACCTGCAGCGCATGCTGCGCGAGGCCGGTGTCGCCTTCCGCCTGAACCCGCGGTTGGTGCGGGGGCTCGACTACTACAACGGCACGGTCTATGAATGGGTGAGCGAGCGGCTCGGCGCGCAGAACGCGGTATGCGCGGGGGGGCGTTACGACGGGCTGGTCGAGCAGATCGGCGGCAGGCCCACGCCGGCCTGCGGCTTCGCGATGGGCGTGGAACGGCTGCTCGCGCTGGTGAAGGACGGCCGGTCCGCCGCCGCGCTGCCGCCCGACGTCTATCTGGTGCACCAGGGCGAGGCGGCGCAGCGCCACGCTGCGCGCGTTGCGGAGAGCCTGCGCGACGCTGGCCTCGCGGTGGTGCTGCACTGCGGCGGCGGCAACTTCAAGTCGCAGATGAGGAAGGCGGATGCGAGCGGCGCGCGCTATGCGGTGATCGTGGGCGAGGACGAGGCGGCAGCGGGCGACGTGAGCCTGAAGCCGCTGCGCGAGGCGCAGCAGCAGTCGCGTGTATCGGTCTCCGAGGCGGTTGACCTGATCAAGGGAAGGGCGTGAGCATGGCGTACGATCTCCAGGAGCAGGAGCAGCTCGAGGAGCTGAAGGCGTGGTGGAAGCAGTACGGGCGCCTCGTGCTGCTTGCAGTCGCCGCATTCGCGATCGGCTTCGCTGGCTTCCAGGGCTGGCGCTACTACCGCGCGAGCCAGACGGCTGCGGCGGCGGTGCTCTACGAGCAGCTCGAGCAGGCGCAGCACGCCGGCGATCGCCGGAAGCTGCGCGACATCGCGAGCCAGCTCACTGCGAAGTACGGCTCCACTCCGTACGCCGCGCTCGCCGCGCTGATCGCGGCGCGGGCGAGCTTCGAGAGCGGCGATCTCGCCGCGGCCCGCTCGCAGCTCGGATGGGTGCTGGAGCACGCGGGCGAGCGGGAGGTAAAGGACGTGGCGCGGCTGCGGCTCGCCGCCGTGGCGCTCGACGAGAAGAACTACGCAGAGGCGCTCAGGCTCGTCGAGCAGAAGCCGGTGGATTCGCTGGCCGGACTCTATGCCGACCTCAAAGGCGACGTGCTGCTCGCGCAGGGCCGGGCCGCGGAGGCGCGCGCGGCCTATCAACTCGCGCTCGACCGCAGCGATCCCGCGAGCCCGTATCGCGCCACGCTCCAGCTCAAGCTCGAGGCGCTCGGCGAGGTGAAATGAGCTCCCGCTGGCTGCTTGCGGCGCTCGTGGGTCTCGCGCTGGCGCTGACCGGCGGCTGCCAGACGGTGACGGATGCCTACGACCGCCTGTTCGGTGCTCGCCCGGCGGCGAAACCGGCCGAGCTTCCTCCGATCCAGGCGAGCGCCGCGCTCAGGGTGCGCTGGCAGGCGAGCGTGGGCGCCGCCGAGAAGAATGTCTTCTTTCCGGCGCTCGCCGGCAACGTGCTCTATGCCGCGGGCGCGGCGGGTGGTGTCACCGGATTCGATGCCGCGAGCGGCGCCGTGCTCGCGCGCATCGAGGCCGGCCAGCGCATCTCGGGCGCGGTTGGCGCCGGCGCCGGCATGGTGCTGCTCGGCACGCCGCGGGGAGAGGTGCTCGCCTTCGACCGCGACGGCCGGGCGTTGTGGAAGGCGCAGGTCTCCGGCGAGGTGCTGGCGCCGCCCGCGGTGGAGGGCGGCATCGTGGTGGTGCGCTCGGGCGACGGCCGCATCTACGGGCTCGGCGCCGCCGACGGCAAGCGCCGCTGGCTCTATCAGCGCGCGTTGCCGGCGCTGTCGGTGCGGGCGCACGCCGGGACGGTGATTCACCGGGGCGGCGTGTTCGCCGGGTTTCCGGGAGGGCGGCTGATCGCGCTCGCGCTCGCGAACGGCCACGTCGGCTGGGAGGGCGTGGTCGCGCTACCGCGCGGCACCACCGAGCTCGAGCGCGCAGCCGATGTCACGAGCCTGCCCGCCCACGACGGGCGGCAGGTGTGCGCCGCGGCGTTCCAGGGCCGGGTCGCCTGTTTCGATCTCGAACGGGGCACGCTGCTCTGGGCGCGCGACATTTCCAGCATCGCGGGGCTGGCGCTCGACGCGCACTACCTCTACGTGACCGACGAGCGCAACGCGGTGCACGCGCTCGACAAGACGAGCGGCGCGAGCATCTGGCGCCAGGACAGGCTCGCGGGCCGCGGGCTGAGCGCGCCGCTGCCGCTCGGGCGCTACGTGGCGGTGGGCGACTTCGAGGGCTACGTGCATCTTCTCTCGCGCGAGGACGGCTCGTTCGCGGCGCGGATCGCCACCGATGGCAGCGCGATCAGCGCGCCGCCGCTCGCCCTCGACGCCTCGAGCTTCGTCGTGCAGACCCGCAACGGTGGCGTTTTCGCGATCACCGTCCAGTAATCGCCGAGATCGAAAGGAGTAGGGCGAAAGGCGAAGTGGCCGCCGTCACGTCTCGCCGAAAGCGTGCAGATCTTGCACACGCTCTGCGCCATTAGCCTTCCGCCCCCAGCCGTGCTTCCGATCGTCGCCATCGTCGGCCGCCCGAACGTGGGCAAGTCAACGCTCTTCAACCGCTTGACCCGCAGCCGGGACGCGATCGTGGCGGATGCGCCGGGCCTGACGCGCGACCGGCAGTACGG
>DATLZE010000110.1:0-27778 GCA_035574195.1 Burkholderiales bacterium | reverse complement strand
AGCGCCCGTGAGCGGGCGCGCGCGGCCCGGACACGGCGCCCGCCCCGGCCGCCGCCGCTCGGCCCGCCGGGAGCCTGGCGCCGCCGCACGGTTATGACATCGGACTAGCCGCGGGCGCGACCGCCCCGATCCCGCTCCGGGCGTCCATTGCCCCCCGCGCCGGCGGGCCGTTGAGCCCGGGGCGCTTTCCTCGCCTTGGCGCTCTCAAAACGCTAGAATGGGCACGCTACGCCGCCCGCGCGCCGGGCGGCGCCGGTTCGCAGGCGCAACAACCCGGGACAACAAGATATGCTTGCCACGCGCATCCGACAAAAGGACGGCCTGTTCTATTTCGCGAGCTACCCCGCCAAGGACATCCTCGCCAAGGTCCGGTTCATCAGTCGCTTCTACGGGGAGGGCGAGCAGATCGCGCCCCAGGTGATCTCGCAGAGCGATGAGATCGCGCAGTTCATCGCCCGCATCGAGCACAGCGACGCCGCGTTCCAGCGCCAGCTCTCGCGCGCCAAGGTGCGGGCGCTCAAGAACTTCTACGAGATGGCGGTGAACCAGCCCCCGATCCCGGGCACCGTGCTGCTGTTCACCAACGAGAAGCTCGCTTTCCAGGCGCTCGCCTCGGAGTCGAGCGTGGGGCACCTGCAGGAGCCGGGGTCGAAGTTCCTCATCATCGACGGCCAGCACCGCTTGGCGGCGCTGCACTTCTATTTGCGCGAGCGCCCGGCCGAGGGCAACAACATCCAGGTGCCGTGCATCATCTTCGACGGCCGCAGCGAGGACTTCGCCGCCGAGATGTTCGTCATCATCAATTCCACTCCCACGCGCATCAACAAGAGCCACCTGGTGGACCTCTACGAGCGCATTTCCTGGGCCGAGCCCGACCGCCGGTTCGCGGCGCGCCTGGTGGACAAGCTCTACCGCGAGGGCGACAGCCCGCTGCGCTACCGCATCAACCGCCTGGGCGGGCGCAGCCAGCAGGAGAAATGGATCCTGCAGGCAGAGCTTTTCAACGAGCTGCATCGCTGGGTGAGCGGGGAATGGCGCAAGATCCAGCGCGCCCCCAACACCGCGCGGGAGGCCGAGCGCTACTACGCGGTGGTGCGCGATTTCCTCAAGGCCGCGCAGAAGGTCTGGGGCAACGCCTGGGGCCACCCCAACTACATGGTGACCAAGCCGGTGACGCTCAAAGCGATGGTCCGGGTGTGCGCCGACCTCGCGCGCTCGGACATGGAGCCCGCCGACGGGCGCCAGGCGCGCTGGGAGAAGCGGCTCGCACCGTGGGCCGAGCGCATGCGCGATTTCCGCATCGAGGGCTTCTACGAGCGTTTCCCGGCGAAGGGACAGATCGAGCGCGTCGCGCGCATCCACCGCGACCTCGCGCGCCTGGCCGGCATCGAGGTTCAGGCCCGCACCCGCAGCTAACCGGGCGAGGCCGCGCCGGCGGCTGCGCCGCGCCGGCCGTTCATTTGGCCGCCGTCACCATGATCTCGACCCGCGTGTCGGGCGTGGCGAGCCGCGCCTCCACGCAGGCGCGCGCGGGCTTCGCCTCGCCCACCCAGGCCTTCCACGCGGCGTCCATCTCGGGCTTGTCGCGGATGTCGGCGAGCCAGACCTGGGCCCACAGGAGCTTCGATTTGTCGGTGCCGGCGGCGGCGAGCACGGCGTCGATCTTCCCGAGGATCTCCGCGGTCTGCTGCCCGCAGGAGGCGCTCTTGTCGTCGGCGGTGGTGCCGGCGACGAACACCAGGCCGTTGTACTCGACGGCACGCGCGAGTACGGGTCCGGGCTGGTGGCGCTTGATACCGTTGCTCATCTCGTTCTCCATGCCGGTCGGCAGAGGCCCCGGCGCTCGGCGCCGTGATTGTGCCGCGCGCGCGGGGGAATTGGAAGCCGCCTGCGGTTACCTTACCATGCGAATCCCGTGTCCCAGCCGACCCTGATGTCCGCTCCGGCGCCGAGCCCGCTTGCGCTCGAAGGCGTGCGCGTTCTCGAGTTCGCGCACATGGTGATGGGACCCACTTGCGGGCTGATCCTCGCCGATCTCGGGGCCGAGGTCATCAAGATCGAGCCGCCGGAGGGCGACCATACACGCCGTCTCACCGCCTCGGGCGCGGGGTTCTTCCCTACCTACAACCGCAACAAGAAGAGCTTCGCGGTGGACCTCAAGTGCGCGCGGGGGCGCGAGCTGGTACTGGACCTCGTTGCGACCGCCGACGTGGTGAGCGAGAACTTCCGCCCCGGCGCGATGGAGGGCCTGGGGCTCGGCTACGAGGCGCTCAAGAAGGTCCGCCCCGACCTCATCTACTGCTCCCACAAGGGCTTCCTCGCCGGCCCCTACGAGCACCGCACCGCGCTCGACGAGGTGGTGCAGATGATGGGCGGGCTCGCCTACATGACAGGCGGCGCCGAGCGGCCGCTGCGCGCCGGGGCCTCGGTCAACGACGTGATGGGCGGTATGTTCGGCGCGATCGCGATCCTCGCCGCGCTCTATCAGCGCCGCGCGACCGGGCGCGGCCAGGAAGTGAAGAGCGCGCTGTTCGAGAACAACGCCTTCCTTGTCGCGCAGCACATGATGGAGGCAGCCGTCACCGGGCGGCCGGCCGTGCCGATGCCGGAGCGGGTGCGGGCATGGGCGGTCTACGACGTGTTCCGCACCGCCGACGGCGGGCGGGTATTCGTGGGTGTCGTGACCGACACGCAATGGAAGGTGTTCTGCGAGGCGTTCGGGCTGACCGATCTGCTTGCCGATCCCGCGTTGAAGACCAACCCGCAGCGGGTCGAGGCGCGGCCGCGCCTGCTGCCCGCCATCACCGAGCTGTTCGCGAAAATGACCGCGCGAGAGCTCATGGAGCGCTGCGAGGAGCTGGGGCTGCCGTTTGCGCCGATCGCGAAGCCCGAGGACCTCTTTGACGATCCCCATCTCAACGCCTCGGGGGGGCTCGCGCCGATCACGCTACCCGACGGCAGCCGGACCAAGGTGCCGGTGCTGCCGATCGAGATGGACGGGAGGCGGCTCGGCACGCGGTTGGACCTCCCCCGGGTCGGCGAGCACACCCGGGAACTGCTCGCCGCGATCGGCTATGGCGCACAGGAGATCGAGGCGCTGATCGCGCAGCGCGTGGTGCACGCCGCGTAGCCGTTTTTGCGCCCTTGCGCCCGGCGTCTTGGCGCCTCGCAGACCGCCTGGTTCGAGCTAAAACGTGCCGTGGATGAAGAACCGGCCGATGAAGAAGGCGCCGGCCGCCATCAGGCCGTAGATGATGAAGTTGGGAAGCCTGCTGGTGCGGCCCTTGGCGATGCGCTGGTCGCGCACGAATTTGCCGATGAGAATCGCCCCCACGATGGTCGGCACCGCGATCAGGGGATACTGGATGCTGAGATCCCAGATGTCGCCGAGCACGGTCTCGATCCAGCCTTCCTCCCGGAACAGGTGATAGGAAACGCCGCCGATTCCGGCCAGCACGAGGCCGATCACGACGAAGGACTGGAGATACTCGAGGATCTGCTTCATCCGCTCCTCCTCCCGCCCCGGCGGATGCAGGCGCCGCGGCTATTGTAGCAGGGCCGCTACAGCGCGTCGCACACCGCCTCGGTCACCACCGCGGTGGTCGCCTCGCCGCCCAGGTCGGGGGTCAAGATGCCCTTGCCGGTCACGGTCTCGATCGCGCGCATGAGCTGCTGCGCCGCCTGCTCCTCGCCCAAGTGCTCGAGCATCATCACCGCGGTCCAGAAAGTGGCGACCGGGTTGGCGATGCCGCGGCCTGCGATGTCGAAGGCCGAGCCGTGGATCGGCTCGAACATCGAGGGGAAGCGGCGCTCGGGATTGAGATTGGCGGTGGGCGCGATGCCGAGGCTGCCCGAGAGCGCGGCGGCGAGGTCGGACAGGATGTCGGCGTGCAGGTTGGTGGCGACAACGGTGTCAATGCTCTGGGGCTTGAGCACCATCTCCGTCGTCATCGCGTCCACCAGCACGCGCCGGGTCTCCACCTGCGGGAACTCTCTCGCCACCTCGTAGAAGATCTCGTCCCACATCACCATGCCATGGCGCTGGGCGTTCGACTTGGTGACGAGCGTGAGGTGCCGGCGCGGGCGGCTCGCGGCGAGCCGGAACGCGAAGCGGTGGATGCGCGCCACCCCCGCGCGCGTGAAGACCGAGGTCTCGGTGGCCACCTCCTCGGGCAGGCCGCGGTGGGCGCGCCCCCCGCTGCCCGAATACTCGCCTTCCGAGTTCTCGCGGACGATGACCCAGTCGATCGCGCTCCCGTTCGCGAGCGGGCTGCGGATGCCCGGCAGCACGCGCGCGGGCCGCACGTTGGCGTACTGGTCGAAGCCCTGGCAGATCGGCAGCCTCAGGCCCCACAGCGAGACATGATCGGGCACGTCGGGGGCGCCCACCGCGCCGAAGAAGATGGCGTCGAACGCCCTGAGCCGCTCGAGCCCGCCCTCGGGGATATAGTGGCCGTGCCTCTTGTAGTAGTCGCTGCTCCACGGAAAGTGCTCGAACCGCAACCGAAAGCCACCGGCGCGCTGCTGGAGGACCTCCAGCACCCTGATCCCTGCCGCGATCACCTCCACGCCGATGCCGTCGCCGGGGATCGCCGCAATCGCGTATTCGCGCATGGCGGGCGATTATACGCGGCCGGCGCTGAGGCGCGGGAGAATCCGCTAGAATTCCCGAGCGGATCGAGCTGATCGCCCGCCATGAATATCCTCGCTCTGGACGCCTCCACCGAATACTGCTCGGTCGCGCTGTGGCGCGATGGCGAGACGGAGGCGCTCGGTGAGCGCGCCGGGCAGCGGCACTCGGAGCTGCTGTTGCCGATGGCCGACCGGCTTCTCGCGCGCCATGGCCTGCGCGTGAAGGCGCTCGACGGCATCGCCTTCGGGCAGGGCCCGGGCTCCTTCACCGGGCTGAGAATCGCCTGCGGGCTCGCGCAGGGGCTCGCCTTCGGGGCAGGGTTGCCCGTGGTGGGCGTGGGGACGCTCGCCGCGATGGCCGAGGCCTGCGGCGCCGCGCGCGTGGTGTGCGCGCTCGACGCGCGAATGGGGGAGGTGTACCTCGCGGCCTATTCGCGCGCGGGCGAGGGCTGGGGCACGGTGCAGGAGCCGATGGTCTGCGCGCCGCCCGAGGCTCCGGAGCTGCCCGCTGGCTCCTGGGTCGGATGCGGCGGAGGGTTCGCCGCCCTTGGAGGCGCGCTCGAGCGGCGCTACGCCGGCCGCCTCGCGCGGGTGGAGCCCGGGATCGCGCCGCACGCGCGCGAGATCGCGCGGCTCGCGGCGCGCGAGCTCGAGCAAGGCCGGGCGCAGCCCGCGCAACGCGCCGCTCCGCTTTACCTGCGCGACAAGGTGGCGCTGAGGATGGACGAGCGATGAGCGCGCGACTCGACACGCTGCCGAGATACCGCCGCATGACGGCAGAGGACCTCGACGCGGTCACCGCGATCGAGCGGGCGGCCTATCCGCATCCTTGGACGCGCGGCAACTTCAGCGATTCGCTCGCCGCAGGCTGCCACTGCTGGATTCTCGAGTGCGGCGGCGAGATCGCCGGCTACACCGTGGTGATGATCGGCGGGGGCGAGGCGCATCTTCTCAACCTGAGCGTCGCCGTGCCGTGGCAGGGCCGCGGGCTGGGGCGCCAGATGCTCGGCTTCGTGGTCAAGCTCGCGCGCGATTACCGCGCGCGCAGGATCCTGCTCGAGGTGCGGCCGTCCAACGCCGCCGCGCGCGCGCTCTACGCCGCCGCCGGATTCTCCGAGATCGCATTGCGGCGCGGCTACTATCCTGCCGGGGAAGGACGGGAGGATGCGGTCGTCATGCAGCTCGAGTTGGACGGGAAGTGACTCGTCGCCGTGCCTTGTCCGATTATCGAAACGTGAAAGCGCGCCGCGAGCTGATCCTGGAAGAGATGGGGCTGACGCCCATCTGGCGCCGGCGCGAACGCCCCGCGGCGGGCGACTCGCCGCCAGCCGCCCCCCCCGCGGCGAGCAAACAGCAGCGGGCTACGGGCGACGAATCGTTTCAGCCTGTCCCGGGCGACCGCCGCAGCGCGATCATGCGCATGGGCTGGGCGGAGCTCAAGGCGCGCGTGGCGGCCTGTACCGACTGCCCGCTGCACGAGAAGCGCAACCGGACGGTGTTCGGCGTGGGCGACGAGCGTGCCGAATGGGTATTCGTGGGCGAGGGGCCGGGGGCGGAGGAGGACGCCCAGGGCGAGCCTTTCGTCGGGCAGGCCGGCAAGCTCCTCGACAACATGCTCGCCGCGATCGGGCTCAGGCGCGGCGAGAACGTGTACATCTGCAACGTCGTGAAATGCCGCCCCCCCGGCAACCGCAACCCGCAGCCTTCGGAGGCGGCCGCCTGCGAGCCGTACTTGCACCGCCAGATCGAGCTGATCGGCCCCCGGCTGGTCGTGGCGCTCGGGCGGGTCGCGGCGGCGAATCTCCTCGCCACCGAGGCGAGCATCGCCAGCTTGCGCGGTAAAATTCACCGCTACCGCGGCATTCCGCTGGTCGTCACTTATCATCCAGCCTATCTCCTGCGCAATCTCGCGGACAAGGCCAAGGCGTGGGAGGACCTGTGCTTCGCGGTGCGAGTGATGCAGGACCTGCGGAACGAAGGCGCGGGCTCCGCATGAGGCGGCGCGCAAGAGGGGAGGAAAACGCGATGAGCAATCGAATCCTCGTTGCAGCTGCGGGGGCGATGGCGCTGCTGCTCCCGGGCTGCGGCTACAACACGCTGCAGCGCACCGACGAGAGCATCAAGGCCGCGTGGGCCGAGGTCGTCAACCAGTATCAGCGCCGCGCGGACCTGATCCCGAACCTCGTGGAAACGGTGAAGGCGTTCGCCGCGCAGGAGCAGCAGGTGCTGCTCGGGGTGGCCGAGGCGCGCGCCAGGGTGGGCGCGATCCAGGCCACACCCGAGCTCATCGACGACCCCCAGGCCTTCGCCCGCTTCCAGCAGGCGCAAGGCGAGCTGTCCTCGGCGCTCGCGCGGCTGCTCGCCGTGGTCGAGAGATACCCCCAGCTCAAGTCCGACCGCAACTTCCTCGAGCTCCAGGCGCAGCTCGAGGGCACCGAGAACCGCATCGCGGTCGCACGCAACCGCTACATCAAGGCGGTCCAGGAATACAACGTCGTGGTGCGCCAGTTCCCGAGCAATCTCACGGCGATGCTATTCGGCTTCAAGGAGAAGCCCCAGTTCACGGTGCAGGACGTGAAGGCGATCGCCGCCCCGCCCAGGGTGGATTTCGGCAAGCCCGCCGCGCCCGCCCCCGCGTCCGGAAAATAGATGCTCGAAGCCATCGCAGCAGGGCTCGCCGCGCTGCTCACGCCGCAGGCGCTCCTGTTCATGGTGCTCGGGGTGCTCTACGGGCTGGTGATCGGCATCCTTCCGGGCCTGGGCGGGGTGGTCGCGATGGCGCTGCTGCTGCCCTTCACCTACGGCTTCGAGCCGGCCGCCACCCTCGCGCTGCTGCTCGGCGCGCACATCGCCACGATCTGGGGCGATTCCGTCACCAGCATTCTGTTCAGCGTGCCCGGCTCTGCGAAAGGGCTGGCACTGTGCTTCGACGGCTATCCGATGACCAAGCGGGGCGAGGCGAAACGTGCGCTCGCCGCCTCCGCCACCGGAGCGCTGCTCGGCGGACTGATCGGGGCGGTGTTTCTCGCGCTGTGCATCCCGCTCATCCGCCCGGTGATCCTCGCGCTGGGGCCGAGCGAGTACCTGATGATGGCGCTGTGGGGGCTCACCGTGATCGCGACTTTCAGCGAAGGTTCGCTCATGAAGGGGCTGATCGCCAGCATGCTCGGCGTGCTCGTCGCCTTCATCGGCATGGACGTCGTGACCGCGACCCCGCGCTTCACCTTCGGCTCCGAGTTCCTGATGGACGGCATCTCGTTCCCGGTGGCGATGATCGGGCTGTTCGCGGTCTCCGAGATGATGAAGCTCGCGATCAAGGGCACGCCGATCGTGGACCGCGCGCTCGCCGCGGAGGCGAGCACGGTGTGGCAGGGCGTGAAGGACGGGCTGCGCCACTGGTGGCTGGTGGTGCGCTCGAGCCTGCTCGGGCTCTGGATCGGGGTGCTGCCGGGGGTGGGCGCGAGCGTCGCGGGACTCGCGGCCTACGCCCAGGCGCTCCAGACCTCGCGCACCCCCGAGCGCTTCGGCAAGGGAGCGGTGGAGGGCGTGATCGCGCCCGATGCCACCATGGGGGCGAACGAGGGCGGCGGGCTCATGCCCACCCTTGCCTTCGGCATCCCAGGGGGGGAGAGCATGGCGATCTTGCTCGTCGCCTTCATCGGCCTGGGAGTGGTACCGGGCCCCGAGATGCTCACCAAGAACCTCGATCTGGTGTTCAGCATGGTATGGATCATCGTGCTCGCCAACGTCCTCGTCACCCTGATCGGGCTCGGCATCACGCCCTGGCTCGCGCGGCTGCCCTCGCTGCAGGCGAACCTGATGGTGCCGATGGTGCTCTCGGTGTGCTTCGTGGGCGCCTATGCGACGCGCGGGCGCATCGAGGACGTGGTGGTCGCGGGAGTGTTCGGCGTGCTGGGCTACGTGATGGACAAGTACCGCTATTCGCGCGCGAACTTCGTGATCGGCATGGTGCTCGCCGTCATGATCGAGCGCAACCTCCACATATCGCTCACGCTCTACGGCGGCGATTTCCTCCTCGACCGGCCGATCGCGGCCGCGATGCTCGCCTTCGTGCTCGTCACCGCCGCGCTACCCTTCGTGCGCAACTGGCGGCGCGGCCGCAGGGCGCGGGAGGCCGCGCCGAGGAGCGCCTCCTCATGAGCCGGCGCGCGCAGGAGAACCTGGTCGCCGTCGCCGTGCTCGCGGTGTTCGCCGGCGTCGTCTGGCTGTGCCAGGATTTCGGCCCGCGCGCGCGCATGATCCCGTTGCCGCTCGCGATCGCCGGCATCGTGCTGACGCTGCTGCAAATCCTGTGGCAGAACCTGCGCTCGACCGAGGAGCTGCGCATGGATCTGATCGAGGTGAAGCAGGCGCCCGCGGAGCCCGGTGCCGCGGAGGGCAGGAGCGCGGCGGCTGCAGCCGGGTGGCGCGACGAAGCGCGCGCGCTCGCCATCGTGGGCGCCCTGATCGGGCTGATCCTCGCGCTCGGGCCGCTGCCGGCCGCGTTCCTCTTCACCGGGGGCTATCTCGCGCTCACGCGGCAGTACTCGTGGCGGAGGACTCTGGTATACACTTCGCTGCTGACCGGCTCGCTCTACCTGCTGTTCGTGGTCGCGCTCCAGACGCAGCAGTATCACGGACTGCTCGCGCCGCTCGTGGAGCGTTTCCGGTGAACTGCCGCAGGAGGAAACAGGGAATGAATGACAAGCGCAGGAGGCTCATTCTCGCCGGTGCCTGCGCGCCCGTGCTGGCGAACCTGCACGCGCGCGCGGCTGCCCAGCCGAACGACTACTACCGGGACAAGGTCGTCACCATCAACGTCGCCGGCGGGCCCGCCGGGGGCCACAATCGCTACGCGCGCATGATCCAGCCCTACCTGCAGAGACACCTCGGCGCGCGCGAGGTGCGGATCGTCAACATGCCGGGCGGCGGCGGGCTCAAGGCCGCCAACTACATCTGGCGCGCCAAGCCCGACGGCCTGCAGATTTTCTTCGGAAATTCCTCCACTCTGATCCTCGCCGCGCTCGCGGGCAGCCCCGGGGCGAACTTCGACCCGACCAAGTTCGTCTATCTCGGCCGCGCCACCAGCGAGCCTCGGGTGCTCACCGTCGGGGGCAAGTCCCCGATCAAGTCGATCCAGGACGTACAGAAGCTCAACCGCCCGTTCGTCTATCCCTCGCAGGGCACCGACGAGGACTTCTACACCATGGCGGTGCTCGCTGATGCGTTCGGCTTCAAGCTGAAGGCGGTGACCGGCTACGAGGGCAACGCCGACACGGCGCTCGCGGTGATCAAGGGCGACGGCGACGGCCATATCACCGGTTGGAGCGAATCGCTCGCGCCGATCCGCTCGGGCGACAAGCACCCGATCTTGATGGTGACCACGCTGCGCTCGCCCGACTATCCGGGCATCCCGCTCGTGACCGAGATCGCCCCGGCAGCGAAGCGCGCGACGGTGCGCGCGATGGCGGCGATCCTCGAGACGCACCGCAGCTACATCGGGCCGCCGGGGATGGAGCCGCAGGCGGTGGCGGCGTTTCGCGCCGCGGTCGCCGCCGCGCTCAAGGACCCGGGCCTGCTCGAAGAATCGAGGAAGGGCGAGCGGCCGCTCGCGCCGATGGACGGTGAGACGCAGCAAAAGGTGATCGCCGAGATCTTCAAGGCGAGCGCAAGCCTCGCGCCCATCCTCAAGGCCGCGGTGCAGGCGATCCAGTAGGCGGGGAGCCCGCGCTTGAGGCAGAGCTGGACCGCGCTCGACACCGACTGCCTGGTCGTCGGCGGCGGCGTCGCCGGCACCATGGCGGCGATCCCGGTGCTGGAGGCGGGGCTCAAGGTGGTGATCTGCGAGAAGGGCAGGGTGCTCGACCGCTGCGGCTCGGTCGGCTGCGGCGTGGACCATTACTTGACGGTCATGGACACCGGCCCCGAGTGGGACACGCCGCAGTTCCTGATCCGCCATCTCCCGGAGCTCACCGACTACATCGTGGACATGGCGGTGGCCTCCCGCGTGATCTGCGAGATGCCGAGGATCTTCCGCAGGCTCGAGTCCTTCGGCGTGGACTTCCGGGACAGGCGCACCGGTGACTACTACCGGCTGCGCTCCTTCGGGCTGCCGGGCACCTACCACATCAATTTCGACGGCACCGACTTCAAGAAGCAGATCGGCGAGCGCGTGCGCCGGGGCAAGGCGACGGTGCTCACGCGCACCATGGCGGTGCTGCTGCTCACGCGCGAAAACCGCGCCTTTGGCGCGCTCGCGTTCAACTTCCGCAGCGGAGAGTGGTTCGCGATCCGGGCGCGGGCGGTGGTGCTCGCCGCGGGCGACGTGAACCGCATCTCGATGAACGCCTCGGGCCTGCCCTTCGACAGCTGGCACTTTCCCTACAACACGGGCGACGCGCACGCCATGGGCTACCGCGCGGGGGCGGTGCTCGCCAACATGGAGTCGGTGGAGACGACGCTCACCCCCAAGGGCTTCTCGTGCCAGGGGCTCAACGCGCTGGTCTCGCTCGGGGCGCACTTCGTGAACCGGCACGGCGAGCGCTTCATGTTCAAGTACGATCCCAAGGGCGAGAACGCACGCCGGGCGGTGATCGCGGACGCGGCGATCAACGAGTACCTGCTCGGCAACGGGCCGATCTACCTCGACTGCCGGCATCTGCCGCGCGAGGTGCTCGACCACATGGAGGCGACCCTCCAGGTGGATCGCTACACGCTACCCGCGTTCTACCGGCAGAAGGGCGTCAATTTCCGCGAGGAGCCGGTCGAGATCTCGATTTCGGAGCTCTCCATCCGCAGGAGTGGCGTCTACTTCCGCGGCAGCGGCCTCGCCGTGGACACCCGGGGCGAGACCTCGATCGAGGGGCTCTTCGCGGCGGGCGACTGCGCCACGGTGAGCGGGGGCATCGCGGGGGCCGCGGTGCTCGGCCACATTGCGGGAGAGAGCGTGGCGCAGCGAATGCGCCCGGCGCCCGGCGCTCTGCCCGAGATCGAGTGGGAGGAGGCGCAGGCCGTGCGCACCCAGGCCGAGTTGCACCTCGCGCGGCGCGACGGCGTGCCGTGGCGGTGCTTCGAGGACCAGACACGCCGCATCGTCACCGACTACGTCGGGGTGCGCCGCACCGGCAAGGGGCTTGCGCTCGCGCTCGAGGCGCTGCGCGCGCTCGCGCGGCAGGAACCTGCGCTCCAGGCGGACGACCTGCACGGCCTGATGCGAGTCAACGAGGCGAAGAACATCCGGCTCTGCGCCGAGCTGATGGCGAGCGCCTCGCTCGCCCGCGAGGAGACCCGCACCGGGTCCTCCCACCGGCGGCTCGACTTCCCGCGCACCGACGAGCGGAACTGGCGCAGGTTCGTGATCGTCGAGCGCGGCGGCGCCGACGGCCCGCGAGTGCGCACGCTGCCCACCGACCGCCCCCTTTCGGACGCCTTCGCCCGCAGCCCTGCCACCGTGTAACCTGTCGCCAACCTCGCCCGCCGCTTGCTGTCATGCCGCAGCCCCCGGTCCACAATCCGATCCAGATCGACCCGCAGACCTGCGTGCGCTGCGATCTTTGCGACTGGATTTGCCCGGGGGATGTGATCTACAAGCAGGAGGATGACCGGGAGACGCTCCCGGTGATCGCCTATCCCGACGAGTGCTGGTACTGCGGGCTGTGCCAGTCCATCTGTCCCACCCAGGCGATCACCATCGTCTTCCCCGACGAGATGATCCACAACCGCACCGACGTGGTTTCCCTGCTCGGGAAAGTGGTCGAATAACGGTTTCCCGCCCTGCTGCACTGACCTACAATAGGGGAAAGACGCTCAACGGCGTAGGCGGGACGGGGATTTTCAGCTGGTTTTCGTTGTCTCTCTTTTTCAGAGATGCCTCCGAACGACAGGCAATACGGATGAAGACGGCGGTGACTCGAGTGCGCGGGATCGAGCGCGACATCGTGCAGGCGCCCCAGCCGGACGACGTCGCGCCCTACTACGAGCCGCAGGGCAACGAGATCGCGGTGTTCGAGGCCGCCTACAAGAAGCGGCTGCCGGTGATGCTCAAGGGCCCCACCGGCTGCGGCAAGACGCGTTTCCTAGAGTACATGGCGTTCCAGTTGAGGCGCCCGCTGGTGACGGTATCCTGCCACGAGGACCTCACCAGCTCGGACCTGGTCGGCCGCTTTCTGCTGGAAGGGGCGGAGACGGTGTGGCAGGACGGTCCGCTCACGCGCGCGGTCAAGGCGGGCGCGATCTGCTACCTCGACGAGATCGTGGAGGCGCGCACCGATTCGACGGTGGTGATCCACTCGCTCACCGACCACCGGCGCCGGCTCACCATCGAGAAGAAGGGCCAGGAGATCGAGGCGCACGAGGACTTCATGCTGGTGATCTCCTACAACCCGGGCTACCAGACGGTGCTGAAGGACCTCAAGCCCTCGACCAAGCAGCGCTTCATCGCCATCAACTTCGATTTCCCGCCCGAGGACATCGAGCGCAAGATCGTGCTCAACGAGGCGCCGGGAATCGCGCCGGAGATCGCGGCGCAGCTCGTCGCCGCTGGCCGCAAGGCGCGGCTGCTCAAGGACCACGGGCTGGAGGAGTCCGCCTCCACCCGGGCGCTCGTCTACGCTGCCAACATGATGAACGCGGGGCTCGACCCGGTCGCCGCCTGCCAGGTGGCGATGGTCAACCCCATCACCGACGATGAGGAGCTCGCCGAGGCGCTGATGGAGATCATCCAGGCGCACTTCGGCGCCTGAATTCGAGACGAGGACCGCAGATGAGCGCGGAGGAACGCGGATCGAACCAGCCTTGACGCGCCAGCTGCACGGCGCTTCATCGGCCTGAGTCGGCGTTGATCGGCGCTCGAGGTCTGTTTCTTCCCGCGATGACCGGCGTTTCCAGGGCACGGGCGATCGAGGCGGAGCTCGCGCAACTGCGCGAAGCCAGTCCGGGCGCAGCCCGCGAGGCCGAGCAGCTGCTGCCGGCGCTCGCTGCCCACGGCGACGAGGTCGTGCTCGCCTGGCTCGCGGCGTGCCGGCGACTCAACGACTACGACCGCGAGGCCGCGCGCTGCTTCATCCGCGGCAGCCGCGAGGCGGAGAAGGTCTCCGAGACCGTGCTGCCCTGGACCGAGCAGGCGCTCGAGTTCACGCGCTGGCGCGGGGCATGGCGCGCGCTCGAGGGCTTCATGGCGAACCTGCCGCGTGCCTACGGCTCGCTCGGGCACGCGGGCGAGCGGCGCTGGGCCGAGATCGGCTTCCTGTGGTGCGGGCGCCAGATCGAGAGCGGTTGCGCCTATTTCACGACGCCGGTGGTCGAGCTCTCGGGGCGCCAGGGCATCACCGGCATCGAGCAGCTCACCCAGCCGGCGGAGGAGCTCTACGAGTCGCGCAAGCTCTTGCTCGCCACCTATCTCGCGGGCGCGATCCGGGTGCGCAACCTCTTGGGGCCCCAGGCGATCCTGCCGTGGGCGCTGCGCGGCGCCGACATCATGCAGTCGGGGCGCGCGCGCGGCGAGGCCTATTTCCGGCTCGAGTCCGAGGAGAGCCTGGCGCTGCTGCTCGATCAGCTGCCCGGATTCCGCCTCTCCGAGCGCAGCCGGCTGCTCTCGATGCTGCTCGACGTGTGGTACGGGCGCGGCTACGAGGTGCGCGAAGGCAGCTGGTCGCCCGAGAAAGGCCGCCCTTTCGTCGAGACCGACGGGCGCGCGGTGTACTTCCCGGCGGTGATGCCGGGACGCGACGAGGCGGTGCTCGGGCTGCTGCACGCGGCGGGCCACGTGCGCTTCGGCACCTTCGACCGGCTCGCGATGAGGGAGCTCTTCGGCGCCGCGGGGCTGGAATTCCCCGAGACCGGGCCGGTATCGTGGGCGCCGCTCTTCGCGCGCTACGGCGACGACGCGCTGCGCTTCCAGCTCATCTTCGATCTGTGCGAGGACCTGCGGGTGGACTGCCGCATCCAGCGGCTGGTGCCGAACTATCTGCAGCGCATGCTCGCCGCCGCGCGCTCGGGCGCGCGCCACCCCGAGACCGGCATCTACTACGGGCTGGCGGTGGAGAGCATCGAGCGGGCGCTCGCCGCCGCGCGCAACGACGGGGTGCGCGACGAGCGCTTCGCGCCGCTGCTCGACCCCTCGGCGACGGTGGCGGACGCCTGGCGCATCGCCACCGCGATCTACGCGAGGGACGATCTGCCGCGTGTCACCGATCTCGACGCGTTCCACGCTGCCTACTTGCCGGGGCGCGGCCCCAACGCGACGCGGCTCGTGCATCCCCAGGAGCAGCAGGACCGGCAGCAGGCGCAGTCCGGGGCCGGGGGCGAGCAGCGGCCGCAGGAGCAGGGCGAGGACCGCAACGAATCCTCGCACGGCGGAGCGGACGACGGCAACCGGCAGGAGGCCGGCCGGCGTCAGGAGACCGCGGGCTTCGGCGAGGCGAGCGGCGCGGCGAACCGCGCCTCCGGGCGCCCCGAGGAGCGGCGCGCGGACGGCGCCGCCGCCGACAAGGGCGTGCCCTACCCCGAGTGGGACTATCGCGAGACGCGCTACAAGCGCAACTGGAGCTGGGTGCAGGAGAAGAAGCTCGGGGAATCCAACATCGCCGAGGCGAACCGGCTGATGAACCAGTACTCGGTGGTGCTCAAGCGCCTGAAGAAGGCGATCCAGGCGCAGAAGCCCACGCGCCTCGCCCCGCGGCTGCGCCAGCTCGAGGGCGACGATGTGGACCTCAACGCCGTGGTGGGCTATGTCGCGGAGAAGAAGGCCGGCCGCTCGCCCAAGCCCGCGATCTACCGGCGGCGCGAGATGCGCCAGCGCGAGATCGCGGTGACGTTGCTCGCCGACATGTCCACCTCCATCATGCAGCACCTGCCGGAGGGCGGCGGGCGGCTCGTGGACCGCGTGCGCGCGGGCGTGCTGCTCTTCGCCGAGAGCATGGAGGAGGTGGGCGACGCCTACTCGATCGCCGGCTTCTGTTCCAAGTACCGCGACAACGTGAGCTACTACACGATCAAGGACTTCGACGAGCCGCTCACCCAGGAGATCCGCTCCCAGATCGGCGGCATGTCGGGGCGGCTCGCCACGCGCATGGGCGCGGCGATCCGCCACGCTACCGCCTGCTTCGAGGGCATCGAGAGCCGGCGGCGGCTGCTGCTCATCCTCTCCGACGGGCGCCCCGAGGACTACGACGACGGCGGTGACCGGAGGTACCTCCACGAGGATACGCGCATGGCGGTGAAGGAGGCGGTGGCGAAAGGCGTGCACCCCTTCTGCATCACTGTGGACACGATGGCGAACCAGTACCTGCCGCAGATCTTCGGCAAGGGCCACTACCTCGTGCTCGACCACATCAACTCGCTGCCGAACAAGCTGCCCGAGATCTATTTTCGTCTCAGGCGGTGAAGCGGTGCGGTGCCGACGCAGGGTGCAACCGGGCGGATCCGTCCCCGGGCGGCCACGGGCTTGCGTCCTTGGGCCCTTGCCCGGCGAACGGGCCGCCCGAGATCCCGACACGCTGGCCGTTGGTAGAGTGGTTGCAGCCCTGCGCGCTATCGCCGCGGAGTTCGCAGCCGATTTTCCTGACTCCCGGATAAATGGCCGGCAGGCCATTCTCCGCCGACCATTCGCCCTCTGCACTCGGCAGCAGGGGCAGGGGCGAGGGGTCGAGCGCCGGCAGGCATTTCCAAGACGCTCGTTCGGCCGGGACGAGGACGTCTTCGGGAACGCGGCGCTCGCCAGCCAGGTGAAGCTGAACCGCTTCAGGCAGTAGCGCGCTCCGGGCGGGCGGCTCCACGATCCCGGGGAGAAGTGGCGGGAGTGGCGGGAGAACCCGCTCCGCCACCGCGTCGCTTCTTCACTCGGGCTTGATGCCCGCTGCTTTCACGAGCTTTTCGATGCGCTCGAAATCGGAGCGCACGAACTTGCCGAATTCTTCGGGGCTCGCGCTACCGGCGGGCACCAGGCCCTGCGCTGCGTAGAGCTTGCGGACGTCGGGATCTGCGAGCGCCTTCTGGATCGCCGCGTGCCAGGTCTTGACGATGGCGCGCGGCGTGCCGCGAGGCGCGAAGAACCCGTTCCAGCTGAAGTACTCGTATCCCGGCACTCCGGCCTCGGCGATGGTCGGCAGCTCCGGCATGAGCGGCGAGCGCTCGCGCGAGGAGATCGCGAGCGCCCGCAGCCGTCCCGCTTTCACATGCCCCATGAGCGCCGCGGCCGGCGCGATCGCCCAGTGCGCCTCGCCCGCGACCACCGCCGCCGCCATCGGCCCGCCGCCCTTGTACGGGACGTGAACGGCGCTGATGCCGGAGAGATTCGTGAACATGACGCCGGAGAGATGGCTCGAGGAGCCGATTCCGGCCGAGGCCATGTTGAGCTTGCCCGGCTGGGCGCGGGCGAGCGCGAGCAGATCCTTCACGCTTTTCGCCGGCAGCGCGGGATTCACCACCAGCAGGCCGTCGGCGATCACGATCAGCGAGACCGGGTCGAAATCCTTGATCGGGTCGAAGGCGAGCTGCTTGTAGGTGAACTTCGAGACGATCATCGAGCTCGAAGCCCCCACCACCATGGTGTAGCCGTCGGGAGTCGCCCGCGCGCCGATCTCGAGCCCGATGGTGCCGGCGGCGCCCCCGCGATTGTCCACCACGATCTGCTGTCCGAACTGTTCCGAGAGCTTGCCGGTGACGATGCGGGCGATGGTATCGAGCGAGGAGCCGGCCGACTGGGCGGCGATGACCCGCACCGGGCGCTCCGGGTATTTCTGCGCGTGGATGGCGACGGGCGCCGCGAGCAGCGCGAGCGGCACGAGCAGCCCGAGCGCGACGAGGCGAAATCGCATGTTCTGCCCTCCCCGGGAAACCTGCTGCGGCAAGTATCGCACGCCGGACAGCGCCTGCACAGCCTGCGGAAAAGTGACACAATATCCCCGGTCACTTTCGTCACCGGGTCACTTCAGGAAGCGCCCATGGCCAGGATCGTGAATACGCTCGACGTGCCCAAGCTCTACTCCCAGAACGACGCCAGGTTCCGCTACGAGGCGGTCAAGGAGAACGTGCTGGGCGTGAAGAACGTCTGCGGCGAGGTCGTGGTCTACCCGCCGGGCGCCAGCGGCGCGAGCCACTACCATATCGGCACCGAGCACCTGTTCTACATCACCGAGGGGCGCGGCACGATCTACGTGAACGACGTGCCGCACGAAGTGAAGAAGGGGGACTTCATCGCGGTGTTCGAGGGCGAGCGCCACTGGTTCAAGAACCATACCGAAGAGACCTTCGCCTTCCTCGAGCTCTTCGCGCCGGCGAGCTACGAGACGGTGTGGGAGGACCCCCACCTCAAGTGAACCTGGAAGCCGAGCCGCCCGTGAGGCGGCCACAGGCCAGCTCCGGGTTCCGGGCTTCCCGGATCGAAACCCGGACCTGCTTGCCCCGAACGCGGGGCTTCGGACCCCGAGCTCCGGGTTCCCCGCCGGAACGCGCTCAGTGGTGCGCTTCCGAGGGGATCGCCGGAACGAGCCCGCTGCGCGCGTTGGCGAGGTGGTGGCGGCGCACCAGCTCCATGATTGCGGCGACGAACAGCCCGAACAAGGTGATGATCAGGTAGATCGAGAGGTCGAGCCAGAGCAGGAGCGCATAGACGCCGAGCATCGCGAGGATGCACAGGTTCTCGTTGAAGTTCTGGACCGCGATCGAGTGGCCCGCGCCCATCAGGATGTGGCCGCGGTGCTGCAGCAGCGCGTTCATCGGCACCACGAAGAAGCCGGCGAGCACGCCGAGCAGCACGATCAGCGGGACCGCGACCGCGACGCTCCTCGCGAACACCATCGCGATCACGACGAGCCCCATCGCGATTCCCACCGGCACGATGTCGGGCGCGCGCCTGAGCGGCACGTAGCGCGCCGCGACCACCGAGCCGGCCGCGATCCCGACCGCGAAAATGCCCTGCAGCACGGTCGCCTGCGACAGCGTGTAGCCGAGCGCGACCTCCGCCCACTTGAGCACGATGAACTGCAGCGTCGCGCCGGCGCCCCAGAACAGCGTCGTGGTGGCGAGCGAGATCTGCCCGAGCTTGTCGGTCCAGAGCAGGCGCACGCAGCGGGCGAACTCGTGCACGAGGAAGAACGGATTCCTGCTCGGGGAGCGGTGGTCCACGCCGGTGTCCGGGATGTAGAGGTTGAAGATCGCCGCGATCAGGTAGAAGGCGGCGATGATCGCGATCGCCGCCTCGGGCGCGGTGTCGATTCCGGTGTCGAGGAGCGGGAAGTCGAGCGCGAGCAGCCGCCGCGACACCGTCTCGCTCACCAGCGCGCCGCCGAGCACCGTGCCGAGGATGATCGAGGCGACCGTCAGCCCCTCCATCCAGCCGTTGGCGGCCACCAGCTTGTGGTGCGGCAGGTATTCGGTGAGGATGCCGTACTTGGCCGGGGAATAGGCCGCCGCGCCGAACCCGACCACGGCGTAGGCGAGCAGCACCGCGAGGTACCACGGGTCCTCGGAGCCGGACAGCCAGGCGATCGCGAAGAGCAGGATGCAGCCCGCGATCTTCACGGCGTTGGTGACGAGCATCACCCGGCCTTTTGCCATCGAATCCGCGAACGCGCCGACGAAGGGGGCGAACACGACGTAGGAGACGGTGAAGAAGAACTTGAGCAGCGGCGTCATCCATTCCGGAGCCGCGAGCTGGATGAGCAGGGCGATCGCCGCAACCAGCAGCGCGTTGTCGGCGAGCGAGGAGAAGAACTGCGCCGCCAGTATGATGTAGAAGCCGAGAGGCATGCGGCTGGCGCTTTATACCACAGATCGCGCGAAATGTGGTTGAATATCAGACCCTTCTGAGGCAGCGACGAGACGCAAAGCTGCGGTGATGCGGGGGGCGGCCCTTCACCTTCGCTTTTCACCACGCTTTCACCGGAAAAATGGCCGATCGCCGGTTGCAGGTGTTCTATACCGTGGCGAAGCACCTGAGCTTCACCAAGGCGGCGGAGCAGCTGTTCATGACGCAGCCGGCGGTGACGTTCCAGGTCAAGCAGCTCGAGGAGCACTTCAATACGCGGCTCTTCGAGCGCAGCCACGGGCGCATCGCGCTCACCCCGGCGGGCAAGCTCGTGATGGACTACGCCGAGCGCATCCTGGGGCTCTCCGACGAGATGGAAACGCGGGTGGCGGAGCTCACCGGCGCGATCGGTGGGCCGCTGCTGCTCGGGGCGAGCACCACCATCGCCGAGTTCATGCTGCCGCCGATCCTGGGCGAGTTCAAGGCGCTCCATCCCCAGGTGCACGTGCACCTCACGGTCGGCAATTCCGAGATGGTCGAGCACCGCGTCGCCGATCACACCCTCGACTTGGGGCTGATCGAGTCGCCCTCCCACCTCGCGAGCTTGACCACCGAGGTGTGCTGCGAGGACGAGCTGGTCGTGATCTGCGCGCCCGGGCATCGCTTCGCGAAGCTCCCGCACGTCGGGCCGAGGCTCCTGGTGGGCGAGCCGTACGTGAGCCGCGAAATGGGCTCGGGCACGCGCGAGTTCACCGACCGCTATCTGCGGCGCTGCCGGGTCGCGCCCGAGGAGCTGAACGTGGTGATGGAGCTCGGCAGCCCGGAAGCGATCAAGGGCGTGGTCGAGACCGGGCTCGGCGTCTCGATCATCTCGCGCACCCGCATCGTCAAGGAGCGCAAGCTCGGCACGCTCGCCGCGGTACCGCTCGAGCCGCGGCTGATCCGCACCTTCTCCTTCGTCTTCCCCAGGGATAAGTTCCGCTCCCGGCTGCTCACCACCTTCGTCGAGTTCGCCACCGAGCGCATGCGGCGGCTCGCCAACAGCGGGTGAAGCGTTGTCTGGCGCGAGGCGGGGTCCGGACATGAGGCGCGGGAGCGGCGAGAAGAAGCTGCTCGAGCTGTTCGAGCGGCTTGCGCCCGAGCGCCAGGAGACGCTGATCGCCTTCGCGGAGTTCCTCGCTGCGCGTGCTCCGGAGCAAGGCGGGCTCACCGAGCCCCGGCCCATTCCGCGCCCCGCCGAGGAGACGGTCGTCATGGCGATCCGGCGCCTGACGCGCACCTATCCCATGCTCGACCGCAGGCGGCTGATGGCCGAGGCCTCGCGCTACATGGCCCAGCACGCGCTCGAGGGCCGGCCGGCGGGCGAGGTCATTGACGAGCTGGAGGCGGTATTCGCACGGCACTACCGGAAAATCAAGGCGCAAGGCGCGAGGCGCGAGGACGACCCTTGACCGGAGCATTGGCTATCGCCCCCTGCCTTGCGCCTCTGACCATGCCCCGTCCCATCCTCGCCACCATTGACGCCGCGGCGCTGCGGCACAACCTCGCCGTGGCGAGGCGCCATGCGCCGCGTTCGCGCGTGCTCGCGGTGATCAAGGCGAACGCCTACGGCCACGGGCTCGAGCGCGCGGCGCGGGCGCTCGCCGAGGCGGACGGCTTCGCGCTGCTCGAGCTCGAGGCGGCGGTGGCGCTGCGCGCGGCGGGATACCGTCAGCGCATCGCGCTGCTCGCGGGCTGCTTCGAGGCGCGCGAGCTCGCGGCCGTGGTCGAGCACCGGCTCGCCCTCGTGGTGCACAACCGCGAGCAGCTCGCGATGCTCGAGGCGCTTCCCGCCGGCGCCGGGCTCGAGGTGCTCGCCAAGGTGGACACCGGAATGAACCGGCTCGGGTTTTCTCCGGGCGAGCTCGGCTCCGTGCTGCGATCGCTCGGAGCGAATCCGGGCGTGGGAGGAATCACGCTGATGACGCACTTCGCGAGCGCGGAGGAGCCGCGCGGGGTGGACTGGCAGCTGCAAGTGTTCGAGGCTGCGGCCCGGGGCACCGGGCTGCCGCGCTCGCTCGCCAACTCGGCTGCGATCCTGCGCTATCCCGAGACGCACGCCGACTGGGTGCGCCCCGGCATCATGCTCTACGGCTGCTCGCCGTTTCCCGGGCAGTGCGGGGCGGACCTCGGGCTCAGGCCTGCGATGACGCTCGAGAGCCGGATCATCGCGGTGCGCGAGCTCAAGCCGGGCGACGGCGTGGGCTACGGCGGCGAGTTCCGGGCGCAGCGCGCGATGCGCATCGGAGTGGTCGCCTGCGGCTACGCCGACGGCTATCCGCGGCACGCCCCGACCGGAACTCCGGTCATGGTGGAAGGGCGCCTCACGCGCACGCTGGGGCGCGTCTCCATGGACATGCTGTGCGTGGACCTGGACGGCGTCCCGGGGGCGCGCATCGGCTCGCGGGTGGTGCTGTGGGGGGAGGGGGTGCCGGTGGAGCGGGTCGCCGCGGCCGCCGGCACGATCGGATACGAGCTGCTGTGCGGGCTCGCCCCTCGGGTGCCGGTGATCGAGCGGGAATGACCCGGGGCAGGAAATGGTGCAAACTCCGTCGCGAAACCAGTTCGGCTGCGGGATGTTCGCGCTTTTTCCCGTTTCCCGATTTCCGCTTCCCGCCTGAGCCGGGAGCAAGCATGGCGAAAGCGAAAACCGTCTACTCCTGCACCGAATGCGGCGGGCAGTCGGTGAAGTGGCAGGGGCAGTGCCCCCACTGCCAGGCGTGGAACACGCTCACCGAGACGATCGCCGAGGCGGCGCCTGCCGGCTCCAACCGCTACGCGCGTGCCGCCCAGGCGGGGAAAGTGCAGCGCCTGTCCGAGGTCGAGGCGCGCGAGGAGAGCCGCATCGCGAGCGGGCTGGAGGAATTCGACCGGGTGCTGGGCGGCGGGCTCGTTCCGGGGGGCGTGGTGCTGCTCGGCGGCGAGCCCGGGATCGGCAAGTCCACGCTGCTGCTGCAGTCGGCGGCCGCGGTCGGCGCCGCGCGCCGGGTGCTCTACGTGAGCGGCGAGGAGTCGCCGCAGCAAGTCGCGCTGCGCGCGAGACGGCTCGGTGTTGCCGCGGGCAACGTGCATCTCTTGCCCGACACCGATCTCGCCCGCATCGAGTCCGCGATCCGCTCGGAGAAGCCGGAGATGGCGGTCATTGACTCGATCCAGACGCTCTACTGGGACGAGCTGCAGTCGGCGCCGGGGTCGGTGGCGCAGGTGCGCGAGTGCGCCGCGCGGCTGACGCGGCTCGCCAAGAGCACCGCGGTTGCGCTGGTGCTGATCGGGCACGTCACGAAAGAAGGCGCGATCGCCGGCCCGCGGGTGCTCGAGCACATGGTGGACACCGTGCTCTACTTCGAGGGCGATCCCCAGTCGCGCTTTCGCCTGATCCGCGCGTTCAAGAACCGCTATGGAGCGGTCAACGAGCTGGGCGTGTTCGCGATGGAGGAGCGCGGCCTGAAGGGCGTTTCGAACCCCTCGGCGCTGTTCCTCTCGCAGCACGAGACCGAGGTCGCCGGCTCCTGCGTCATGGTGACGCAGGAGGGCACGCGCCCGCTGCTCGTGGAGGTCCAGGCGCTGGTGGACGATGCGCACGCGCCCAATCCGCGGCGGCTCTCGGTGGGGCTCGAGCAGAATCGCCTCGCGCTGCTGCTCGCCGTGCTGCACCGGCATGCCGGCATCGCCTGCTACGACCAGGACGTGTTCGTCAACGCGGTCGGAGGCGTGCGCATCACCGAGCCCGCGGCGGATCTCGCGGTGCTGATGGCGGTGGTCTCCTCGCTCAGGAACCGGCCGCTACCCGCGCGGCTCGTCGTGTTCGGCGAAGTGGGGCTCGCGGGCGAGGTGCGCCCGGTGCAGCGCGGCCAGGAGCGGCTGCGCGAGGCGGCGAAGCTCGGCTTCACGCAGGCGCTCATCCCGAAGGCCAATCGCCCGCGCCCCGGCCAGGGCCACGGCATCGAGATACTGGCCGTCGAGCGCGTCGAGCAGGCGGTCGCGCTGCTGCGCGGCCCGCTCGCGCCGTAGTCCCGGGCGAGCGCAACGGGCGCGGCGGACCACAGTGTGGTCCGCCGTTCCTCGCGCCGCCGCCGTGCGGTAAAATGGCGGCCCTTCCGAACGAGATTTCCCGCTGGAACGACGATGAAAGTGCTGGTCACGGTCAAGCGCGTGGTGGATCCCAACGTCAAAGTGCGCGTGAAGCCCGACGGCAGCGGGGTGGACACCGCCAATCTCAAGATGGCGATGAATCCCTTCGACGAGATCGGCGTCGAGCAGGCGGTGCGCATGAAGGAGGCGGGCACCGTCACCGAGATCGTGGCCGTTTCGATCGGCCCCGCTCAGTGCCAGGAGACCCTGCGCACCGCAATGGCGATGGGAGCGGACCGCGGCATTCTGGTGGAGACCGATCGGGAAGTGCAGCCGCTCGCGGTGGCGAAGCTGTTGAAGGCGATCGTGGCGAAGGAGAGCCCGCGCCTCGTCATCATGGGCAAGCAGGCGATAGACGACGATTGCAACCAGTCGGGCCAGATGCTCGCCGCGCTGCTCGGCTGGCCGCAGGCGACCTTCATCTCCTCGATCGCGGTGAGCGGCGACACCGTGCAGTGCACGCGCGAGGTCGACAGCGGGCTCGAGAAGCTCGCGCTCAAGCTTCCCGCGGTGGTCACGACCGACCTCAGGCTGAACGAGCCGCGCTACGTGACGCTGCCCAATATCATGAAGGCGAAGAAGAAGCCGCTCGAGACGGTGAATCCGGATGCGCTCGGCGTGGATATCGCGCCGCGCCTCGTCACGCTCAAGGTGCAGGAGCCGCCCAAGCGCAGCGCAGGCGTCAAAGTGGCGGACGTGAAGGAGCTCGTCGCCAAGCTCAAGAACGAAGCGCGAGTCATCTAGGCGGCCCGCGCCCCGAAACTCGAAACGAGTCCAGTATGCCAGTTCTCGTCATCGCGGATCACGACAATACACGTCTGAAGCCCGGCGTCGCCAATGCCGTGACGGCTGCCGGCAAGATGGGCGGGGAGATCACGCTACTCGTCGCCGGCCACAATTGCGCGGGCGCGGCGCAGGCCGCTGCGAAGATCGCTGGTGTCGCGAAGGTGCTGCACTGCGACGCGCCGCACTACGAGGGGCTGCTCGCGGAGAACCTCGCGGCGCTGATCGTCCCGCTCGCGAAGGGCTACACGCACGTGATCGCGCCCGCCACCGGTTTCGGCAAGAACGTCATGCCGCGTATTGCCGCGTTGCTCGACGTGCAGCAGGTCTCCGACGTGAGCGCGGTCCTCGCGCCCGACACCTTCGTGCGCCCGATCTACGCCGGCAACGTGCTCGCTACGGTGCAGTCGAAGGACGCGATCAAAATCATCACCGTGCGCGCGACAGCCTTCGATCCGGCGGGGGAGGCGGCCGCAGCCGCGCCAGTGGAGCCGCTCGCGCCGGGGCCGGACACCGGCCTTTCGCGGTTCGACGGCCAGGAAGTGCACAAGTCGGCGCGCCCGGAGCTCACCGCTGCGCGCATCGTCGTCTCGGGCGGCCGCGGCATGGGCAGCGCCGAGAACTTCAAGCTGCTGGAGGCGCTCGCCGACAAGCTCGGTGCCGCCGTCGGCGCCTCGCGCGCCGCGGTGGACTCCGGATTCGTGCCGAACGAGTACCAGGTGGGGCAGACCGGCAAGATCGTCGCGCCCGATCTCTACATCGCGGTCGGCATCTCGGGGGCGATCCAGCATCTTGCGGGCATGAAGGACAGCAAGGTGATCGTCGCCATCAACAAGGACCCCGAGGCGCCGATCTTCGCGGTGTCCGACTACTGGCTGGTCGAGGACCTGTTCAAGGCGGTGCCCGAGCTCACCGCGGAGCTGTGAGCGCGCTCGGAAGGCGGTAAAGAGCGCGAGCGCGAGCAGGCTTCTCCTCCCGATTCCCCGATCATCCGCCCTCGCGTAATTCGAGGAAAAGCGCTGGTGTCCACCTACGCCGCTCCGCTCGAAGATATGCGTTTCGCCATCACGGAGCTGGCGGGGCTGGCGGAGGTGGCGGCGCTGCCGGGCTGCGAGGAGGTCGGTGCCGAGCTGGTGGACGCGGTGCTCGCGGAGGCGGCGAAATTCGCGCGCGAAGTCCTCGACCCCTTGAACCGCGAGGGCGACCGGCAGGGCTCGCGGCTCGAGGGCGGAGCGGTGAGGACGCCGCCCGGGTTCCGAGAAGCCTACCGCAAGTTCGTCGAGGGAGGCTGGAACGGGCTCACCGGGCCGCCCGAATACGGCGGGCAGGGGCTGCCCCATCTCGTCGCGATGGCGGTGCAGGAGATGTGGAACAGCGCCAACGTCTCGTTCTGCCTCGCGCCGATGCTCACCGCCGGAGTGATCGAGGCGCTGGCGCAGCACGGCTCGCCGCAACAGCGCGCTCTCTATCTGCCGAAGCTTACCTCGGGCGAGTGGACCGGCACCATGAATCTCACGGAGCCGCAGGCGGGTTCCGACCTCTCGGCGGTGCGCACCCAGGCGGTGAGAAGCGGCGAGCACTACCGCATCCGCGGCACCAAGATCTTTATCACCTGGGGCGAGCACGACCTCGCCGAGAACATCGTGCATCTCGTGCTCGCGAGAACTCCCGATGCGCCGGAGGGCGTGAAGGGTCTTTCGCTCTTCATCGTGCCCAAGTTCCTGCCGCGGCCCGACGGCGCCCCGGGCGAGCGCAACGACATCCGCTGCGTCTCGATCGAGAACAAGCTCGGCATCCACGCGAGCCCGACCTGCGTGCTTGCCTACGGCGACGAACACGGCGCGGTCGGCTACCTCGTCGGCGAGGAGAACCGCGGCCTCGAGTACATGTTCACCATGATGAACCACGCGCGGCTGGGCGTCGGCGTGGAGGGGGTGGCGCTCGCCGAGCGCGCCTGGCAGCACGCGCGCGAGTACGCGCGCACGCGGGTGCAGGGGCGCGCGGCGGGGCAGAAAAGCGGCGATCGCGTCACCATCATCCACCACCCGGACGTACGCCGCATGCTCGGGGCGATGCGCGCGCAGACCGAGGCGATGCGCGCGCTCGCCTATTTTGCAGCGGCGGCCCTCGACAAGGCGAAGCGGCACCCGGATCCCGCCGAGCGCAGGCGCAACCAGGCGCTGGTTGACCTGCTGACGCCCGTGGTCAAGGGCTGGTGCACCGAGCAGTCGGTGGAGATCGCCTCCACCGGCATCCAGGTCCACGGCGGCATGGGATTCGTCGAGGAGGCGGGGGCTGCGCAGTATCTCCGCGATGCGCGCATCACCACGATCTACGAGGGCACCACCGGCATCCAGGCGAACGACCTCGTCGGGCGCAAGATCGCGCACGAGCAGGGCGCCACCGCCTTCGCGCTGATCGGGGCGATGCGCGAGACAGGCGCGCGGCTGGAGTCATCCGAGGGGATGGCTCATGCCCTACGCTGCAATCTGAACGAAGCCGTTGACTGCCTGGAGTCCGCGACGCGGTGGATCGTGGGCACTTACGGCCCGGATCCCGGGACGGTCGCGGCGGTCGCGGTGCCGTATCTGAAGCTCTTCGGCACGGTGGCGGGCGGCTGGATGATGGCGCGCGCGGCGCTGCTCGCGCGCGAGAAGCTCGAGCAGCCGGACGCGGATCGCGATTTCCTGGAAGCGAAGCTCGCCAGCGCGCGCTTCTATGCCGAGCACGAGCTGCCGCGGGCGCTCGCGCTCGCGCGCGAGGTGACGGCCGGTGCCGCGAGCGTGCTCGCGCTCGATCCCGCGAAATTCTGACTTCTCGCTCGCTGTTCGGTGTTCCGGGCTCTGTGTTCCGGCCTGCAACCCCGAACGCCGGATCCGGAACGGGGGGGCTAGGCAGGCCGCTTGGATGGCAGGCCGATTTCTTCGCCGAGATCGGGCTCGCCGCACATCCTCAGCATCTCGGCGCGCACCCGGTCGCGCAGCCGGATCGCCGCGTTCCAGTCCGTGCCCTCGGGCTCGATCGGCTCGCCCAGGGTGAGGCTCACCACGCCGCGCCGGAACAGCCACTGGCCTTCGCGCAGGATCGAGCGCGCGCCGCGCAGCGCCGCCGGGACGACCGGCATGCGCGTTCTCGCGGCGATCACGAACGCGCCCATCTTGAACGGCAGCAGCCCCGGCATGCGCCGGAACGTGCCCTCCGGGAACATGATCAGGGAGTGGCCAGCGCCGATCCCGGACACGATCCGCCCGGCGTCCTCCACGCTGCGGGTCACGTCGAAGCGCTCGACGAACTCCGCCCCGAAGCGGGTGAGGAAGATGCGCGGGACGAAGTGGCCGAGCAACTCGCGCTTGGCGACGAAGCGCATCGGCTGCGGCAGCGCGGCCACCATCACCAGCCCGTCGAGATAGCTCGTGTGGTTGGGCGTCACCACGCACGGGCGGCCCG
>DATLZE010000109.1:0-104602 GCA_035574195.1 Burkholderiales bacterium | reverse complement strand
CTGCGAGCCGCGCGCGGCGCGCCTCCGGGGCGCGCCGCGCCGCGCGCGCGAAGGGGTCGAGCACGACGCCCCCGCCGAGCGTGCGGCGCGCGGACTGATCGCGCAGGATGAAGCGGTCCCCGTTGAGCGCTCCGATCGGCTTCTCCAGCACGAGCTGGACGAGGGCGGAGGCGCCCGGCGCGATCTCGGCACCACCGGGGATCGCGATGCGGGCGGTGACATCGGCGGTGGCGAGATGCACGTGCAGCGGCGTCCAGTGCCTGAGCGCTCGCGTCTCGGCCGCGAGCACGGTGACGCGCGCGTCCAAGCGCTGCGTGGGCGCGTGGATCGGCTCTGCGAGCACCCAGTCCCCGCGCGCGACCGTCTCGAGGTCGGCACCGCTCAGGTTGAGCGCGCAGCGCTGGCCGGCCTGCGCGCGGCTCGCGGGCTCGCCCCGGATCTGGAGGGCGCGCACGCGCACCGGCGTGCCGCGGGGCGAGATCACAAGGCGATCGCCTGGCGCGACGGAGCCGTTGAACACCGTTCCGGTCACCACCGTCCCGCTGCCCGCGATGATGAAGGCGCGGTCAATGGCGAGCCGGAAGTACTGCCCCTCGGCCGAGCGCCGCGCCTGCTGCGCCGCCGCCTCGACGAGCGCGCGGCGCAACTCTTCCACGCCCGCGCCGGTCACGGCGGAGGTCGCCAGCACCGGGATGCCGGCGAGCCGCGTCGTCGCGAGCAGCTCCGCGACCTCGACACGGACCTGCGCGAGGCGCTCGGGCGGAACGCGGTCCGACTTGGTGAGGACCGCGAGGCCGCGGCGCACGCCGAGCAGATCGAGGATGTGCAGGTGCTCGACCGTCTGCGGCATGACGCCGTCGTCGGCGGCGACGACGAGCAGCGCGAAATCAATGCCGCACACGCCGGCGAGCATGTTGCGGATGAAGCGCTCGTGTCCGGGCACGTCCACGAAACCGATCACCTCGCCGCTCTCGAGGGGCAGGTAGGCGAAGCCGAGGTCAATCGAGATGCCGCGCGCTTTTTCTTCCGGCAGCCGGTCGGTGTCCACGCCGGTGAGCGCCTTCACCAGCGTGGTCTTGCCGTGGTCTATGTGTCCGGCGGTCGCGACGATCATTTCCTAATCTCTGAATCAGCCACCGAGCGCGCGCAGGGCACGGAGAGAAGCGAATAACGCATCCTTCCCATCCTCCTGTTCAGGGGAGGGCGCTCGGGCGAGGGCAATCCGAATGATCCTGCGAGTCATCCTCTCTGTGTTCTCGGTGGCCGAGGATTCTCGAGTTTCAATTGATCGAGCTGCGAGAGGAACTCGCCTTCTTCTTCCAGGCAGCGCAGGTCCATGATGAACGCACCGTCGGCCACGCGCCCGATGACGGGCGTGGGGAGCGCGCGAAACGCGGCGGCGATCGCTGCGGCGGCCGCCCTGCGCCGCTTTCCGGGAACGCTCACCGCGATGCCGCAGCTCGCGAGCAGGTCCACGGGCAGCGAGCCGCTGCCGATCTGGCTCCTCACGGGGACGATCGCGACCTGCGCCCGGTCCCGGAGCGCGGCTTGCAGGGCCGGCAGCACGCGCCGTGCCTGGGCCTCGATCTCGGCGAGCGGGCGCGCGAGCAATCTCAGCGTCGGCAGGCGTTCGGCGAGCCGAGCCGGATCGGCGTAGAGCTTGAGCACCGCTTCCAGCGCGGCGAGCGTCATTTTGTCCACGCGCAGCGCGCGCTTCATCGGGTTTGTTCGCAGCCGCTCGACCAGCGCCGCGCGCCCCACGATCAGACCCGCCTGCGGCCCGCCCATCAGTTTGTCGCCGCTGAAGGTGACGAGGTCGGCGCCGGCGGCGAGCGCCTCGCGCGGCGTGGGCTCGTGCGGGAGCCCCCATTGCTCGAGGTCGGCCAGCATGCCGCTGCCGAGGTCCACGATCAGCGGCAGCCGGTGCCGATGCGCGAGCACCGCGAGATCGCGTTCGGGCACCGCGGCGGTAAAGCCCTGGATCGCGTAATTGCTGGTGTGCACCTTCATGAGCGCCGCGGTGCGCGGCGTGATCGCGCCGGCGTAGTCCCTGAGATGGGTGCGGTTGGTGGTGCCGACCTCGACGAGCTTCGCCCCGGCGCGCGCCATGATGTCGGGGATGCGGAACGAGCCGCCGATCTCGATCAATTCCCCGCGCGAGACCGGCACCTCTTTCCTGAGCGCGAGGGTGTTGAGCGCGAGATAGACCGCGGCGGCGTTGTTGTTGACGACGAGCGCCGCCTCGGCGCCGGTGAGGCGGGTGAGCCACCGCTCGACGTGGCGGTCGCGCTCGCCGCGCCCGGCGCCCTCGAGGTCGTACTCCAGGTTGACCGGGCGGGTGAGCGCCCGCGCCACCGCCTGTGCCGCCTCCTGCGGCAGCAGCGCGCGGCCGAGGTTGGTGTGGAGCACCGTGCCGGTGAGGTTGAAGACCGGGCGCAGCGAGGGCGCGGTTTCGCGCTCGAGGCGCGCGGCGCACGCGCGCACGAAACGCGCTTCGTCGAAGGTGCAAGCGGAGCGGTTGCGGGCGAGCGCGGCGCGGAGCTGCGCGAGCTCGGCGCGCGCCGCCTCGGTCACGAGCGGCCGGCCATGGCGGGCGATGAGGGCCGTGACCGCCTCGAGCCGGAGCAGGCGGTCGAGAGAAGGGATCGCGCGACGCGCGGCTGCGGAGGAATTCAGCATGGCGGCAGGCAACCGGTGGCGCCGAGTCCGGCGAGCCGGTGGGGGTGGAGCAACGCGCGCATGAGGGGAGGACGCGGAAAACAGCGCAAGGCAGTTTAGCTCATGTTCCGCCCTTGTGCTATCGTCGTGGTGTCGGACGAGAGGGAGTGATCCTATGAAGACGGCGGTCCAGGCGGCCCTGGTGCTGGCGGCCCTCGGCGGGGCGTGCGGCGCCCCGGCGCAGGCGAGCGAGGCGGATCCGAAGTATCCCGCGCGTCCGATCCGCTTCATCTGTCCCTACGTGCCGGGCGGCGCCGGCGACATCTTCACCCGCACCATCGGGCAGAAGCTCTCGGAGGCGCTCGGCCAGACGGTGGTGGTGGACAACCGCCCGGGCGCGAACGGCGGCATCGGCACCGGCATCGTCGCCAAGTCGGCGCCCGACGGCTATACGCTGCTCATGGGCAACAGCGGCCCGCTCACGGTCAACCCCGTGCTCTACAAGAAAGTGCCGTACGACCCGATCAAGGATTTCGCGCCGATCACTCAGGGCACTTCCTACATGTATGTGCTGGTGGTGCCGCCCGCGCTGCCCGCCGCCAGCCTCAAGGAGTTCGTCGCTGTGCTGAAGGCAAGGCCCGGACAGATGACCTACGGCTCGACCGGCATCGGCGGCGGCAACCACCTCTCGGGCGAACTCTTCAACCTGATGACCGGCACCCAGTCCGTGCACGTGCCGTACACCGGAAGCGCGGCCTCGCTCGCCGCACTCCTCGGAGGCCAGATCAACTACATGTTCGACACCGTGATCACCTCGGTGCCGCACGTGCGGGCGGGACGGCTCAGGGCGCTGGGGGTGACCGCGCGCAAGCGCGCCTCCTCGCTGCCGGAGGTGGCCACCCTCGATGAGCAGGGGCTCGCGGGCTTCGAGCTCACGCAATGGCAGGCGGTGGTGGCCCCGGCCGGCACGCCCAGGCCCATCGTGGAGCTGCTCTATCGCGAGGTGGTGAAGGCGCTCAGGATGCCGGACGTGATCGAGCGGCTCGCGACGCAGGGAGGCAACGAGCTCGTCGGCAATACCCCCGAGGAATTCGCGCAGGTGATCAAGAACGATCTCGCGAAATACGCGAAGCTCGTCAGGGCGGCGGGCATCCAGCCGCAGTGAGCAGCTGCACCTTCCCGCCGCCGGGCAGGCAGGACGCGCGCAGGGGAATATCAGGAAAATTGGACCACCCAGCCCCCCGGGAAAAGCAAGACCGAGGTTTCTTGGTTTTTCCGCCGCGCGCTCTGCGCATCTGCGGTGAGGGATTGGGGTTTTACTCGAAGAGCCGCTCCGGCAGCGGCAATCCCGCCAAGTCCTCGGGCGCGAGCCGCACCTCGGGTTGCACCCCGTAGCGCTCGAGCACGTGCGCGAGCTGGCGCACGTGCTGCGCCGAGTGCCAAGTCGAGCGCTCGAGCACCTGGTGCACGGGCTGCATGCCGTAATAGGTCTTGAGCTTGCGGCTCAAGCTGCGATCCTCGAGCCGTGCCCACCACTTCTCGAGCCGCGCGATCACCTCGTCCCCGTAGCGCACGAATTCCTCGCCGGTCGTGAAAGTGCCCTCGGCGGGAGGGACGTTCGCATGCTGGATCCAGTACTCGACGCCGTCGATCACCGTCTCCAGGAACGCCTCCCCGATGCGAAAGACGTGATGCCCCAGCAGCCGGATCGAGCGGTCGCGGTTCTCGATCACGCGTTCATCGAGCTTGTCCTGCGGCATCTGGCGCATGTAGCGTTGCGCGACGCGCAGCACCCTGATCCATTTCTTGACGAGCTCCTCCGGCGGCAGCGGCGTGTGCCCGGTGCCGTGCAGCCCCACGAATTCGGCCACGTCCTCGAGGTTCTGGCCGAAGACGTAGGCGCTGCCCTTGGCGACCACCGGCACGTTGCGCACGCCGAGCGCGAGGAGCTTTTCCCGCCCGCCGGGATCGTTCAGCACGTCCACGACGAGGTGCTCGACGCCTTTTCTCGAAAGAAACTCTTTCGCTCGGAGGCAGCTCGTTCACCCCGGCTGGACGAAGAGGATGAAAGGCTCGGTGGCGGCACCCATGCCGCGGACCTCGTGCAGGGAGAGAAGATGCTGCAAGCGTACTATCCGCGTTTTGCGGGCGTCAAGCGTGCTATATAATGTCGCGCTTTTCGAAACGACGAGGTACGAACGTTGCCCCGATGAAGCTCATTGGAACACCGGCGAGCCCGTACACGCGCAAGGCGCGCGTCGTGGCTGCCGAAAAACGCATCGAGTACGAGTTCGTGGTGGATTCGCCGACCGGCGAGGCGACGCGAGTCCCCGAATACAATCCCCTCGGCAAGGTGCCGGTGCTGATCACCGACGACGGCACTGCGGTGTTCGACTCGCGCGTGATCGTGGAATATCTCGACAACGCGAGCCCGGTGGCGAAGCTCATCCCCGAGGACACGCGCCACCGCATCCAGGTCCGGCGCTGGGAGGCGCTCGCCGACGGCTGCACCGACGCGGTGGTGGCGGTGACGGTGGAGAAGCGGCGCGCCCCGGAGAAGCAGTCGGCGGGCTGGATCGCGCGCCAGCAGGGCAAGATCGAGCGCGCGCTGGAGGCGATGGCGCAGGAGCTGGGCAACCGCAACTGGTGCAGCGGCGAGTTCTACAACCTCTCCGACATCGCGGTCGGCTGCTGCCTGGGCTATCTCGACCTGCGACTGCCCGAGATCAACTGGCGCAGGCTCTATCCCAACCTCGCCCGGCTCGAGGAGCGGCTCGCGCAGCGGCCTTCGTTCCGCGACACTGCGCCCCCCGCGGCGTGAGGCGGCAAGCAGAAGGCGGAAGGCGGCACGTCCCGGCGGCAAGGTCTCGGGTCAACACCTCTATCTCGTCCTTTCGCCCTCATCCTTCGGATTGCGTTCCCGGCGGGCAGGGCAGCTCCCGGTAATACTGTTCCTCCCGGATGCGCTCGCCGTATTCGATGATGCCCCCGCCGAGACATACGTTGCTCTCGTAGATCACCACTGACTGGCCGGGTGTCACCGCCCATTGCGGTTCGGCGAACTCGACCACGCAGCGCTCCGAGCTCGCGGCGAGGAGCGTGCAGGCGGCGTCCGGCTGACGGTAGCGCGTCTTGGCGCCGTACACCCAGTTGCAGTGCGGCGGCGTGCCGCTCACCCAGTTGAGATTCACCGCGGTCAGGCGGTCGGAGAACAGCGCCGGGTGCTCGCGTCCCTGGACCACGATCAGGCGGTTGCGCTCGAGATCCTTGGCCGCGACGTACCACGGCTCGCCGTCGCCTTCGCGGCTGCCGCCGATGCCCAGTCCCTGGCGCTGTCCGATGGTGTAGAACATGAGCCCGTCGTGGCGGCCGATCACCCGGCCCTCAGGAGTGCAGATCTCGCCCGGATCGGCCGGGAGATAGCGGTTCAGGAATTCGCGGAACGGGCGCTCGCCGATGAAGCAGATGCCGGTCGAGTCCTTCTTGTCGTGGTTGGGCAGGCCCTCGCGCCGCGCGATCTCGCGCACCTCGCGCTTGGTGAGCTGCCCGAGGGGAAAGAGCGTCTTTGCGAGCTGGTCCTGGGTGAGCCGGTAAAGGAAGTAGCTCTGGTCCTTGGTCCCGTCCTCGGCCTTGAGGAGCTGATAGAGCCCGTCCACCTCGCGGATCTGCGCGTAGTGCCCGGTCGCGATGCACTCTGCGCCGAGCCCGAGGGCGTGGTCGAGAAACGCGCGGAACTTGATCTCGGCGTTGCACAGCACGTCGGGGTTGGGCGTGCGCCCGGCTCGGTATTCCCGCAGGAACTCGCCGAACACGCGCTCCTTGTACTCGGCCGAGAAATTGACGACGTCGATCTCGATGCCGATGCGCTCGGCCACCGCCACCGCGTCCACCAGGTCCGCGCGCGAGGAGCAGTACTCGTCGGTGTCGTCGTCCTCCCAGTTCTTCATGAACAGGCCCGACACCTCGTAGCCCTGCCGCTTGAGCAGCAGTGCAGCGACCGAGGAATCCACGCCGCCCGACATGCCGACGATGACGCGCTTGGACATGGCTCAGAGGCCGTGGTGGTAGAGCACCGAGAGCGGAAAGCGCTGGCCGGCGCGGTAGTCCTCGATGCAACGCATCACCAGAGGCGAGCGGTGGCGCGCGGACTCGCGCCGGGCTTCCTCGGGCGTGAGCCAGAGCGCGCGGATGACACCGTGGTCGAGCGCGCGTCCCGGCTCGTGCCCGGCGATCTCGCCGGTGAAAGCGAAGCGGATGTAAGTCACGTCGTCCGCGCCGGAATGGTACTGGTAGACACCCAGCAGCCCGGTCGGTTCGAACTCGTAGGCGGTTTCTTCCAGCGTCTCGCGCCGCACGGCCTGGAGCAGCGATTCTCCCGGCTCGAGGTGGCCGGCCGGCTGGTTGTAGAGGCGCCCGCGCTCGGTGCGCTCCTCCACCAGGAGAAAGCGGCCCTCGCGCTCGACGACGGCGGCGACGGTGACGCTCGGCTTCCAGATCGGGGACATCGGCGGCGGCATCATTCTAATGGCTGTGGCCCCCCTCCCCAAGCCGGCGCCACAAAAAGAAAAGGGCAGGGTGCCACCCTGCCCTTTTCCGGTCGAGTTGCGCTTACTTCTTTTCTTCGCCCTTCTTCTTCTCCTCCCCCTTCTTCTTGTCGGCCTTCTTCTCTTCCTTCTTCGCCTCGCCCTTCTTCTCCTGCGCGACGACCGGCGCAGTGAGGCTGGCGGCGAACAGACCGGCGAAAATTGCAGCGAGCAGTTTCTTCATTTTTTCCTCTCCCAAATCGAACGGTTGATGGGTGATGCGGCGGCTTGCGCCGCCGCATCGCTCGAATGGAGCGCGGCTAGCCTAGCGGAAAAAGCGCCTACTGGCAACGGGCCCGCCGCGAGGGGCGGCTCCCGCCGCCGGCACGCCGTGCGCGGAAAACAAAAAAGGCAGGGCGCGCGCCCTGCCTTCTCCAAGAGGGAAGAGTTACTTCTTCTCCTCCTTCTTCATTTCCTCCTTCTTGGCCTCGGCCTTCTTGCCTTCGGCCTTCTTCTTGCCTTCGCCCTTCTTCTTCTCGGCCTTGCCCTTCGGCTCGGCTTGCTTGGCCTCGGCCTTCTTCGCCTCCTTCTTCGTCTCGGCCTTCTTCTCTTCCTTCTTCTCCTGGGCGAACGCGACCGGGGTCACGGTCGCCGCGGCGAAGACGGCCGCCAGCAGCGTGGTCAGCAACTTGCTCATGACGTTTTCCTCTCGTGGTTGACAGGTGGTTTGCAGCAAACGACCGGTTGAGCGGTCAACGCCATTAACGGGCAGGCCCGGCGGCGGGTTGACAAGACGGCGATCCGGGCTCGGAAATTCCAACCTGATATGATTTTTTACTTATAAATCAATATGATATAGGTGTGCGTGCGCTCGTTTCGTGCCCGGCGCTAGGCGGATACCGGCTGGTGCGGCGTGCGCGTGAGTAGCTCGTAGGCGGGCAGCGTGAGGAACTCGACGAAGTCCTCGTCCGTGGTGAGACGCTCGAAGAGCGCAGCGCCCTCCTCGTAGCGTCCTGCCTTCCAATCCGCCTCGCCGAGCAGGGTTCTCACCCGGGCGAGCTCCTCGGATACGAGTTTCCTGACCTGCTGCCGGGTGATGCGGCGCCCGTCCTCGAGCACGCCCTTGGGGCTGCGGATCCACTGCCAGACTTGCGAGCGCGCAATTTCGGCCGTGGCGGCATCCTCCATGAGGTTGAACACCGGCACGCAGCCGTTGCCGGCGAGCCAGGCGCCGAGGTACTGGATGCCGACGCTCACGTTGTTGCGCAGGCCCGCTTCGGTGATCGGTCTCTCGGGCCTGAAGTCGAGCAGGTCGCGGGCCCCGACCACGACATCCTCGCGCTTGCGGTGCACCTGGTTGGGGGTCGGCATGTAGCGGTCGAACACCGATTTTGCCACTTCCACCAGTCCCGGATGGGCGACCCAGGTGCCGTCGCAGCCGTCGGTCGCCTCCCGGATCTTGTCCTCGCGCACCTTGGCGAGCGCGGCCTCGTTCGCCGCCGGATCGTTCTTGATCGGGATCTGGGCCGCCATGCCGCCCATGGCGAAGGCGTTGCGCCGGTGGCAAGTGCGCACCAGCAGCAAGGCGTAGGCGCGCATGAAGGGAGCGGTCATCGTCACCTGGGCGCGGTCGGCGAGGCAGAAGTCGCGGTCGGCTCGGAATTTCTTGATGCAGCTGAAGATGTAGTCCCAGCGCCCGATGTTGAGCCCGACGCAGTGCTCGCGCAGCTCGTAGAGGATCTCGTCCATCTCGAAAGCGGCAAGCACGGTCTCGATCAGCGCCGTCGCCTTGATCGTGCCCTGGGGCACGCCCAGCTCGCGCTGCGCGGCGACGAAGATCTCGTTCCATAGCCGCGCCTCGAGATGGCTTTCCATCTTGGGAAGGTAGAAGTACGGCCCGGTGCCGCGCGCGAGGAGCCGCTTCGCGTTGTGGAAGAAGTAGAGCGCGAAGTCGAAGAGAGCGCCCGCGACCGGCGCGCCATCCACGAGGACGTGCCGCTCCAGCAGATGCCAGCCGCGCGGCCGCACCATCAGCACGGCGGTGCGCTCGTTCAGGCGGTAGCGCCGGCCCTCCGGGCTGGTGTACTCGATCGTGCGGTTGACCGCGTCGCGCAGGTTGACCTGTCCGCCGACCATGTTGTCCCAGGTCGGGGCATTCGCGTCCTCGAAATCGGCCATGAACACGTTCGCGCCCGAATTGAGCGCGTTGATCACCATTTTGCGGTCGGTCGGCCCGGTGATTTCGACGCGCCGGTCCTGGAGATCGTGCGGTATCGGCGCAACCGTCCACGCCGCCTCGCGGATGGCGCGTGTCTGCGGCAAGAAGTCGGGAAGACGACCGCCGTCGAGCTCGCTCTGGCGCTGCGCGCGCAGCTGCATCAGCTCGCGGCGCCGTCCCTCGAACTTGCGCGCAAGCTTGGCGACGAAGGCGAGCGCCTGCGGGGTGAGGATCGTCGTGTATTCGGGAGCGAGTGGGGCGTGGATCTCCACGCCCGGGGGAAGGGCCGGAGCGGGGTTCATAGGCTTGGGGGACAGGTCCTGGGGTGTGATGGTCGAGATAGTCAATCGCGGATCGTGAAATCGCGTACCATGTCTGATGCTGCGCTGCATTATACGCTTTTCGATCTCGATTCCAAATGACGAAACTCGCAGGCTCGTCTAGGAGTTATAATGCGGCCTGCCCAAGCGGGCTTACGACGCAGTGCGATGTAGAACACGCGTCGTCCGGGAACTCCCCTCAAGGACGAAGCAAGCAGCGCAAGCGATCCGAGTCCCGATTCGCCGGGAGAAGCTGTGGCAGGCTCGGGTCGGCTCTCATCGCGCCCAACCGCAATGGAGAATCCAGCTCATGACTGAACGACTCGACCTCTTGAGAATCGCGCGGGAGGAGCAGGAAGGCGACCTGTTCGGGCTGCTCGACAGCATCTACCGGCGCTCCAAAATCCAGCCACGTGGGATATCCGACGCGATCATCTGGGAAGGGGGAAACTGGACCGGCAACGTCAACCCCGTGGTGCATGCCTTCACCGACATGTTCGCTCTGAACGGCACCATCATGGCGCTCGATGTGCTGGGGCTGCCGTTCCTCGCGGTGCCGATGATGGCGCAGTTCCGGCACGACACCAAGCTCAAATCGCTCGAGTGGTTCGGCAAGCTCGACTACACCGCGATCAAGTGGTCAACGGCCGGCGACTTTCTGGTCAACGAGAACGGGAAGAAGGTGGTCGTCATGGGCAAGTCCGCCAACGCGCAGCTGCGCACCGCGGCGGGGGTCTATTGCAACGTGCGGCCCTACGGCACGATCACCTGCGTGCGCTTCATGCCGGGGCTGCCGTACTCTCAGGACAAGAAGAAGTTCCGGGTCGACCGCGACACCGGAAACATCCACTCCGAGATGAACACGCCCGGGGTGCGGATGGCCTATGCCGCACGCCTGTTCCTGAGAATGGTGCACGAGACGGGACAGATCGGGCGGGTGGCCACCAAGCCGACCCAGGCCCAAGAGGACGCCGTGAACGCGGGCATTCTGCGCTGGCTGATGCAGGGAACGAAATTCCAGCTCAAGCGCAAATACGCGGTGGACGCCTACGAGGAGCACCGCGACAACGTCAACGCCATCGTGGCGCTGCTGCCCAAGGACTTCAAGGCGGGTATGGAGAGCTGGGGCGGGGAGATCCACGAGCACATCTCCGACACCAATTTCGGCATTCTGCTGCACGACATGATGCAGCAGCGCAAGGTCGTCGTTTACGCGACCGACCTCGACGGCGATCGGCTGACCGACCTCATGGCTGACGCGCCCGACGTGCTGCGCGCCTGGGGTCAGATGGTGCTCGACCACGTGAAAGTCGAGCGGGACATGCAGCGGGTGTGGAGCGAGATGGGCTTCACGATGAAGAGCGGCAAGGACATGACGAGCATCATGTACCGCATGGAGGGCGCGCCGATCTTCGAGCAGACGCTGGGCTCGGCCGACGCGATGCTGCTGCGGCTGCTCGCCGGGGACGAGACCGCCGGCGGCGAGAAACAGCCCTATGATCCGCGCATCCACTTCGTGCTGATCAACGAAGCCTACAAGGCCGCGAACCCGGGCCATGCGGAGCTGCACCGCTGGCTCGACCAGCAGCTCGAGACCTTCGACCGGATCTACAGCGGCAAGCGGCCCCGCTACCTCGAGGGCTACAACAAGCTCAAGGAAGCGATCAAGCCTTGGGGCAGTCGGTGAGCGCTTCCTCGCCGCCAGGGGCGCGCCATCGCACCGGCGAGGGCCTCGGACCGCGGTTGCGGACCGGCCGGGCGGCTGCGGTCCGGGCCGCGGGGCCCGCGCCAGGGGGCGCGACCCCATAGACAAAGCCCACGCACCTCGGGGCGGCGTGGGCCTTTTTTTGTACGGCTACCGTGCGCCGACGTTCGCCGGCGCGGCGGGGTCAGGACAGGGTCTGGATGTTCGAGGCCTGCTTGCCCTTCGGGCCCTGGGTCACCTCGAACGACACCTTCTGGCCTTCCTTGAGCGTCTTGAAGCCGCTCATCTGGATCGCCGAGAAATGCGCGAACAGGTCCTCACTGCCGTCGTCCGGCGTGATGAACCCGTAGCCCTTGGCGTCGTTGAACCATTTCACCGTACCCGTTGCCATACCACTGCCTTCCTCTGGTGGAAATTAGCGGGCGTCGCGCCCGCACGCTGTTTGAGTTTCAAGATCGCGTACGGGCCTTGCCGGCACGACGGAAATGCTTGAAGCCAAACACCCATGAGCTTTCTAGGCCATTTGCGGGTGGAAGTCAAGCGGGCCAGAGGCGCAAGTCACGGGCGGCACTTGAAAAATTCCGGATTATGGTGAAAATATCAATCGAAGCAGGCACTAACCACGGTGAGCAGCATGGCTACCCGCAACCGCGAGGACACCGTACTCGAGGCGAAGAAGGCGAGGGTCAAGCCGCCGCCGATGTTCAAGGTGCTGCTGCTCAACGACGACTACACGCCGATGGATTTCGTCGTCGTGGTGCTGCAGAAATTCTTCGCGCTGAGCCGGGAGAAGGCCACGCAGATCATGCTCAAGGTGCACCGGGAAGGAATAGGGGTGTGCGGGGTTTACCCGCGGGACGTCGCCGCCACCAAGGTGGAACAGGTGAAGTCGTACGCCAAACAGCACCAACACCCGTTACAGTGTGTGATGGAAGAGATGTGACATGATCGCGCAGGAGCTCGAAGTCAGCCTTCACATGGCCTTCATGGAGGCCCGGCAGAAGCGCCACGAGTTCATCACCGTGGAGCACCTGCTGCTGGCGCTGCTCGACAACCCCTCGGCCTCCGAGGTGCTGCGCGCGTGCGCGGCCGACATCGAGGACCTCAGAAAGCAGCTGACCGAATTCGTGACCGAGCACACCCCGATCCTTTCGGGCGAGGACGTGGATACCCAGCCCACGCTCGGCTTCCAGCGGGTGATCCAGCGCGCGATCTTGCACGTGCAGTCCTCCGGCAAGAAGGAGGTGACCGGGGCGAACGTGCTGGTGGCGATCTTCGGGGAAAAGGACTCGCACGCGGTCTACTTCCTGCACCAGAAGGGGGTGACGCGGCTCGATGTCGTGAACTACATCTCGCACGGCATCACCAAGGTGCCGCAGACCGCGCATCCGAAGGCCGACCACGAAGCCGACACCGAGCAGGAGGGCTCGCCGGGCGGGGCGCTCGAGAACTACACTCTCAACCTCAACGCGCTGGCGCTCGCGGGCAAGATCGATCCGCTGATCGGGCGCGAGCGCGAGATCGAGCGCGTGATACAGACCCTGTGCCGCCGGCGCAAGAACAATCCGCTGCTGGTCGGCGAGGCGGGCGTGGGCAAGACCGCGATCGCGGAGGGGCTCGCGCGCCGCATCGTCGAGGGCGCTGTCCCGGACGTGCTCAAGCGCTGCCACGTCTACGCGCTCGACATGGGGGCGCTGCTCGCCGGCACCAAGTACCGCGGCGATTTCGAGCAGCGGCTGAAGGCGGTGCTGAAGCAGCTGGTGGACAATCCCAACGCGATCCTGTTCATTGACGAGATCCACACGCTGATCGGGGCGGGGGCGGCCTCGGGGGGCACGCTCGATGCCTCGAACCTGCTCAAGCCGGCGCTGCAGGCCGGGACGCTCAAATGCATCGGCGCCACCACCTACAACGAGTACCGCGGCGTGTTCGAGAAGGATCACGCGCTGTCGCGCCGCTTCCAGAAGATCGACGTGGTCGAGCCTTCGGTGGCCGAGACGGTCGCGATCCTGAAGGGCCTGAAATCCCGCTTCGAGGCGCACCACGGCGTGAAGTACATGCCCTCGGCGCTGACCGCCGCGGCGGAGCTCTCGGCGCGCTTCATCAATGACCGGCACCTGCCCGACAAGGCGATTGACGTGATCGACGAGGCGGGCGCGGCGCAAAAGATCCTGCCCAAGGCGCGGCAGAAGCGCGTCATCGGCAAGCACGAGATCGAGGAGATCGTCTCCAAGATCGCGCGCGTGCCGGTGCACGCGGTATCGGTGGACGACCGCAACGCGCTCAAGAACCTCGACCGCAACCTGAAGAGCGTCGTGTTCGGGCAGGACCGCGCGATCGACGCCCTCGCCGCTGCGATCAAGATGGCGCGCTCGGGGCTGGGCAACCCGCAGAAGCCGATCGGCTGCTTCCTGTTCTCCGGGCCGACCGGCGTGGGCAAGACCGAGGTCGCGCGTCAGCTCGCCTACATCATGGGTGTGGAGCTCGTCCGCTTCGACATGTCGGAATACATGGAGCGGCACGCGGTGTCGCGCCTGATCGGGGCGCCGCCGGGCTACATCGGCTTCGACCAGGGCGGATTGCTCACCGAGGCGATCACCAAGCACCCGTATTCGGTGCTGCTGCTCGACGAGATCGAGAAGGCGCATCCCGACATCTTCAACATCCTGCTCCAGGTGATGGACCACGGGACGCTCACCGACAACAACGGGCGCAAGGCCGACTTCCGCAACGTGGTGATCATCATGACCACCAACGCCGGCGCCTCCGAGCTTTCCAAGAGCGGAATCGGGTTCACACCGAGCCGCACCGCGGGCGACGAGATGGCGGAGATCAAGCGCCTGTTCACGCCGGAGTTCAGGAACCGGCTGGATGCCATCATCTCGTTCAACGCGCTCGACCGCGAGATCATCCTGCGGGTGGTGGACAAGTTCCTGATGCAGCTCGAGCAGCAACTCGAGGAGAAGAAGGTCGAGCCGACCTTCACGCCCGCGCTGCGCGAATACCTCGCGAAGAAGGGCTTCGATCCTCAGATGGGCGCGCGGCCGATGGCGCGGCTCATCCAGGACACGATCCGCTCGGCGCTCGCCGACGAGCTGCTCTTCGGGCGGCTCGCCCACGGCGGAAAAGTGACGGTGGACATCGGCCCCGACGAGAAGGTGCGCCTCATCTTCGCCGAGGAGACCGCCAGCGTCGCCTGAGCGGGGCGACCGGCGAATAAAAAAGCCCCGGAATCCGGCGCATCCGGGGCCTTTCCGTTTCCCCGCGACCGCGCCTTGACGGCTTCGCGGGGCGGTCACAAACTTACGCTCATAACCAAATAACGATTTGTTCGCAGGCGCCGGCGCGGGCGCCGCTATACTGTGTTCCACCACAGGAGGACGCGATGAGACCCACCATCCTAATCGGCGCACGGGGCGCGATGCTCGCGCTCGCCGCGGCCGCCGCGGCGAGCGCCCCGGCACAACAGGACCCAGCCCAAGCGCGCGGCCTCGTGGCCGCGTGTTTCACCTGTCACGGCACCGACGGGCGCAGCGTGGGCGGCATCCCGCCGAGTCTCGCCGGGCAGAACCGGGACCTCTTGCTCCAGGCCATGAAGGATTTCCGGGATGGCAAGCGCCCGGCGACGATCATGCACCAGCAGGCGAAGGGCTATACCGATCGGGAGCTCGAGGCGATCGCGGCCTATTTTGCCGCCCAGAAACCCGGCCCAGGCACCCCGGCGCCTTCGCCGGCAGCGCGCGGAGGATACTAGCGGGAGCGCCGATCCATGCGCGGCGCGTTTTCCCTTCGTTCCCGTCCTTCTGCTGCAAGGAGAAGGCGGATGACAGGTGCGAATGCGGCGACACGCGTTCGCACAGTTGTGTGATCGGAGGCATCCATGACAATCAGCAGACGGGAATTCATCAAGTGGCTCGCCGCCTCGGGTGGAGTGGCCGCAGTGGCCGGTTGCGCCGCGCCGGGCACTGGGGCCGCGGGGCGCGTGGTGGTGATCGGCGGCGGCTTCGGCGGCGCGACCGCGGCGCGCTACATCAAGGTGTGGGCGCCCGAGATCGAGGTGACCCTGGTCGAGCCCAATACCGCGTTCGTCTCCTGCCCGATGAGCAATCTCGTGCTGGGAGGGCACGTCACGATCGAGGAGCTCACCGTGAGCTACGAGGGGCTGCGGAAGCGCGGCGTGCGCCTGGTGCGCGACACGGCGGTGGCGGTGGATCCCGACAGGCGCCAGGTGCGCCTGGCGGGGGGCGACACCCTGGGCTACGACCGGCTGATCGTCTCGCCCGGGATCGACTTCGACTACGACAAGTTGCCCGGTCTGAGGAGCGCCGAGGGGCAGAGCCGCATCCTGCACGCGTGGAAGGCCGGGCCGCAGACGGTCGCGCTGCGCAAGCAGCTCGAAGCAATGCGCGACGGCGGCGTCTACGTGCTGCACATCCCGCGCGCGCCCTACCGCTGCCCGCCGGGGCCCTACGAGCGCGTGTGCCAGGTGGCGGACTACTTCAGGCGCGCCAAGCCCCGGTCCAAGATCATCGTGCTCGATTCCAACGAGGACATCCAGTCGAAGAAGGGGCTCTTCCTGCAGTCCTGGGACGGTCCCTACAAGGGGCTGATCGAGTACCGCCCGAATAGCGAGCTCGAGGACGTGGACGTGAAGGGCATGACGGTGCGGCTGGTATTCGACAAGGTGCGGGGCGACGTCATCAACGTGGTGCCGCCGCACGGCGCGGGGATCATCGCCCGCCAGGCCGGGCTCGCCAACATCGACAAGCGCTGGTGCACCGTGGACTGGCTCACCTGCGAATCCACGGTAGTGAAGGGCATTCACGTGCTGGGAGACTCGACGCAGATCGCGCCCGCCATGCCGAAATCGGGCAGCATGGCGAACCAGCACGGCAAGATCGCCGCCGCCGCGGTGATCGCGCTGCTGAAGGGCCGGCCGGTGGACCCCAACCCGGTGATCATGAACGCGTGCTACAGCATGGTGGACGGCCGCAGCGCCATGCACGTCACCTCGATACACAAGTACGATCCCGCGCAAAAGACCATGGTGCCGGTGAAGGGCGCCGGCGGGCTCTCGCCCAAGGCGAGCGAGATCGAGGGCGCTTTTGCCTGGGGCTGGGCGAGAAACATCTGGGCGGACGCGCTCGGCTAGCGCCGGCTCCAGGCTCCGAGTTCGAAGTTCCGGGCCGCAACTTCCGGGCTCTGAGCCCGGTCCTTGAGCGTCGAGCGCAGCCCGCCTATTTCTTGCGCGGTGACTGCGGCGGCACGAGCCACCACGTCGCGGCGACGGCAAGCGCGAAGCCCACGTGCAGGAACGTGAAGACCCATTCCGGCCAGTCGTAGTACAGGATCCGGTGGATCCACTGCGCGAGGAAGCTCTTTTCGGCCGCCGCTCCGCGCAGCCGCGCCTCCCACACGGTGAGCGGGCACCAGATGCCCAGGATCGCCTCGGCCGCGACGAATGTGATCGCGCCGAGATGCGCCGCCCGGAACCAGAAGTTGCGCACCCAGCGCCAGCCGGCCGCCGCACCGAGCCAGATCGATGCGAGCCCGCCCACCACGAACGCGACGAACGCGAAATGCACGACGAGCACGATATCCGCGAGGCCGGCACGCATGATTTACGAAAGATCGTGACCCTTTTTGCTGATTGGCCGCCCGCGCACGGAAAAGGATCCTGACTTCCTCTTCCATCCAGCCGCGAGCCGGTGGTAGTCCTCCGGCCGGTCGACATCCCACAGCGTTTCGAGCTCGCGCCAGCGCCAGCCGAGCGCAGCGAGCCGCGCGCGGGTCTCCGTCATCACGCCGGCCCCACCCCAGGCGATGCCGTCGAACAGCCGCGCGTCGCAGCGCGCGAGGCCGATCAGCACGTAGCCGCCGTCCTCCGCGGGACAGAGCACCGCGTCACAGCCCTCGCGCAGCGCGCGCTCCGCTCCCAGCAGGTGGCGGGCGCCGAGCGCCGGGCAGTCGGACCCCATGAGCAGCGCGCGCGCGCGGCGGGCGAGCGCCGCCTCGAACGCGCCGAGCATGCGCCTGCCCAGGTCGCCTTCCGGCTGCGCGCGCAGGGCGACTCGGTAGTGGCGGGCGCAGAACCGGAAGAAAGGATCGCCGGTGTCGGGCGCGCAGTGAAGCTCCACATCCGTGAAACCGGCCGAGCGTGCGGTGGCCAGCGCGCGCTTCACGAGCCGCGCGTGCAGCGCCGCGGCGCCCTCGGCGCCGATCAGTGGGATGAGCCGGGTCTTGACCTCCCCGGGCCGCGGCGCCTTGGCGAAAACCATGATGGCGGTGGCCTTCATGAAGAATCAGCCACAGGGATCACCGGGAGCACGGAGACGCGAGGGCGTGGGAGCGTGAGCGCGGAAGTGGAAAGGGCTTGCGCGCCGTTTCGCGCTCGTGCCGGTCTGCCGATCTCCCGCGGTCACGGTCCCTGGCTCTGCGAACGCTGTGTTCTCCATGGCGAGAAAGCGCCTTGCTGCATGCAATCGCGGGGATCACGGCGAGCACCGAGAGACTCGAAGGGATCGTTCCTGCCGCTGTCCGTGCTTTCTGTGCCCTATGATAGTTCTTGCGCTGCGCAGCTCTGTGGCAAGAAATCTAGCGGTTTTCGTAATAGCGCAGCGCGAGCTCGGCCGGATCGGCGCCCGCCCAGTAGGCGAGCCGCAGGCGCCACATGAGCAGGATCGTGCGCGCGACACCGTGTCGCTCCCAGCGCCGCCCCGAGGTCACAACGCGCTGCCCGAGGCACAGCGGCGGCCCGTAGCGCTTCAGGCGCGCCGAGAGCTCGATGTCCTCCATGAGCGGAATGTCCGGGTAACCACCCACGGCGTCGAAGAGCGATTTGGTGACGAAGATCGCCTGATCGCCGGTGGCGATGCCGGTCAGCCGCGAGCGCAGGTTCATGAGCCGCTCCACGACCCGCAGCAGGGGGTGCGCTCCCGCGATCGTGACGTCGAAGCGCCCCCAGCCGCGGCGCGCGCGCTCGAGCCCCTCCACGACGAGCGCATCGGCTCCCTCGGGCAGCCGCGTGTCGGCGTGCAAGAACAGCAGGATCTCGCCGCGGGCGCGCGCGGCCCCGGCGTTCATCTGGGAGGCGCGTCCGCGTGGCGCGGTGAGCACGAGATCGGCGAGCGGCGCCGCGCGCTCCGCAGTGCCGTCGCGGCTTCCGCCGTCCACCACGATCAGCTCCGCGCCGCGCGCGCGCAGCGGAGCCAACGCAGCGAGCGTCGCGCCGACGCCCTCGGCTTCGTTGAGGCAGGGAACGATGATCGAGAGCATTCCTGGTCGTGTCATGCGTTCAGGCCCCGTGTTCGGTGTCGGCGGCTCCGCGGCCTCGAGCCCTGCGGGCACCGAGCGTCGGACAGCAACAGGCTCAGCGCCTGACGTCGTTCAGCCCCCAGTCGTATTCGAGGAAGCGGATTCTCGCCTTGCGCTCGGCGATCAGCCTGCGGTGCTCCGGCGCATCGGCAAGCAGGTCCGCGTAGCGGGCGAAGAACTGCTCGAGCGAGGTATAGCCCTTCCACCCGCGCCGGAAGTCCCCGCCGTACCACGGGTAGGAATCGAAGATTTTCGCGACCTCGAGCGCGCCGGTCTCGGGATCGTAGCGGTTGCGCGCGCGGTCCGAGAGAAAGCGCACGGTCTGCTCCTCGAGCTGCTGCTCGAGCCGGCGCGCGACGTAGGCTTCCTCGCGCAGCATCGGGCAGGTCACCGCGGCGCAGTTGACCGCGAAGTGGATGCGCGGGTCGTCGTACGCGCCCTCGGCGCGTATCGTGTCGTGCTCGATGTCGTCGAGACTCATTCTTCGGCCGAGCAGGCTCACGAACCGGTCCTTGAACGGGTGGCCGAACAGACGGCCGAAATCCCATATCGAGCGGATGTCCGGATAGCGGGTGAGAATCTTCTCCACGGCGGCGGCGTTGTAGGCGTTGATCAGGAAAGCGAGCTGCTCGGCGCGGCTCCAGCTCCTGAATTCCGGCTCGCCCACCTCTGCGAGCGAGGCGAGGTAGCCCTTGAGCGTTGCGCGGTCGCGCTGGAAGCCGGCGTAGTCGACCCGGGAAGCCCTGCCGCCGTGGATCAGCACGACGTGTTTCCGGAGCAGCGCATCCCAAGCCCCATGCGCGTGGTCGAACCGGGCCTGCGCGGTCGCGCCGCTCGCCAGCAAATGCGCGGGCAGCGCGAGCAGCGCAACGAAAACCTTCGTTCCGAGTCCCGCGTGCCGCATCCCTCGCGTCAGCCTCGCATCCACGAGTGGTAGCGTTCGGCCCACTTGAGCAATCGTTCGGGCGCGTGGGCCTTCTTCCATGCGCCTGCGGCGTATTTGTTGGCCTCGGCGAAAGTCGGGTAGATGTGGATGGTGCCGAGGATCCGGTTCAGCCCGATGCCGTGGCGCATCGCCGCAATGTATTCGACGATCAGGTCGCCCGCGTGTTCCCCGACGATGGTCGCGCCCAGGATCCGGTCGCGCCCGGGCGCGGTCAGCACCTTCACCACGCCGTGCGCCTCCCCGTCGGCAATCGCGCGGTCGAGCTCCTCCAGCCCGTAGGTGGTGAGCTCGTAGGGTATGTTTTTCTCTTTCGCCTCCGTTTCGTTGAGACCCACGCGCGCGACCTCGGGGTCGGTGAAGGTCGCCCAGGGGATCACCGAATAGTCCACCCGGAACTTGTGCAGCTTCCCGAACAGGGCGTTCACCGCCGCGTACCACGCCTGGTGCGAGGCGGTATGGGTGAACTGGTAGGGCCCCGCGACGTCGCCGCAGGCGTAGATGTTGGGATAGATCGTCTGCAGGTATTCGTTGGTCTCGACGGTCTTCGCCGTCGTCGCGATGCCGAGTTCCTCCAGCCCGCAGCCACGGGTGTCGGGCAGCCGCCCGACCGCGCACAGCAACTTGTCGAAGGCGACGCGCGTCTCGCGCCCCTCGTGCTCGGCCACCAGGATCTTCTCGCCGTTCTCCACGCGGAATTCCCGGGCCCGGTGGCCGGTCAGGACGTTGATCCCTTCCTCGCGGAAGCGCCGCGCGATCATCTCGGAGATCTCGGGGTCTTCGCGGACCAGCAGCCGCGGGAGCATCTCGACCAGAGTCACCTGCGCCCCGAAGCGGGCGAAACATTGGGCGAGCTCGCAGCCGATCGGGCCGCCCCCCAGCACCACCAGTCGCCGCGGCAGCTCCCGTAGCCCCCACACCGTGTCGGAGGTGACATAGTCCACGCGCTCGATACCCGGAATCGGCGGCACGAAGGGGGTCGCGCCGGAGGCAATCACGATCGCACGGGTGGTGAGTGTGCGCGTGCCGTCCGCCGTTCGCACCTCAACGCTCCAGGGCGAGGTGATGCGCGCCTCCCCCAGGATGCATTCCACGCCGAGCCCTGTGTAGCGCTCGATCGAGTCGTGCGGGGCCACGGCGCGGATCACCCGCTGCACCCGTTCCATGATTTCGGCAAAGTCGAACTCGGCGGCAGCCGAGCGGATTCCGAACTCGGGAGCGCGCCGCATCCGGGCGAGCAGCCGCGCTGTCTTGATGAGCGCCTTGGAGGGCACGCAGCCGGTATTGAGACAGTCTCCGCCCATGCGGTGCTTCTCGATCAGCGTGACCTTCGCCTTCACCGCCGCGGCGATGTAGGCGCAAACGAGCCCCGCCGAGCCCGCGCCGATCACGACGAGGTTGCGCTCAAAGCGCGCGGGGCGCCTCCAGCGGGCGTAGACGCGGCGCGCCTTCACTGCGTCCAGGATTTTCTTCGCGATCAGGGGGAAGAATCCGAGCAGCAGGAATGCTCCGATCAGGCCGGGCGAGAGGATTTCCCCGGGCGAGCCGACCGCGGCGAGCCGGGTGCCGGCGTTCACGTAGACGAGGGTGCCCGCCAGCATGCCTGCCTGGCTCACCCAGTAGAAAGTCCAGGTCCGGATCGGGGTGAGCGCCATCACCAGATTGATGACGAAGAACGGGAACAGAGGCACCAGCCGCAGCGCGAACAGATAAAAGGCGCCCTCTCGCGCGACGCCTTCGTTGACAGGTTCGAGCCGCTCGCCGAAACGCGCCTGCACCCAGTCGCGCAGGAGGTAGCGCGCGGCGAGGAAAGCGAGGGTTGCGCCGATCGTGGACGCAAACGAGACGATCACCGTGCCCCACAGCAGCCCGAATACGGCACCGCCGGCGAGCGTCATCACCGCGGCCCCCGGCAGCGACAGGCCGGTCACCGCCACGTAGAGCACGAAGTAGCCGAGCGCGGTGCGCCACGGGTGGGCCTGGTAATAGGCCTCGATCGCCGCCTGCTGCGACTTGATGGCGTCGAAGGTGAGATAGCGATGTCCGCCGAGCGCGAAAAACGCCACGGCGAGCGCCGCGATCAGGCCCGCGAGGGCGATCCTGCCCCGTGTCATGACGCTTTTTCTTCCAGGGTGTCGCCGGGCGGCAGGTCTGGCGTGGACCGGCGGCCTTCGAAAGCGGAGCGCAACGGCCGGACCACGTGCGGGTCAGCAACACCCTCCGCCGTCGTAGAACCAGGTCGGTCCGGACACGTAGAGATCGTCGCGCCCGAGCGCCTCCAGCGCGCGCGCGGTCTTGTCGCACACGGCGAGCGGCTGATTGCGCGTGAGGAAATGCCCCTTGTGGTCGTCGAAAAAATCGGCTTCCCCGTGGTAGATCGCGGTCCTGCCGGTGAAGACGCAGGGGCCGTCGGCCGGCATCGGGTCCTTGACGGCGCAGATTTCCACGGCCTCGACGACGATCAGCCGCTCGATCGCGTAGTGGCGCGGCGAGAGCACGCGGTACGGCCGGCGCGCGCGCACCTCGATCGTGCCGAAGCCGGTCGCGGTGAGGCGCCCGATGTAGTCCTCGAGCGGGATCGCGCCGGTCAGGCACAGTGCCCGCAGCCGTTCGTCATTTTTCAGGTGTTCGGGCATCGGTGCGTCGCACACCGGATCGGAGAGAATGAGCCTGCCGCGCGGCCTGAGCACCCGGTACATTTCGGCGAGCGCGCGCTCGAGGTCGCGGTCGCGGAAGATGTTGAAGAGACAGTTCTGAGCGGCGACCTCAACGCTCTCGTCGGCGAGCGGGAGCTCGAGCGCGTCGCCCTTGCGCAGGTCCACGAACGAGGCGCGGAACCAGGGGTTGAGGCGCTGCGCCTCTTCGAGGTTCCTGCGGCAGGCGGCGAGCATCTCGTCCACCGCGTCCACGCCGATCACGCCGCCCTCGCGCCGCGTGAAGTACGCGAACTGCAGCAGCTCCATGCCGCCGCCGACGCCCACGTAGAGCACGTTCGGGGCGCCCGCCAGATCGCGCGGGTGCACCGTGCTGCCGCAGCCGTAATTCATGGCGAGCATCCGTTTGGGAATCGCCAGCTCGGGAAGCTGCCAGACCGGGCTCGTGGTGCAACACAGGCCCTCCTGCGGGTTGAGCGCGGCTTCGCGGTAGAGATCGCGGGTGGTGTCGAGATAGGAAGAAGTGCTCATGTCGTCGCTCCGGTAAGCGAAATCAGGTGACCAGCGCGCCCCCGCAACTCGAGCCCTGGCCGGCGGTGCAGCCATAGCAGTGATCCTTCACGATGATCGGGTTGGCCTCGAGCTCGCCGCCGGAGAGCTCGCGCAGATGGATTCTCGAGCGGCCGCGCAACGCGAGCGGCAGGCCGAGCATCTGGTTGAAGTCGCAGTCGTAGAGGTAGCCGCGCCAGTCCACCGAGAGCAGGGTGCGGCACATGACGGATTCCAGGTTCTGCGGCCGGTAGGCGCTCTTGAGCAGCGCCATGTAGGCCTCGAACTGCCCCTTCGACACGAGCATGCTCCCGAAGCGCTGGATCGGCATATTGGTGAGCGCGTAGAGGCGGTTGAAGACGATGCCGTAGCGCTCTCCGAGGTGGCTGCGGTAGTCGGCCTCGAGCCGCTCCTGCGGCGGCGGCAGGTTCGGCCCCTGCGGATTGAAAACGAGGTTCAACACGAGCCCCGAGCCCGGCCGCCCGTAGCCGAGCGCGTTCAGCGCCCTGAGCGCCCGGATGCTCGCTTCGAACACGCCGCGCCCGCGCTGCCGGTCCACGTTGTGCTCGAGATAGCAGGGCAGCGAGGCCACGACCTCGACCCCGTGATCGGCGAGGAAGCGCGCGAGGTCCTCCTGACCGGGCTGCTCGAGCACGGTGAGGTTGCAGCGGTCCATGACGTGCGCGCCGAGCCGGCGCGCGCCCAGCACCAGCATCCGGAAATGGGGATTCAGCTCCGGGGCGCCGCCGGTGAGGTCGAGGGTTCTCACCCCCGAGCGCTCGAGGAAAGCGAGCACTTCGAGCGCGGTCTCCCGACTCATCATCTCCGTGCGGGTGGGGCCCGCGTTGACATGGCAGTGCACACAGGTCTGGTTGCATTTGTAGCCGAGGTTGACCTGCAGGGTTTCCAGGCGCCTGCGGTGGATCGCGGGAAAGTCGGTGGCTTCGAGCAGCGGCAGGGTCGCGTGCATGAACGGTGCTCCGGGTGATCAAGGCGATGATAGCGGAAAGCCTGCACGGGGGTCTCGTCGCACGCTAATACGGGCACGGGTGGGCCGTGGATGCGGGCGCCCGAGGGGGACGTGGATTCGAGCGGTAGTGCTTGCCAGCGGTAACTCATTGACTGCAGTGATTTTCCGATCGACGAGCTGCGCTCGCCCGTCTTTGACCGGCCGCTGGCGCGCCCCGTGTCATTTTTTTTGCGTTGCCCGGGCCTCTTCCCAGGGAAAATAACCGGTCCCCTGCCACGCTGCTCGCCGAATGCGTCTTGCCGACAGGCGCGGCTGCCGGCTCGCGATCGCTGCCCCGGAGAGGACCTTGCGGGAAAAGTTTGACGGATCTGGTAGCGGACTATATGGTTCGAAAAATCGCACCGCCCAGAGCCCCCGCCATGACTCGACTCGCTCCGCTGCCCCTTGGCTCGGTTCCCGAGCTCGCCGACGTCTTCGAACAGATCGAGGCGTCCGGCCACTACATTCCCAACAGCCTGCTGATCTTGCAGCGCAGACCCAGGATCGTGCGGGCACTGAGAGCGCTCAGCGCTGCGGTGTTCGACCCCCAGGGGGAGGTCGGTGTCGGCTTCAAGCGGCTGCTCGCCTATGTCGCGTCGCGAACCCACGGCTGCCATTACTGAATGGCGCACAACGCCGGGGCGTCGCTCCAGGCAGGCATCCAGGACGAGAAGCTCGATAAAGTGTGGGAGTATCGCACCAGCCCGCTCTTCACCGAGGCGGAGCGCGCGGCAATCGAATTCGCGATCGCGGCGGCGGCGCAGCCGAACGGGGTGACGGACGAACTCTTCGAGCGCATGAAGCGGCACTGGACCGAAGGGCAGATCGTGGAGATCGCGGCGCTCGTCGCCTACTTCGGCTTCATGAACCGGTTCAACGACACGATGGCCACTCCCCTCGAGGAGGAGCCGCTCGAGGTCGCGCAAAAGCACATCGCGAAGCACGGCTGGACTCCCGGCAAGCACGCCGGTTGAGCGATGCCGGAGGCCGTTGTGCTGGAGGCCGTGGCGCGCGGGGGCTCGGCGCGCGCGCGTTGACCGCAAGCTTCTGACTAGGCTACCCTTTCAGTTTCATCCGGAGGGCGGCTATCCCCGTGCCCAGGGTGTCGAAATCCCAGCCACCCCAGAGCCTGGAAGCGGCGCTGGCGGAACTGGAAAAAATCGTGTCCAGCATGGAAGCCGGCCAGATGCCGCTCGAGCGCGCGCTCGCCGCCTACAAGCGCGGCGCCGAGCTGCTCAAGTACTGCCAGGCGGCCCTGCAGGATGCGCAGCAGCAGGTCAAGTTGCTGGAGGACGGCATCCTGCGGGACTTCAAGAGTGACGGCGACGATAACGACGGCAGCTGATTTTTCCACCTGGTCGCACCAGCACCTGCAGCGGGTGGAGGCGGTGCTCGCGCGCGTGCTGCCGGCTCCGGAAATCGCGCCGCAGCGGCTGCACCAGGCGATGCGCTACGCGGTGCTCGGCGGGGGCAAGCGCGTGCGCCCGCTGCTCGCCTTCGCCGCCGGGGAGCTCGCGCGCGCGCAGCCGCAGCGGGTGGAGATCGCGGCTGCGGCCGTCGAGCTGATCCACGCCTATTCGCTGGTGCACGACGATCTGCCGTGCATGGACGACGACGTCCTGCGGCGCGGTCGGCCGACCTGCCACGTGGAATACGACGAGGCGACCGCGCTGCTCGCGGGCGACGCGCTGCAGAGTCTCGCGTTCCAGCTGCTCGGCGAATACCGGCTCGCCGACGAGCTGCAGACCCAGCTCGAGATGGTGAAGCTGCTCGCCGCGGCCGCCGGCTCGCGCGGCATGGCGGGTGGCCAAGCGATCGACCTCGAGTCGGTGGGCAAGCACCTGACCGTGCCCGAGCTCGAGTTCATGCACATCCACAAGACGGGGGCATTGATCCGCGCCTCGGTGCTGCTCGGGGCGCGGTGCGGCAACGGGCTCGACGAGCGCGGGCTCGCGCAGCTCGACCTCTACGCCAAGCTCGTCGGGCTCGCCTTCCAGGTGGTGGACGACGTGCTCGACGCCGAGGCGAGCACTGCGACGCTCGGCAAGACCGCGGGCAAGGACGCCAAGGACGGCAAGCCCACCTACGTCAGCGCGATGGGGGTGTCCCGCGCCCGGCAGTTCGCCCAGGAGCTGCGCGAGCAGGCGCTCGCGGCGCTCGCCGCCTTCGGGGAGCAGGCGCTGCGGCTGCGGCAGATCGCGGATTTTATCGTGCTGAGGAGGTTCTAAGGGATGTCGAGGCCGGACGCGCAGCGCCGGTTCGGCGCGCGCCGCAGCGAAGAGCAGCGCCATTCATGGGGATGCGACCGCAGAGGCGCGCATGCGTCCGACGCAATGCGATCGGATACGGGCAGCGAGCGCGCCCGAGGCCGCGTCCGATCGGGCTGGCGGTCGGGCCCGCCGCACGCCGCGCGGGAATAGGGAAGGCGGTCGTGACACGCGGGCACCTGACGAGGCAATGCGGATGTCGGAGAACGTGTTGAATTCCGTGATCGGGTCCCAGCCGGCGGCGGCCGGGGGGGCGAAGTACGAGCTCCTGAAAAGCGTCAACTACCCGCACGAGCTGCGGCGGCTCGACATGAAGCAGCTCAGGCAGCTCGCCGGCGAGTTACGCGCATTCCTGCTCGAATCGGTGAGCCAGACCGGAGGGCACCTTTCCTCCAACCTGGGCACGGTCGAGCTCACCATCGCGCTGCACTACGTCTTCGATACCCCGCACGACCGCATCGTGTGGGACGTCGGGCACCAGACCTATGGCCACAAGGTGCTCACCGGGCGGCGCGAAGGCATGAAGCGGCTGCGCATGTGGGGCGGGCTCTCGGGCTTCCCGCGCCGCGAAGAGAGCGAGTACGACACCTTCGGCACCGCGCACTCGAGCACCTCGATCAGCGCCGCGCTCGGCATGGCGGTCGCCTCCAAGCTCGCGGGTGTGAAGCGGCACGTCGTGGCGGTGATCGGGGACGGCGCGATGACCGCCGGCATGGCGTTCGAGGCGCTCAACAACGCCGGGGCGGCAGACGTGGACCTGCTGGTAATCCTCAACGACAACGACATGTCCATCTCGCCCCCGGTCGGGGCGCTCAACAAGTATCTCGCCAAGCTCATGTCGGGGCGCTTCTACGCCGCCGCCAAGCGTGCCGGCGAGAAGGTGCTGGGGGAGCTCGCGCGCCGCGCCGAGGAGCACATGAAGGGCATGGTGACGCCCGGGACGCTGTTCGAGGAGCTCGGCTTCAACTACATCGGGCCGATTGACGGGCACGACCTCGACGCGCTCATTCCCACGCTGCGCAACATGAAGCAGTTGAAGGGGCCGCAGTTCTTGCACGTCGTGACGCGCAAGGGCGCGGGCTACAAGCTCGCCGAGGCCGATCCGGTGCTCTATCACGGCGTCGCCAAGTTCGACGCCGCAAACGGCATCGTCGGCGGCAAGGGCGGCGGCAAGCTCACCTATACCCAGGTATTCGGCGACTGGCTGTGTGACATGGCGGAACGCGACCCGCGGTTGATCGGCATCACGCCGGCGATGCGCGAGGGATCGGGTCTCGTGCGCTTCGCCGAGCTCTATCCCGACCGCTACTTCGACGTCGGGATCGCCGAGCAGCACGCGGTCACCTTCGCTGCCGGGCTCGCGTGCGAGGGCTACAAGCCGGTGGTGGCGATCTACTCGACCTTTCTCCAGCGCGCCTACGACCAGCTGATCCACGACGTGCAGATCCAGAACCTGCCGATTCTCTTCGCCATTGACCGCGCCGGACTGGTCGGCGGCGACGGGGCCACCCACAACGGCAGTTTCGATCTGACGTACCTGCGCTGTCTGCCGAACATGACGGTGATGACACCCGCCGACGAGAACGAGTGCCGGCAGATGCTCTACACCGGTTTCCTGATGAATACGCCCGCGGCGGTGCGCTATCCCCGCGGCACCGGGCCGGGAGTGGAGGTGAGGAAGGAGATGACGGCGCTGCCCGTGGGGCGCGGCGAGATCCGCCGCCGCAGGGCCGGTGCCGGCGCTGCGCGGCGCGTCGCGATCCTCGCCTTCGGCTCCATGCTCAAGCCCGCGCTGGAGGCGGCCGAGGAGCTCGACGCGACGGTCGCCAACATGCGCTTCGTGAAGCCGCTCGACGAGGAGCTGGTGATGGAGCTTGCCGCGGACCACGACCTGCTGGTGACGGTGGAGGAGAATGTCGTCATGGGGGGCGCGGGCAGCGCGGTGCTGGAGGCGCTGCAGAAGGCGGGGCGCACCGTGCCCGTGCTGCAGCTGGGGCTGCCCGACCGCTTCATTGACCAGGGCGATCCGGGAATTCAGCTCGCCTCCGTCGGTCTCAACAAGGAAGGAATTGCGAAGGCCATTCGGGAAAGGATTGCGTCGGATCCGGGCCGAGGCAATCCCTAGTTGATACAATCCTTTTATCCGCTGCTGCGGGCAAGATGAGGGAAGCCCGGGCGATTGAAGTCGCGACGAGGCTGGCGTTTCGATGGCGCTCGACAGGAAAATGCTCGAAGAAAACGAGATGAACGGCTACGCCGGCTACGCGCGCGTGGACGAGTACAACCCCGCGGCGGTGCGGCGCATCGCGGAGAAGTACCGCGCCATCCTCAAGGAGCTCGGCGAGGATCCCGACCGCGAGGGGCTCAAGAAAACCCCGGAGCGCGTGGCGAAGGCGCTGCAGTTCCTCACCCACGGCTACGACCTCGATCCGGCCGGGATCCTGCGCTCGGCGATGTTCCGCCAGGATTACCAGCAGATGGTGATCGTGAAGGACATCGAGCTCTATTCGCTGTGCGAGCACCACCTGCTGCCTTTTTTCGGCAAGTGCCACGTGGCCTACATCCCCGACGGCTACATCGTGGGTCTGTCCAAGATTCCGCGCGTGGTGGACGCGTTCGCGCGGCGGCTCCAGGTGCAGGAGCGCCTGACGGTCGAGATCCGCGACTGCCTCGAGGCGACGCTGAAGCCCGTGGGAGTGGCGGTGGTGATCGAGGCGCAGCACCTGTGTATGGTCATGCGCGGCATCCAGAAACAGCATTCGGTCGCCACCACCTCCGCCTTCACCGGGGAGTTCAACACCGAGAAGACCCGCGCCGAGTTCATGCGGCTCATCGGCCGCGGCAACCCCGTCGGGTGATCGGCAGCCGCCGGTGAGCGAGCGGGTGTGACCGGGTGTTCGATGGGCACGGCCGACAAAACGAGCGAATACATCGTCGAAGCCGTCCTGCCCGACGTGCGGATGGGCCGGATGGTGATCATCGTGGACGACGAGGACCGCGAGAACGAGGGCGATCTCTTCGTCGCGGCCGAGCGCGCCACCCCCGAGGCGATCAACTTCATGGCGACCTACGGGCGCGGGTTGATTTCGCTCGCGCTGACCGAGGAGCGCATGCGTCAGCTCGGGCTCTCGCTCATCACCGATGATACCGGCAACCAGACCAAGTTCGGCACCGCGTTCGCGACCCCGATTGACGCGCGCGAAGGCGTCGGCTCCGGCATGTCGGCCTACGACCGCGCCCGCACCATCGCGGTAGCGATCGCTGACAACGCGAAGCCGACCGATCTGATCCGTCCCGGTCGCACGCTCACGCTGCGTGCGGTGGACGGCGGCGTGCTCGCGCGCCGCGGGCACACGGAAGCCGCGGTGGACCTCGCACGGCTCGCAGGGCTGAAGCCAGCCGGCGTGATCTGCGAGATCATGAACGAGGACGGCACCATGGCGCGCATGCCCGAGCTCGAGCGTTTCGCCGCGCGCCACGGGATCAAGATTCTGCGCATCGCGGACCTCGTGGCCTATCGCCAGAACGAGCGCGAGGTGCGGCGCCGCGCTCAGACGCGGCTACCCACGCGCCGGGCAGGCGAGTTCCAGCTGCTGGTCTACAGCGACAACCTCGAGACCCAGGCCTTCGTCGCGCTGGTCAAGGGCGAGGTCGGGCCCGGCGCCCCGGTGCTGGTGCGGCTGCACTCGCAGTGCCTCACGGGCGACGTCTTCGGCAGCGAGCGCTGCGATTGCGGCGAGCAGCTCGATGCCGCGCTCGCGATGATCGAGGAAGCCGGCGCCGGAGTGCTGGTCTACATGTTCGACGAGGGCCGGGGCATCGGCCTCATCAACAAGATCCGCGCCTACGCGCTGCAGGACGAGGGCCACGACACGGTGGAGGCGAACCACGCGCTCGGATTCGCCGCCGACATGCGCGACTACAAGGCGGGCGCGCACATCCTGTTCGATCTCGGCGTGAGAAGGGTGCGGCTGATGACCAACAACCCGGACAAGGTGCAGCAGCTCGAGCAGTACGGGATCGCCGTTACCGAGCGCGTGCCGATCGAGGTGCCCGCGCGCCGCTCGAACCGCGACTATCTGCGCACCAAGCGCTCCAAGTTCGGGCACCTGCTCTCGATGATCGAGCCGGGCGAGAACGCCAAGTCGAAAGCCTAGTCTATCCAGAACGAGCCGCGCACGCGCTCCAGGCGCCAGCCCTCGGCCGCGCCGCGGCACAGCCCGAACTGGAACGAGGGCGCGAGCCCCGGCAGCGTGAAACGCAGGTCCACGAACCGCACGCACACGCGCCCTTCCGCGGTCTCCACGCGGTGGAGCACCGGGAACGCCGCGAAGCGGCGGAAATCCGCAAAAGCGTCGTCGTTCCACGCCGCGCGCGCGAGGGCGGCCGCGGAAGGCTCGTCTCCGAAGCGGCGGTGGCGCCTCCAGTGCGCCGCCGTCACCGGCTGGTAACCCGCTGCGATCCGGCGCAGCATCCCGTCCCCGGGCCCGGGGGCGGGGAGGGAGCGGGTGCGCCACAAATTGACGTGCGCCTCGTGATAATCCTCGCCGCGCGCGACGATGAGCTTCCAGTTGAAGGGCGTGAGCGGCTGGGCGAGCGCGTATGTCTCGGCGCGGTCCGGGCCGAGGGTCGCGGCGTATTCGGCTGCGACCCGCAGCGCGCGCTGATGAAGCGCTGCCTGCAACCCGAGGTAGCTTCCCAGAACCGCGAGCGCGACGAGCGCGGGCGCGCGGCTCTGCGGGCGGGCGAGCGCGAGTGCGAAGCCGGCCGCGAGGATGGCGGTGAAGTAGGGGTCCAGCGCGAACGCGATCGGCAGCGAGTAGCGCCGCTCCGAGAGCGGCGCGAAGAGCATCGTGCCGTAAGCGGTGAGCAGGTCGCCCGCGATGTGGGCCGCGATCCCGAGCAGGGCCGGGGGATAGAAGGCGCGCCAGGCGTGGCGGCGGCGCCCGATCCGGGCGAAGAGATGCGCGAGCAGCCAGGCCCAGAGCGGCAGCAGCACGAGGGAATGCGTGGGCCCTTGATGCCAGTTGAGATAGGTGAGGGTGTCGGCGAGGCGCAGCGCGAAATCGGCGTCGGGGAAGGCGGCCGCGGCGAATCCCGCCGCGATCCGGGCACGGGGGCTCAGCGCCTCCTGCGCCGCGCGCGCCGGGGCGGCCGCCCGCGCGGCGAGCGCTCCGCTCAGGGCGTGGGTGATCGTGTCCAAATTTCCGGGTTCGAGGCTCGGCGTTCAAAGCTCCGGGTTCAGAGCTCGAGGTCCGAGGACGGCGTTACGAGGTTCCGCGCATCGAGCCTGGAAATCGAACCTGGGGCAGCGGCTCAGGCCCGGCCTCTTGCCGCCGTTTGCTCGCCGCGCGGCGCGCCGTAGACCGCGCGATCGAGCCGCTCGGCGGCCGCGAGCCAGCCCTCGAGAAAGCGGCTCGTGGCCGAGGCGCCAGGCGTGTCGTCGTTCATCCAGTAGAAGAAGGTCATCAGGTAGATCGTAGTGAGCCCGGTCTCCTCGAGCGCCCGTCGCAAGTAGGTGGCGTCGCGGTGAGCGGCCTCCCGCATCCATTGCACGGTGCGGGAGACGCGCAGGATGCCGGGAAAGAGGATGTGAATGTGCCCGGGCTCGAGCTTGCCGAGGATCATCTGGCGCGTCACCTTGCGGTGCGGCGCGAGCGTTTCGAGCCAGGTCATCATCAGCCGCTGCAGGCGCTCGCGCGGCGCGAGCTGCGCGAATCCGGGCGCTTCAGCCATCCGGAGCATCGCGGCGTCCGCCCGGTCGAACCAGGCGTCCACCAGGTCTTCTTTTTCGCGGAAGCAGTGGCGCACGTCATCCAGGGTGATGCCGAGCGTGTCCGCCACGTCGTGCAGCCGCACCGCTTCCCACGAGGTCCGCTCTCCGAGCTCGAGCGCGGCGTCCACGATCCGCTCGCGAAGGTCGTCACGGGATGTCATGGCAGCCACTCATTGCAGGAAAGAGGCGTGTAGAATTCTAGTCCCATTCGGGCGCTTCGCGCATGAGCGGTAAGCCGCGCATCGAGATCGAGTACTGCACCCAGTGCCGGTGGCTGCTGCGGGCGGGATGGATGGCGCAGGAGCTGCTCGCCACCTTCGAGGCGGAGCTGGGCGCGGTGACCCTGGTTCCGGGAGCGGGCGGCGTGTTCGAGGTGCGGCTGGACGGTGCCACGCTCTGGTCGCGCAAGGAGCGCGGGCGCTTTCCCGAGCTGGCGGAGCTGAAGCAGCTGGTGCGCGATCGCGTGGCGCCCGGAAAGGACCTGGGCCATTCCGACAAGAACCGCTGACCTGTCGGCCAGCGGTTGTCTGAAAGCGCCCGCGAATATATTCGGGATTCGGCCTTCGGGCGCCCGAGGGCACGAGCAGTCTCGATCCCGTTTATCGTCCCTCCTCGCGGTTCCGAAACCTGTTCAGTAACGGCGCGTGAGCGTCATCGTCACCCCGTCGCGCTTCATCTCGGTGCGGTTGAGAAAGCTCATCCCGAGGAGCGCGATCGGCAGCCGCTCGCCCTCGATCACCACCGCATCCACGTCGTGCAGCGTGATGTCGCCCACCCGCACGGTGTCCAGCTTGACGCTGTAGACCGGGACGACACCGTTCGCGGTCTGGGTGAAGGAGCGCGCCCCCCCGAGATAATTCACGCCGACGCGCCGCGCATCGGCGCTCGAGAGCACCACGGAGGTGGCTCCGGTGTCCACCATGAAGCGCAGGCTCACGCCGTTCACGACGCCGGTGGTGATGAAGTGGCCGCGCGAGTCGGCGGTGAGCGTCGCGGTGCCGCCGCCTCCCCTGGCCGACGCCGCGGCGATCGCCGCGCCCTCGCCCGCGGCGAGCGTGCGGCGCTTGCCGCCGACCTCGAAGGTCGCCGCTTCGCTGGTGGCGGCGACGAGCTTCACCCCCTCGGGCGAGGTCTCGCCCACGGACAGGGTGCGGGGCTTGCCTCCGTTGATGGAGACGACCGCCTTGTTCGGAAACAGGCCCACCACGACGATGTCGGCCGCCTGCGCGGGCGCGAGGATCGTCAGTAGGAAACCCGCCGCGATCGGACTAAGATTGCGCATCTCCGCCTCCCTGCCAGCACGAAGAGAAACGGTGAAGCCGGTCGCCATATTCCGCCACGCGGCGACTGAAGGCCCGGGCTATTTTGCCACATGCCTCGAGCGTCGCGGCATCCCGTGGCGGCTTTTCAGGATTGACGAGGGCGATGCCGTTCCGGAAAACCCGCCTCAATTCAGCGGCCTCGTCTTCATGGGCGGTCCCATGAGCGTGAACGACGACCTGCCCTGGATCGCCCCTGCGCTCGCGCTGATCCGTGCCGCAGCAGAGCGCGGCGTGCCCCTGCTCGGCCACTGTCTCGGCGGGCAGCTGATGGCCAAGGCGCTCGGCGGCCAGGTCACGCGCAACCCGGTGAAGGAGATCGGATGGGGAAGGGTGGAGGTGGTGCCCGGGGAGGCCGCTGCACGATGGTTCGGGGCCGGACTCGACGGCTTCGAGGCGTTCCACTGGCACGGCGAGACGTTCTCGATTCCGCCCGGAGCCGCGCGCGTTCTCGCCGGGCCCTACTGCGGGAACCAGGCGTTCGCGCTCGGACCTCACCTCGGCATGCAGTGCCACGTCGAGATGACTCCCGAACTCGTCGAGGCGTGGTGCGCCTCCGGCGCGCGCGAGATCGCGCGCAATCTCGGCAAAAGCCCGGCGGTGCAGCCGGTGGAGGAAATCATGCGCGATCTGCAGGCACGGCTCTCCGCGCTGCACCGTGTCGCCGACCGTATCTACGAGCGCTGGATCGGGGGGCTCCTCCGCCGTTAGCCTGTGCGGGACCGCATCGAGCGGGCCGCGCTCACCATGTTGGCGAGCGCAGCCTCGACTTCTGACCAGTCGCGCGTCTTGAGCCCGCAGTCGGGATTCACCCACAGCCGCTCGACCGGCACCACCCGCGCGGCCCGCTCGAGCAGGCGTACCATCTCCTCCACGCCGGGCACTCGCGGGGAGTGGACGTCGTAGATGCCCGGGCCGATGTCGTTCGCGTAGCGAAAGGCGGCGAAGGCCTCGAGCAGCTCCATGCCGGAGCGCGAGGCCTCGATCGTGATCACGTCGGCGTCGAGCGCGGCGATCGCCGGCAGGATGTCGTTGAACTCCGAATAGCACATATGGGTGTGGATCTGCGTCTCGTCCGCCACGCCCGACGCCGCCAGCCGGAACGCGCGCACTGCCCACTCGAAGTAGTGCGGCCATCCGGATTTCCTGAGCGGAAGCCCCTCGCGGAATGCGGGCTCGTCAATCTGGATGACCGCAATGCCGGCGCGCTCGAGATCGAGCACCTCCTCGCGCAACGCGAGCGCGATCTCGAAAGCGATCGCCTCCCGCGGCGCGTCCTCCCGCACGAACGACCACTGGAGCATGGTCAGCGGTCCGGTCAGCATGCCTTTCACCGGCTTGGGGGAGAGCTCCTGGGCGTAGCCGATCCACTGCACCGTCATCGCTTTGCGGCGGCGAATGTCACCATAGATGATGGGCGGCTTGACGCAGCGCGACCCGTAGCTCTGGACCCAGCCGTTCTCGGTCACCGCGAAGCCCTCGAGCTGCTCGGCGAAGTACTCGACCATGTCGTTGCGCTCGGGCTCGCCGTGGACCAGCACGTCGAGCCCCAGCTCGAGCTGGCGCTTCACGGCGAGCGCGATTTCGCCGCGCATCGTGGCGGCGTATCGCGCATCGTCGAGCGCTCCCCGCCGCCAGGCGGCGCGGCTGCGGCGTATCTCCGCGGTCTGCGGAAACGAGCCGATCGTGGTGGTGGGCAGCGGCGGCAGGCGCAGCCGTTCGCGCTGGCGCCCGATCCGGACGCCGAACGGGGAGCCGCGCGAGCAGTCAGCGTCCGTGACGGCGGCGAGCCGCTGTCGCGCCTGCGCGGAGCCTCTACGCGCCAGAGAGCGCAAGGTTTCTTGTGCCTTGCGCGATGCGGCAAGCGCCTGCGCGATGGCGCCGCGGCCCTGGAGCAGCCCGCGCTTGAGTGCCGCGATCTCGTCGAGCTTCTGCACTGCGAACGCGAGACAATCCGCGAGCCCACCCTCGAGGGAGGGCTCCTGCGCGCTGTCCATCGGCACGTGCAGCAGCGAGCAGCTCGAGCCGACCCACAGCCGCGCGCCCAGGCGATCGCGGGCACGTTCCAGCACGTCGAGCGCAGCGGCAAGATCCGCGCGCCAGACATTTCGGCCGTCGATCATTCCCAGCGACAGCACCTTGGACTGCGGGTAGTCCGGGAGGAACGCATCGAGCTGGCCGCGGCCCCGGACGAGATCGAGATGAAGGCCTGCGACCGGCAGCGACTTGAGCAGCGGGGCATGCTCCGCCACCGGCCCGAAATAGGTGGCGAGCAGGATCGGCGGCGCCGTCGGCGCGAGCGCATCGTAGACCGATGGAAGCGCGTCCAACCACGCCCGCGCAAGATCCGTGCACAACGCGGGCTCGTCCATCTGGACCCAGGCCACGCCGAGCGCCTTGAGACGGGCGAGCAGCCGCGCATAGGCTGCGACGATCTCGGGGAGCAAATCGAGCCTGCGGTCCGAGCCCGAGCGGTATTTTCCGAGGTGGAGCAGGGTGAGCGGGCCCACGATCGCGGCTTTCACCGCGTGGCCGTCGGCCTGCGCCTCGCGCACTTCCTCGAACAGCCACTCGACGCCCGGGGCCGCGCGGATCGCGTCGTCCCATTCCGGGACGAGATAGTGATAGTTGGTGTCGAACCATTTGGTGAGTTCCATCGCAGGCACGCCGCCGTCGCCGCGCGCGAGCGAGAAATACTGCGCGAGCGTGAGCCTGTCGGGCGCGAAGCCGAAACGCCGGGGGATCAGTCCGAGGCAGGCCAGCGCCCAGAGCACGTGGTCGTACCATGCGAAATCGCCCACCGTCGCATAGTCGAGGTCGGCGGTGCGCTGAAGATTCCAGTGCCGCCGACGCAGCTCGCGCCCGAGCGCGGCGAGCGCGGCCTCGTCGAGCGCGCCCCGCCAGAATTGTTCCAGCGCGAACTTGAGCTCCCGCCGCGCGCCGATGCGCGGGAATCCGAGGACGTGGGCCTTGGTCACGGGAGCATGATGGCGCGTTCTCGATCATGAATCAAATGACATGTTTTGACGCAAAATATGCACATTATTCATAGATAGACCGAACGTGGTAGACCTCCGCCACCTGCGCTCGCTGATCGCGCTCGCCGAGACCGGGTCGGTTTCGGCGGCGGCGCGGCGCGTGCATCTCACCCAGTCCGCGCTCTCGCACCAGCTGCGCGCGATCGAACGCCATTTCGGCGCCCCCGTCGTGCGCCGCAGGGGGCGGGGTGTGGTGCTCACCGCGGCGGGCGAGCGGCTCGCCGCGGCCGCGCGCGCGGTGGCGGACGAAATCCGCAGCGCCGAGCGCGACGTGGCCAAGCTCAGCCGGGGCGAGGGCGGCAGCCTGCGCATCGCGCTCGAGTGCCATACCTGCTTCGACTGGCTCATGCCGGTGATGGATCGCTTCCGGCGGCACTGGCCCCAGGTGGAGCTCGACCTCGTATCGGGATTTCACCCGGAACCGGCCGCCTTGTTGCTCGAGGAGCGCGCCGACCTCGTGATCGGCTCCGAGCGCCGGGCACACCGAGGCTTGGTCCACTGGCCGCTGTTTCGCTTCGAGATTCTGGGCATCCTGCCGGTCTCGCACCCGCTCGCCGCGCGGCGCTACTTGAGGCCGGAGGACTTCCGGAGCGAGACGCTGATCACTTACCCGGTGCCCGAGCAGCGCATTGACGTCGTTCGCCGCTTTCTGAGGCCCGCGCGCGTGCGCCCCGCGGCGATGCGCACCGCGGAATTGACGGTGGCGATCCTGCAGCTCGTGGCGAGCCGCCGCGGGATCGCCGCGCTACCGAACTGGGGCGTGAAGAACTACGTGGACTACGAGTACGTGATCGCGCGCCGCCTCGGCAAGAAAGGCCTGTGGAGCGAGCTTTATGCGACGTGCACGGCGCAGTCCGCCGCCCGTCCCTACCTCGCCGACTTCGTCGAGACCGCGAAGGAAGAGTGTTTCCGCACGCTGGACGGCGTGCGCCCCCTGACCGCGGTCGGGAACCGGCCTAGTCGCGGAAATTCTTGAACTGCAGCGGAAAGTCGCTGACCGATTTGCGCACCAGCGCGATCGCCTCCTGCAGGGTGTCCTTCTTCGCGCCGGTCACGCGCAGAGCTTCGCCCTGGACGCTCACCTGGACCTTGAGCTTGGAGTCCTTGACGAGCTTGACGATCGCCTTCGCGCGCTCCTGCTCGATGCCCTCGCGGACCTTGATCTGTTGCTTGACTTTGTTGCCGCTCGCCGGCTCGATCCTGCCGGGCTCGAGCGCGCGCACGTCCACCCCGCGCTTCGCGAGCCTGACGGTCAGCACCTCGCGCAGCTGCCTGAGCTTGAACTCGTCGTCGGCATAGGCGGTGAGCGTTTTCTCCTTCTCGTCGATCTCCACCCGCGCGTCCGACCCCTTGAAATCGAAACGGTTCGCGATTTCCTTGTTGCACTGCTCGACCGCGTTGCGGATCTCGACGTGATTGACTTCGGACAAGATGTCGAACGACGGCACGAATCCCTCCGCTGCATGATGCCGCCGCCATTGTAACCGCAACGCGCGGCTGCGGCCGGGCGGGAGGCCTCGCCGTGCGTCCAGCGCTCCAGCGTGGCCGGCTGGCGCGCGAGCGACCGCGGCCGCGCGCCTGCGTCGCGCGCCGGCGCTCCTGCCGCCCGGTCATTTTCGCGTTTTCAGCCTGACCGAGCGCGAGATCACGGGAAGTCCCGTCGCATCGTCGAACTCCGCAGCCGCCCGGATCGCGAGCCGCGCCACCTCCACTGCCGAGAGCCGCGGATCGCCGTAGGCCGCGTACATCGCGCCGAGCGCAAGATCGGTGCCGCTGCCGATCGCGTAGAACTTGCGGTATTCCTGCACCGTGCGGTGCGCGCCGACGCCGAAGATGCCGTGTGGGCTCGCGATCAGCACGTCGAACTTGCTCGACTCGAGCTCGTCGTCCTTGTCGGTGACGGTGGCGAGAAAATAGCGTTCCTTGAGCGCGGCGTGGAACGCCTGCCAGGTCTTGAAAATCTGGAGCGTCCCGTCGAAGCGCGCGGGCACGCCGGGCTGCGCGAAATAGTCGCGCAGGATCAGCTTGAAGGTGGCCGACCCGGTACCGGCGAGGTAGGCCTCGCCGACCTTCACGATCTTGACGTTGTTGGCGACATAGGCGGCCGACTCCTTCCCGCTGCCCCATTTGGTCAGGGTGTCGGCGGCGATCGCCGCGTAGCCGCCCTTCCTGACGACTGCGATGGTTGTCATTCACACGCTCTCGAATCCACGACGCCAAGTCGCAAAGGCGCGAAGAGAGCCACGATATTTTTGACCCATCCAGTCGCTCTTTGCGGCTTGGCGGCGTTGCCTCTAGATCTTGCGCTTCAGCCTCGCGGCGGTGCGCAGCCGCAGGGCGTTCAGCCGGATGAAGCCCCCGGCGTCGGCTTGGTTGTAGGCGCCGCGGTCCTCCTCGAAGGTGGCGATCGCCGGGTCGAACAGCGAGTCGCTCTTCGAGGACCGCCCGGTTACCGTGACCGTGCCCTTGTAGAGCTTGACCCGCACCGTGCCGTTGACGTGCCGCTGCGTGTGGTCAATGAGCGCTTGCAGCGCGCGCCGCTCCGGGCTGAACCAGTAGCCGTTGTAGATCAGCCGCGCGTAGCGCGGCATGAGGTCGTCCTTGAGCGCGACCACCTCGCGGTCGAGCGTGAGCGACTCGATCGCGCGGTGCGCCTTGAGCATGATGGTGCCCCCCGGCGTCTCGTAGCAGCCGCGCGACTTCATGCCGACGTAGCGGTTCTCCACGATGTCGAGCCGGCCGACGCCATGGCGGCCGCCGATGCGGTTGAGCGTCGCGAGCACGCCGGCGGGCGAGAGCCTGCGCCCGTTCACCGCGACGATGTCGCCGCGGCGGTAGGTGAGCTCCACGTACTGGGGCCGGTCCGGGGCCCGCTCGGGGGAGACGGTGATGCGCCACATCGTCTCCTCGGGCTCGCGGTCGGGGTCCTCGAGCACGCCGCCCTCGTAGGAGATGTGGAGCAGGTTGGCGTCCATGGAATAGGGCGCGCCGCCCCGCTTGCCCGCCCCCTCGACCGGGATGCCGTGCGCCCGCGCGTAGGCGAGCAGCTTCTCGCGCGAAGTGAGGTCCCATTCGCGCCACGGCGCGATGATCCGCACCTCGGGCATGAGCGCGTAGGCACCGAGCTCGAAGCGGACCTGGTCGTTGCCCTTGCCGGTGGCGCCGTGGGCGATCGCGTCGGCCCCGGTCCGGCGCGCGATCTCGACCAGGTGCTTGGCGATCAGCGGCCGCGCGATCGAGGTGCCGAGCAGGTATTCGCCCTCGTACTGAGCGTTCGCCCGGAACATCGGGAACACGAAATCGCGTGCGAACTCCTCGCGCAGGTCCTCGACGAAGATCTGCCGCACGCCCAGCTTGCGCGCCTTGGCGCGCGCCGCCGCGAGCTCCTCGCCCTGGCCGATGTCGGCAGTGAAGGTGACGACCTCGCACCGATAGGTGTCCTGCAGCCACTTGAGGATCACCGAGGTATCGAGCCCGCCGGAGTAGGCGAGCACGACTTTTTTCACATCGCTCATGTTTTCAGCTCGATATCGGGTGCAAAGGCGCGCAGGCGCAAAGCATGGAAAGCACGGGGCCGTGTCTCCGAATTCTTGGCGGCCTTGCGCCCTTGCGTCGAGGGTTTCAGGTAGACCACAGGTCGCCCTGGGTCTTGATGCGGCCGAGCAACAGGTATTCGAGCAGCGCCTTCTGCGTATGCAGCCGGTTCTCGGCCTCGTCCCACACCACGCTCTGCGGGCCGTCAATTACCTCGGCGGTGACCTCCTCGCCGCGGTGTGCCGGCAGGCAGTGCATGAACAGCGCGTCGGGGCGCGCCACGCGCATCATTTCCGCGTCCACCTGCCAGTCCTCGAAGTCGCGCTTGCGCTCGGCGTCCTCGGCCTCGTCGCCCATGCTGGTCCAGACATCGGTCACGATGAGATCGGCGCCCTTCGCCGCCTCCATCGGATCGGCGAACTCCTCGTAGTGGCCGGTGCCGTAGAGACCGGCGCGCTCGGGCTCGACCTCGTAGCCGGGGGGCGTGGAGACATGCACGTTGAAGTCGAACACCTCGGCCGCCTGCAGCCAGGTGTTGCAGACGTTGTTCGAGTCCCCGATCCAGGCGACGGTCTTGCCGCGGATCGAGCCGCGGTGCTCGAGGTAGGTGTAGATGTCGCCCAGGATCTGGCACGGATGGTATTCGTTGGTGAGGCCGTTCACCACCGGCACCCGCGAGTGCTCGGCGAAGCGCTCGATGATCGCCTGCTCGAAGGTGCGGATCATGACGATGTCCACCATGCGGGTGATGACGCGCGCGACATCCTCGATCGGCTCGCCGCGCCCCATCTGGGTGTCGCGTGTCATGAGCGTGATCACGGTGCCGCCCATCTGGTGCATGCCGGCCTCGAAAGAGACGCGGGTGCGGGTGGAGTGCTTTTCGAACACCATGGCGAGCGTGCGGTCGCGCAGCGGCTGGTACGGCACGTAGCGCTTGAACATGTCCTTGATCCAGCGCGTGCGCTCGAACAGGTACTCGTACTCCTCGCGGGAGAAATCCCTGAACTGCAGATAGTGCCTGACCTGCATGGCGGATCGCTGCCGCGCGGCGGCGTCAGGCCGTCTGGGCGGCGGCCTGGGGCGCGCCCGCGCGGGCGAGGAATTCCAGAACGAGCGGCACGAGCGTATCGAGCAGCAGCCCGGCCTCCTCCACGCTCAGCGTGAGCGGCGGCAGCAGCCGGATCACGTTGTCCGCGGTGACGTTGATCAGCAATCCTCGTTCGAGCGCCTGTTGCACGAGCTCGCCGCAGGGCTGCTCGAGCTCGATGCCGATCATCAACCCCATGCCGCGGATTTCCCTCACGCCCTTCGCGCCGGCGAGCCGCCGGGTGAGTTCGGAGCGGATGAACTCGCCCCGGCGCAGCGCGTTCTCCATCAGCCGCTCCTCCTCGATGACGGCGAGCGTCGCCAGCGCCGCGGCGCACGCGAGGGGGTTGCCGCCGAAGGTCGAGCCGTGGCTGCCGGGCTTGAACAGCTGCGCTGCCGCGCCCGCCGCGAGGCACGCCCCGATCGGCACGCCGTTGCCGAGTCCCTTGGCGAGCGTGACCACGTCGGGCCTCACGCCCCAGTGCTGGTAGGCGAACCACTTGCCGGTGCGCCCCATCCCGCTCTGCACTTCGTCGAGCATCAGCAGCCAGCCGTGCGCGTCGCAGATCTCGCGTAGCCCCGCAAGATAGCCCTCGTGGCAGATGTTGATTCCGCCCTCGCCCTGGATCGGTTCCACCAGCACCGCCACCACGCTGCGGTTGGCCTCCGCGACGCGTCTTATTGCCGCGAGGTCGTCGAAGGGCACCCGCACGAAGCCCGCCACCAGCGGCTCGAAACCGGCCTGCACTTTGCGGCTGCCGGTCGCGGTGAGGGTCGCGATGGTGCGCCCGTGGAAGGCTCTTTCCAGCACCACGACGGCTGGGGACTCGATGTTCCGCGCGCGGCCGTGGAGCCGCGCGAGCTTGATCGCCGCTTCGTTCGCCTCGGCCCCCGAATTGCAGAAGAAGACGGCATCCAGGCCGGAGATCGCCGCGAGCCGCTCGGCGAGCCGCTCCTGCAGCGGGATTTCGTAGAGGTTGGAGGTGTGCACCAGCCTGCCCGCTTGCTCGCGCAGAGCCGCGACGAATCTGGGGTGGCTGTGGCCGAGCCCGCACACCGCGATTCCCGCGAGCGCATCGAGGTAGCGCTTGCCCTGAGCGTCCCACAGCCAGACACCGTCGCCGCGCTCGAAGGCGACAGGTAGTCTCGCGTAGGTGTTCATCACATGCGGCATGCGGGCCGGCTTCCAAAAAGCACACACGGCGGCAAGCGCCGCCGTGTGTTTCACATCGTACTAATTCTGTCCGATAAGTGGCGGCCGCGCAAGCCAATTCCGCGCTGCCAGCCTGCAGCCCGCCGCGCCCTCATGGGAGCGCCGGGCGCACTGTAGTAATATTCGCATCGCCTGCCTCTTGCCGCATCCGGACCATGTTCGAAGGCTCCCCGGAAATCGTCATCCAGGGCGTCACCGAGAGTGGCCAGTCGTTTCGCCCCAGCGACTGGGCCGAGCGGCTGTGTGGCATGATGTCGGTGTTCGGGGAGGACCGGCATCTTTCCTATTCGCCGTATCTGAAGCCGATCATCGCGGGCGGCATCCGCTGCGTGGTGGTGGACCGGCGGCTCGAGGAGCTCGATCCTGCGGCCTATGCGTTCCTGCTGGGGTTCGCGCGCGACAACGCGCTCAGGCTCAGGCCGGGCCGCAAGCAGAAGCGCCCGGACGACGTGTGGCCGCCAGCCCTGCCCGGCGCGGCCGGGGTGCCGGCGAGCGCCTAGGAATCCGCGGCCCGCTGCGCCGCGACTGGAGAACGGCAGCCGCTGTCGAGAGCCGGTGAGGCACGGGACAGTCGGCCTGCCGGTATTCTGCGGTGGTGTTGCTGGCTTGCGATTGCTGATGGTTTCGTGGATCGGGTCAGCCGGAGCGAGGGCGCTGCGGGTTCGCTCAAGGGTGTCGCGAGGCTCCTCAGGGCATGGCCTTCAGTTGCGCGGCGAGCCGGCTCTTGTAGCGCGCCGCGGTATTTTTGTGGATGATGTTCTTGTCGGCGATCGAGTCGATCACGGCGCTGGCGCGCTGGAACACGGCGCGCGCGGCACCCTTGTCTCCGGCCGCGATCGCCCTTCTCACGCTTCTCACGGCGCTGCGCAACTTGGAACGCAGCGCGGCGTTGTGTCGGCGCCGCTTCTCCGCCTGGCGCGCACGCTTTCTCGCTGATGCGATGTTGGCCATGTGCGCTGAACTCTGGGAATTGAATCGGAAAAGGGCCCTATGATACAGGTTCGAAGTTCGAGGTTCAAGGTTGCGGGTCGAGTGTTCGGCGTTCAAGGTCGAAGGCTCGGACAGCGGATCGCCTCGAACCTCGAGCCCTGGATCTCGAACTCGAGCGCGAAACTTGGAGCGCGGAACGCGCAACCCTGAGCCCGGCCCACGGGCACCGAGCCACGGGGGCCGCGCGCGATGAATCTGCTGAAAGCGCTCGCGACGGTGAGCGCGATGACGCTCGTCTCGCGCGTGCTCGGCTTCATCCGGGATCTCGTCATCGCCCGCGTCTTCGGCGCGGGGCTCGCGACCGACGCTTTTTTCGTCGCCTTCAAGATCCCGAACCTGCTGCGCAGGCTCTTCGCCGAGGGCGCCTTCTCGCAGGCGTTCGTGCCGATCCTCGCCGAATACAAGAGCCGCCGCGGCGAGCGCGAAACGCGGCTGCTGGTGGATCATGTCGCCGCCGCGCTCGCGCTCGCTCTGGCCCTGGTGACAGCGATCGGGATCGCCGCGGCGCCCGTCATCGTCGCCGTGAGCGCCCCGGGCTTCACCGCGGCGCCGGGCAAGTTCGAGCTGACGGTCGAGCTGCTGAGGATCACCTTTCCCTACATCCTGTTCATCTCGCTCACCGCGCTCGCCGGGGGCATCCTCAACACCTACGGCCGCTTCTCGGTGCCGGCGGCGACCCCCGCGCTGCTCAACCTCTCGTTCATCGGCTTCGCGCTGTGGGGAGCGCCCTACTTCGACCCTCCGGTCACGGCGCTCGCCTGGGCGGTGTTCGCGGGCGGCGTCCTGCAGCTCGCTTTCCAGCTCCCGCATCTCGCGCGCATCGGGCTGCTGCCGCGGCCGCGGCTCGATCTCGGGAACGAGGGCGTATGGCGCGTTTTGCGGCAGATGGGGCCGGCCGTATTCGGAGTCTCGATCAGCCAGGTGAGCCTTCTCGTCAACGTGATCTTCGCCTCCTTCCTCGTGACGGGCAGCGTCTCCTGGCTCTATTACGCCGACCGCCTCATGGAATTTCCGGCCGGCATGCTGGGAGCGGCGCTCGGCACCATCCTGTTGCCGAGCCTCGCCCGGCACCACGCGCAGGAGGCCGCGCAGCGCTACTCGGAGCTGCTCGACTGGGGGCTGCGGATGACGCTGCTTCTTGCCGCCCCCGCCGCCGCGGCCCTGGCGCTGCTCGCCGTTCCGCTCGTCGCGACGCTCTTCCACTACGGGGCATTTTCCGCCGCCGATGTCCATGCTACGCGCAGCGCGGTCATCGCCTACAGCGCGGGGCTGATCGGGCTGATCATGGTCAAGGTGCTCGCGCCCGGCTTCTACGCGCGCCAGGACATCCGCACGCCGGTCAGGATCGCGCTCGTGACGCTCGCTCTGACCCAGCTCATGAACCTCGCCTTCGTCTGGCCGCTCAGGCACGCGGGGCTTGCGCTCGCGATCGGGCTCGGCGCCTGCGCGAACGCGGCGCTGCTGCTGCGCGCGCTGCGCCGCCGCGGCATCTATGCGCCCCAGCCGGGCTGGCCGGCGTTCCTCGCGAAATTGTTCGCCGCGCTCTGCGTCATGGGCGCGGTGCTCTGGTTCGCCTCGGGAAGCGATGCGAGCTGGCTCGCGATGGGAGCGGGCGAGCGCGCGGCGCGCCTCGCCGGCTTGGTCGTGCTGGGTGCCGCGGTCTATTTTCTCGCGTTGCGGCTGCTCGGCTTCCGGCTGCACGACTTCGCGCAGCGCAGCGCCTGACGAGAGTCGTGATAATGCCTGAAGGCGCTCGATCCCTTACCCTCGTGCCTCTGCCGGGTGGAGAGGGTCGATGGTCGCGATAAATAGCTCGTCAGCCAATGGCCCGTGGCTCGGTTAGGGCCATATCGCGTGATCAAGCAGTCAATTGATTATGCGGACGCTTGGCACCAGGGCGCGCTTTGATTAGGCTAAGATCGAATGCTCCGAGGAGGACGCGCGATGGATCGCAGGGCTTTCCTGAAGGCGGGCGTTGCGCTCGGTGCGCTCCCGCAGCTCGCGCAGCCGAACCGGGCCGGGGCCGAGCCGCGTCCCTGGCGCGTGTTCGAGGTGACGACGAAGGTGGAAGTGCTCAGGCCCGCGGGCCTCACCCAGGTGTGGCTCCCGGTGCCGCTGCTCCAGGACACCGACTACCAGAAGGATCTCGGCAGCCGCTGGAGCGCTCCGGGCGCGACCGTGCAGCTCGTCACCGAACCCAAGTACCGGGCGGGTATCGTGCACGCGCAATGGCCGCATTCCGTATCCAATCCCACGCTCACCCTGGTGAGCCGCTTCGCCACGCGCGACCGCGCAGTTAACTGGTCGAAGCCCGGGAACGCGCCTGCGGAGGACCGGGAAGTGCTGCGGCTCAACCTCGAGCCGACCGAGCTCATCCCGACCGACGGCATCGTGCGCGATACCGCGCGCGAGATCACGCGGGGCGCGCGCACCGACATCGAGCGCGCGCGCGCGATCTACGAGTGGGTGGTGGACAACACTTTCCGCGATCCCAAGGTGCGCGGCTGCGGCTGGGGCGACATCAAGGCGATGCTCGAGACGCGCAACTTCGGTGGCAAGTGCGGGGATCTCAACACCCTGTTCGTGGGGCTCGCGCGCGCGGCGGGCGTTCCGGCGCGCGATGTCTACGGGCTCCGGGTCGCACCCTCGGGCCTCGGCTACCGCAGCCTCGGCGCGAATACCGAAGACGTGAGCAGGGCGCAGCACTGCCGCGCCGAGTTCTACGCCCGCGGCCACGGCTGGATCCCGGTGGACCCGGCCGACGTGCGCAAGGTGGTGCTGGAGGAGCCCCCGGGCAATCTCGCGCTGACCGACGAGCGGGTGCTGCGCGCGCGCCGGATGCTGTTCGGCGCGTGGGAGATGAACTGGCTCGCGTACAATTACGCGCACGACGTGAGCCTCCCCGGCTCCCGGGGTGGCCCGAAGATCCCGTACTTCATGTATCCCAACGGCGAGACCGCACAGGGGCGGCTCGATTCGCTCGAACCCGATGCCTTTCGCTATACGATCCAGGCGCGCGAGCTGAAAATCGCGTAGCATTTCGCCCTGACGCGCCTCGCGGCGCGCCGCAGGAATGCCTGGATGATTCGCTTACTGGGAGTGGCGGCGTTCTGCCTGCACGGCTTCGCCGCCGCAGGCGCGGCCGATCTCAAGCTCTGGAGCGGGGGGGCTGCTCCGGCCCTCGAGCTCGCCGACCTGGAGGGGCGCCGCCACCGCCTCGCGGATTACCGCGGCAAGGTGGTGCTGGTGAACTTCTGGGCGACGTGGTGCGCTCCCTGCCGCGAGGAGATGCCCTCGATCCAGCGGCTCAAGGACAGGCTCGCGGGCAGGCCTTTCGCCGTGCTCGCGGTGAACCTCGACGAGCCCGAGGAGCGGGTGCGCAGATTCCTCGCCCAGACGAAGCTCGATTTCACCATCCTGCTCGATCAGGAAAAACGGGCGGCGCGCGCCTGGCAGGTGCGCATCCTGCCGGCGAGCTTCGTGATCGGCGCCGACGGAAAGATCCGCTACACGCTCGTCGGCGACCTCGATTGGGGCCACGAGCTGGTGGTGAACCGCATCGCCGAGCTCCTGCCGGCCGGCCGGTGACCGCAGAGCCGGGCCGTTTCTCCCGCGCGGGTTCCTGCCCGCTCACAATTCGTAGTACGAGCCCTCGCCCTTCAAGGTCGCCTCGACCACCGCGCGCTTGAGGTGCGGCGCGAACAACTCGATGAAATCGTAGACGTAGCCGCGCAGGTAGACGCGGGGGCGCACGGCGATGCGCGTCAGGCTGGGCTCGAAGAGATGGCTCGCGTCGATCAGTCTCAGGCCCAAGTCGCGCGCGGGGTCGAACGCCATTTTGGCGAGGATGCCGATGCCGAGCCCTAGCTCGACATAGGTCTTGATGACATCGGCGTCAATGGCGGTGAGCACCACGTTCGGCGCGAGCCCCTTCGTGTCGAAGGCGCGCTTGATGGGGGAATCTCCGGTGAAGGCGAAGTCGTAGGTGATGATCGGATAGCGCGCGATCGCCTCCAGCGTGAGCTGCTTTTCCTTGAGCAGGGGGTGCTTCAGGGGCGTGATCACGCAGCGGTTCCACTGGGAGCAGGGCAGCAGCACCAGGCCCTGGTAGAACTCGACCGCCTCGGTGACGATCGCGATGTCGGCCTCGCCCGATTTCACCAGCTCGGCGATGTGCTGGGGGCTGCCCTGGCGCAGCGCGAGCCGCACCCGCGGGTGGCGCTGCGTGAAGCGGGCAACCACCGGAGGCAGCGCGTAGCGCGCCTGGGTGTGGGTGGTGGCGATCACCAGCGCCCCCTCGTCCTCGCTCCCGTATTCGCGCGCGACCTGTTTGAGGTTTTCGGCGTCCTTCAGGATGCGCTCGGCGATGGCGAGGATGATCCGTCCCGGTTCGGTGACATCCACCACCCGCTTGCCGTTGCGCACCAGGATCTGCACCCCGAGCTCGTCCTCGAGCTGGCGGATCTGCTTGCTGATGCCGGGCTGGGAGGTGTGCAGCGCCTGCGCCGCCTCGGAAAGGTTGAGCCCCCGCCGGGCAACCTCGTGCAAGTAACGGAGTTGCTGGAGCTTCATGGCAAATTATATTTAGTTATAACATCATAGCATAATATTCGTTTGAGATATAAGAACAGGTGGTTAACATGCCTGCCTACCCATTTGGGGGGATGACATGACCGCGCAGGTTCAGAACTTGGTGGATCACGCCGAGATCGAGCGCTATGACGAGGCGCTCCAGGCCTATCTGCGGGGTGAAATCGAGGCCGACCGTTTCACCGCGATCCGGCTGCAGCAGGGCATCTACGGGCAGCGCCAGGAAGGGGTCAACATGGTGCGCATCAAGATCCCCGGTGGGCGGCTGACGGCCACGCAGCTCGAGGCGATCGCGCAGGCGCTGGAGACCTACGCGCGCCACGATGTGGTGCACATCACCACGCGCCAGGACATCCAGATGCACTACGTGCCGCTCGAATCCACGCCAGCCGTGCTGCGCGATCTCGCGCGCGCGGGGCTCACCACGCGCGAGGCGTGCGGCAATACCATCCGCAACATGACCGCCTGCCCGCTCGCGGGTCTCTGCCCACGCCAGCACGTGGACGTGACGCGCCATCTCGACGGCGCGGTGCGCCATTTCCTGCGCAATCCTCTGAACCAGCAGTTGCCGCGCAAGTTCAAGATCAGTTTTTCGGCGTGCGAGGCCGACTGCGCGCAGGGCCTGATGCACGACCTCGCCCTCGTCGCCGTGCACGAGGGCGGGCGCTTCGGCTTCCGGGTGATGGCGGGCGGTGGGCTCGGCCACAAGCCGCACCACGCGATCGTGATCGAGCCCTTCATCGAGGAGCAGGATCTCATCCCGGTGATGGAGGCGGTCGTCGCGCTGCACAACCGCTATTCCGACCGCACCAAGCGCGCCAAATCGCGCATCAAGTTCTTGGTGGACCGCTTCGGGCCGCAGGGCTTCATCGAGAAGTATCGCGAGGAGCTCGTGCGCACCCGGGCCGCGCACGCGGGCCGCGCGGACTATCCGCGCGCGGAATGGTCCGCGGGCGGCAGCGGCACCGTGCCCGGCGCAGGTGCGCCGCGGCAGGTCTTCACCCAGAGGCAGCCGGGGCTGGCGGTGGTGCCGATCGCGGTGCCGATCGGCAATCTCAACGCAGCGCAATTGCGCGGCGTGGCGCAAGTGCTCACTCACTTCGGGCTCAGCGAGGTGCGCACCACCCAGGATCAGAACCTGATGCTGCCCAACGTGCGTGTGCAGGACGTGGCGGCGATCTATGCCTGGCTCGCGCCGCTCGGGCTCGGCGCTCCGCAGCCGGGCGACAACGTGGTCGCCTGCCCCGGCACCTCGACATGCCGGCTCGGCATCACCTCCAGCACGATCGTCGCGCCCAAGCTCGACGGGGGCGGCGCGGATCTGCGCATCCGGGTGAGCGGCTGCCACAACGGCTGCGCCCAGCCCGAGACCGGCGATATCGGCATCTACGGCGAAGGCAAGCGCCTGCACGGCAAGCTCATCCCGCATTACCAGACTTATTTCGGCGGCAATGGCATGGGCGGCGGCGGGCTCGCGATCAAGGGGCCCTCCATTCCCTCGGCGCGCATCGAGACGGCGATCGCACGCGTGAAGCAGGACTACGCCCAGACGCGCGAGGGCGGCGAGACCTTCTACGCCTGGGTGCGGCGCAAGGGCATCGAGCACCTGAACGCGCTTCTCGCCGATCTCACGGAAGTGAAGCCGGAGCAGGCGGCACAGCTCGCCCGCGATCACGGCGACGAGGGCGACTTCAGGGTGCTGCAATTGGGCGGCGGGGAGTGCGCGGGTGCGAGCCAGGTGAAAATCGGCTCCGCCTTCTTCGAGGCTGCGCACGAACGCGCCTACCGCGACGCCTTCCGGTTCCAGCGCAAGTACGCCGAGGCGCTCGCCTGCGCGGAGACCATGGGACGCCTGGTCGGGCAGGGGCTCGTGCAGCTTCTCGGAGGCAAGGCCGAGCCGGGGCTCGAGGCGCTCGCGCAGGCGCTCGACGGCCTGCTGCCGGCAGAGGCGCTCGGGCGCGAGCTCGGGCGGCTCGCGCAGGCGCTTGCACGGCCGGCGGAGGAGTGGACCGAGCCCGCGCTCGTCGAATTGTTCCACGACCTCGACCGCTGGACGGTGGAGGTCGCGCGCTTCGCGCAGAGCTTCGACCGCCAGCTCGATCTCACCGAGGCGCTGCCCAGTGGCTACGAGGTGAAGCCCGTCCACCTGCACCGCAAGCCGCAGCAGCCGGCGCTCGCTGCGTAGGAGGAGCGCGATGGCCTACGTCGTGACCGGCGCCTGCATTGGCTGCAAGTACACCGATTGCGTTGAAGTGTGCCCGGTGGACTGCTTCGTGGAGGGGCCGAATTTTCTCGCGATCGATCCCGAGACCTGCATAGATTGCACGCTGTGCGTGGCCGAATGCCCGGTGAACGCGATCTACCCGGAAGCCGAGGTGCCGCCCGATCAGGTCGAATACATCGCGCTCAACGCAGAGCTCGCGAGAAAGTGGCGGGCGATCACGAACCGGAAGGATCCCCTGCCCGAGGCCGAGCGATGGGCAAAGGTCGCTGCGGCCGACAAGCGGCAGTATCTCGAGTTGTGAGCGGAAATGTCGAAAGCCGTCGGCAAGGTCTATCTGGTGGGTGCGGGCCCCGGCGCAGCCGATCTCGTCACGCTGCGCGGAGCGCAGGTGCTGCGGCGCGCCGACATCGTGTTCCACGACGCGCTGGTGCATCCCGAGGTGCTCGCGCTCGCCGCGCGCGCCGTGAAAATCGCGGTCGGCAAGCGCTGCGGGAAATTCGCGACCGCCCAGCAGTTCATCAACAAGCGGCTGGTGGATGCGGCGCGCCGCCATGCCGTGGTGGTGCGGCTCAAGGGCGGTGACCCGATGCTCTTCGGGCGCGCGCAGGAGGAGATCGCAGCCCTTTGCGCCGCGGGCGTGCCCTACGAGGTGGTTCCCGGGGTGACGGCGGCGCTCGCTGCGGCGGCCGAGGCGGGCGTTTCCTTGACGCAGCGGGGATCCGCCCGCAGCGTCGTGTTTGTCACGCCGCGCGTTGCGGGCGGCAGCGCCCCCAGCGACTGGGCGCGCAACGCCGCCGCGGCCGATACCGCCGTGATCTACATGGGCGCGGGCGAAGCGCCGGCCATGACCGCCGCGCTGCTCGCGGCGGGCGCGCCACCCGAGCTGCCCGTGCTGGTGGTCGAGAACGCTTCGCTCCCGCAGTCGCGTCACGTCGCGCTGAGGCTCGAGGAGCTGCCGCGCATCGCGAACCTGGGCCTCACCGGGCCGACGACGATCATGCTCGGCCGCGTGTTCGAAGCGGCAGTTGCGGCGGCCGAGCGGACCGCTTCCCGCGCGGCGTGTCAGACGGCGTGACGGCCGCCGCCGAGGCGGTCGAGCCCGTACGCCTCGGTCGTGTTCCAGTTCTTGAATCCAAGGACGATCATGGACATGCCTGTCGTTTTGCACCAAAAGATTGACGCCGCGCGAGAACTGCTCCGCCGAATCGCGGAGCAATACGAGCCCGCCGCGTTCGCCAGCAGCCTGGGGGCCGAAGACATGGTGCTCACGGACATGATTTTCGGCGACGGCCTTGGCATCGAGGTCTTCACGCTCGACACCGGGCGCCTGCCCGACGAGACCTACGCGCTGCTCGATGCGGTCGCTGCGCGCTACGGCAAGCGTCTGCGCGTGTATTTCCCGAGATCGGATGCGGTCGAAGAGTACGTGTTCGCGCACGGCGTGAACGGCTTCTATCGCAGCGTCGAGCTGCGCAAGGCGTGCTGCCGCATCCGCAAAGTGGAGCCGCTCGAGCGCGCGCTCGCCGGCAAGCGGGCGTGGGTGACCGGCCTGCGGCGGGCGCAGTCGGCGACGCGCAGCGATCTCGCAGTCGAATCGTTCGACGCCGTGCACGGGATGATGAAGTTCAATCCGCTCGCCCACTGGAGCGAGGAGGAGGTGTGGGCCTACATCCGCGTGCACCGCGTGCCGTACAACCCGCTGCACGATCGCGGCTATCCGAGCATCGGCTGCGCTCCCTGCACCCGTGCCGTCGCCCCCGGCGAGGATGTGCGCGCCGGGCGCTGGTGGTGGGAGGCACCGGAATCGAAGGAGTGCGGGCTGCATTCGGCCTGCACCCGCGAAACCGCGGCCGCCTGAGCGGGGAGCGCGTTTTTCTTCCGGGCAAGCTGGCTCGGCCTGTCAAAACACGCTACAATTCAAGCTTTTAGTCGCGTCCGGGCTTGAGTTGTATGCGCATCACGCGCGGCGTTCCCGCCGCCGCGGCCGCTCCCGCCGCGTTCACCATCGGCAATTTCGACGGCGTGCACCTGGGGCATCAGGCGATGCTCGCCGAGCTCGCGCGCGCGGCGGCTCGCCTCGCGCTTCCCGCCTGCGTGCTCACCTTCGAGCCGCACCCGCGCGAATTCTTCGCGCCCGACCAGGCGCCCACGCGCCTCACCTCGCTGCGCGAGAAGGTGGAGCTGCTCGCCGGATTCGGGGTCGCGCGTCTGCACGTCTGCCGCTTCAACTATGCATTCGCGCAGATCGCGGCGGAGGACTTCGTCGAGCGCATCCTGGTGAAGGGGCTGGGCGCCCGTTGGGTGCTGGTGGGCGATGACTTCCGCTTCGGTGCGCGGCGCGCCGGAGACCTCGCGCTGCTCAGGCGCCTTGCGCCCCGGCTCGGGCTGGAGGTCGCGGCGCTCGCGAGCGTCACGCTCGACGGGGAACGGGTATCGAGCACCGCGGTGCGCCGGGCGCTCGCCGCCGGAGATCTCGAGCGCGCGGAGCGGCTGCTCGGGCGCGCCTATTCGATCAGCGGACGCGTGGTGCGCGGCAACGGCCTGGGCCGCAAGCTCGGTTTTCCGACCGCCAACGTCCAGATGAAGCACAACCGCCCGCCGCTCACTGGCATCTTCGCGGTGCGGCTCCATGGCGCCGCGCGCGAGCCGCTCGAGGCCGTGGCGAGCCTGGGGGTGAGGCCGACGGTGGCGCGGCAGGGCGCGCCGGTGCTGGAAGTACACGTTCCCGGGTTCGAGGCCGATCTTTACCGCCGGCACGTGCGCGTCGAGTTCCTGCACAAGCTGCGCGACGAGGAGAAGTTCGCCGATCTCGCCGCGCTCGTGCGCCAGATCGAGCGCGACGTGGAAAATGCCAAGGCGTTTTTTAACCGGGCTGTCCAGGTGCCGAGAAAATCCGGCATGTGACGTGCTGTTGGCTGATGGCTGACTACAAGAAAACGCTCAACCTGCCGGATACGAAATTCCCGATGCGCGGCGATCTCGCCAAGCGCGAGCCGCTGATGCTGAAAACCTGGCAGCAACGGCGCTTCTACGAGCGCATCCGCGCCGCGCGCCGCGGCGCGCCGCGTTTCATCCTGCACGACGGGCCGCCGTACGCCAACGGCGACATCCACATCGGGCACGCGGTGAACAAGATCCTGAAGGACATCATCGTCAAGTCGAAGACCCTCTCCGGATTCGACGCGCCCTACGTCCCGGGCTGGGACTGCCACGGCATGCCGATCGAGGTGCAGATCGAGCGGATGCACGGCAAGGGGCTGCCCGCGGCCGAGACGCAGCGGCTGTGCCGCGCCTACGCGGCCGAGCAGGTCGAGCGCCAGAAACGGGACTTCCAGCGCCTGGGTGTGCTCGGCGACTGGGACAATCCCTACCTCACCATGGCCTACCGCAACGAGGCCGACGAAATCCGCGCGCTCGGGCTGCTGCTCAGAAAGGGCTACCTCTACCGGGGGTTGAAGCCCGTCAACTGGTGCTTCGACTGCGGCTCGGCGCTCGCCGAGGCCGAGGTCGAGTACGAGGAAGTCGAGGACGTCGCGATTGACGTCGCGTTCGAGCTCCACGGCGAGGATCGCGAGAAGCTGCGGCACGCCTTCGCCCTCGGCGAGCTGCCGCGGGAGCCTGTGCGCACCGTCATCTGGACGACGACGCCCTGGACCCTGCCGGCCAACCAGGCGCTCAACCTGCATCCCGGGTTCGTCTACGAGCTGCTCGCCACGGAACGCGGCCCGCTCGTGCTCGCCGCCGAGCTGCGCGAGAGCTGCCTCGCGCGCTACGGAATCGGGCGCCACCGGGTCCTCGGCACGTGCCGCGGCGCGGCGCTCGAGGGCGTGCGCTTCCGCCACCCGTTCTACGACCGGCTCTCCCCGGTGCACCTCGCCGAATACGTGACGCTCGACACCGGTACCGGCATCGTGCACTCGGCGCCCGCCTACGGCGTCGAGGACTTCGAATCCTGCCGCCGCTACGGCATGAAGGACGAGGAAATCCTCGCGCCCGTGATGGCCGACGGCCGCTACGCTGCCTCGCTTCCGCTCTTCGGCGGGATGACGATCTGGGAGGCGAACCCCGTGATCGTGGAGCGCCTGCGGCAGACGGGGGCGCTGCTCCATGCCGCAGCCCACCGCCACAGCTATATGCACTGCTGGCGCCACAAGACGAGGGTGATCCTGCGCGCCACCGTGCAGTGGTTCGCCGGCATGGACGAGGTGCCCGGCTTCCGGGGCGCGAGGCCGGCGGAGCCGCTGCGGGCGACCGCGCTGCGCGGAGTCGAGGCGACGCGGTTCTATCCTTCCTGGGGGCGAGCACGGCTCTCCAGCATGATCGCGAACCGCCCCGACTGGACGCTGTCGCGCCAGCGCCAGTGGGGCGTGCCGATGCCCTTCTTCATCCATCGCGAAACCGGAGAGTTGCATCCGCGCACTCTCGAGCTGCTCGAGCAGGTGGCGAAGCGCGTGGAGGCGGGCGGCATCGAGGCCTGGCAGTCGCTCGAGGCCGAGGAGCTGCTCGGCTCCGATGCCGAGCATTACGAGAAAGTGCGCGACACGCTCGACGTGTGGTTCGATTCCGGCTGCACGCATTTCACGGTGCTGCGGGGATCGCACCGCGCGCAGTCGGGCTTCCCGGCCGACCTCTACCTCGAGGGCTCGGACCAGCATCGCGGCTGGTTCCATTCCTCGCTGCTCACCGCCTGCATGCTGGACGGTGCGCCGCCCTACCGGGCGCTGCTCACGCACGGCTTCGTGGTAGATGGCGAAGGCCGCAAGATGAGCAAGTCGCTCGGCAACGTCATCGCCCCGCAGCAAGTGATGGACGAGCTGGGAGCCGATATCTTGCGGCTGTGGGTCGCGATGACCGACTATTCGAGCGAGCTCTCGATCTCGCGCGAGATCCTCAAGCGCGTGGTGGAGTCCTACCGCCGCATCCGCAACACGCTGCGCTTCCTGCTCGCGAACCTCGCCGATTTCGACCTCGCGCGCGACGTGCTGCCGGTGGACGAATGGCTCGAGATCGACCGCTACGCGTGGGTGATGACCCGCGACCTGCAGAGCGCGCTCGTGCCCTCCGAGCTGGGCGTGGCGGATCCCGCCTCTCCGGGTCACTACGGCAATTACGAGTTCCACCTGGTCGCGCAGAAGCTGCAGACCTTCTGTTCCGAGGACCTCGGCGGCTTCTACCTCGATATCCTCAAGGACCGCCTCTACACCGCACCGAAGGGCTCGCGCGCCCGGCGCTCGGCGCAGAACGCGCTCTACCACATCGCGCATTCGCTCACGCGGCTGCTCGCGCCGATCCTCTCGTTCACCGCGCAGGAGGCATGGGAGGTGCTGGTGGGGGGCGAGGCGAGCGTGTTCGAGCAGACCTGGTACGAGTTCCGGCTGCCGCGCGACGCGGACGCGCTGCGCGAGCGTTGGAGAAAGCTGAGGGCGTTGCGATCCGATGTGCTGAAGCAGCTCGAGGCGCTGCGCGCCGCGGGGCTGATCGGCTCCTCGCTCGCGGGCGAGGTCGAGCTCTACGCGAACGGCGAGAGCCGCGAGTTCCTCGCCTCCTTCGGCGATGACCTGCGCTTCGTGTTCATCACCTCGCAGGCGCGCGTGGTGGACGGAGCCGATCCGCGGGCGGTGGAGACAGCGCTGCCTGGCGTGAAAATACGCGTCAGCGCAAGCCCGCATCCCAAGTGCGAGCGCTGCTGGCATTATCGCGCCGACGTGGGCCGCCATCCCGCGCACCCGACGCTCTGCGGCCGCTGCGTCGCGAACCTGTTCGGCCCAGGCGAGCCGCGCGAGCACGCGTGACCCTGCTCGACGGGGGGTAACCGGCGGTAGGCGCGGATGAAACCGGAAATCAGGCCGCAGAAAGACCGCAGAGAAAAATCTCGCACTCTGCTCTGGAAGCTCTGTGCGAGTTCCGTGATCTGGGGCTGGAGACAATCATTCGGTACGACCGGCGACCATCGGCTTTCGGGATGACTGCATGAAGCAATGGCTCGCGCTCGCCGCGCTGATCGTGGCCCTCGACCAGGCGGCCAAGCTCGCGATCGTGCACGCGCTCGCCCCCGGGGAGGCGGTGGCTGTGACCCCCTTCTTCAATCTGGTGCTGGTCTACAACCCGGGCGCGGCCTTCAGTTTCCTCGCCGAGGCCGGTGGCTGGCAACGGGGGCTGTTCATCGCGATCGCGGCAGTGGCCTCGGCGTGGATCCTCTACCTGCTGTGGAGGCACCCGCGCCAGCGCCTGTTTGCGGCCGCGCTCTCGCTGGTGCTCGCCGGCGCGGTGGGCAACGTCATAGACCGGGTGCGAGTCGGCTCGGTGATCGATTTTCTCGACTTCCACGCTTTCGGCTGGCACTGGCCGGCGTTCAACGTCGCGGACGCGGCCATTACCTGCGGCGCGGCGCTGCTGGTGTGGGATGCGTTCAGGCCGGGGCGGAAGGCGCAGGGATGAAGGCGGAGGGGGCCTCCGGGAGCGCTCGGGCAGCGCCCCGGCGGCGTGGCGGTCCGATATAATTCGATCGTGCAAGTCCTGCTCGCCAATCCCCGCGGCTTCTGCGCCGGCGTGGACCGCGCGATCGAGATCGTCGAGCGCGCGCTCGCGGCCCACGGCGCGCCGATCTACGTGCGCCACGAGGTCGTGCACAACCAATATGTGGTGAGGGACCTCAAGGCGAAGGGCGCGGTGTTCGTCGAGGACCTCGAGGAGGTGCCCGAGGGCGCGACTGTGGTATTCAGCGCGCACGGCGTCTCCCAGGCGGTGCGCCGCCAGGCTCAGGCGCGGGGGCTGCGCGTGTTCGACGCGACCTGTCCGCTGGTGACCAAGGTGCACGTCGAGGTCGCCAGGATGCGCGCAGAGGGCCGCGAGATCGTCATGATCGGGCACCGCGGCCATCCCGAGGTCGAGGGCACGATGGGGCAGAGCGAGGGCGGCATGTATCTGGTGGAAAACCCGCGGGACGTCGCCCGGCTGCAGGTGAGGGATCCGGACCATCTCGCCTTCGTCACTCAGACCACGCTCTCGGTGGACGACGCGCGCGAGACGATCGAGGCCTTGCGCAGGCGCTTTCCCGGCATCGTCGGCCCGAAGAAAGACGATATCTGCTACGCGACCCAGAACCGGCAGGACGCGGTGAAGGCGCTCGCCCGTCGCTGCGACGTGCTGATCGTGGTGGGCTCGCCCAACAGCTCCAACTCGAACCGCCTGCGGGAAGTCGCCCGCAACCAGGGTGTCCTCGCCTACAGGGTGGACAGTGCCGCGGAACTGGAGCCCGCATGGGTCGCGGGCGCACGTGTCGTCGGCGTCACCGCCGGCGCCTCCGCGCCCGAGGTGCTGGTTGCGCAGGTGGTGGAGAAACTGAAGCGCCTCGGTGCGGAGCGCATCGAAGAGCTTCCCGGGATTTCCGAAAAAGTGACTTTTCCCCTGCCGAGAGGCCTCTCGGATCCGCTCGCGGCCGGCTGCTAGGGCCTCAGTCGGGCAGTCGGGCGCAGGGATAACCGCGGCCGTAGCCGAATTCGACCAGCAGATAGCTTCTGACCGGGCCGCTCTTGTCCTGGGCCGGCCTGAATTTCAACCCCTTCACGGCCTCGAGCGCGCTTTTCTCGAAGGGGGGCGCGGAGCACACCACGTCGGAGCGCTCGACCGTTCCCTGCTCGTCGATCAGGAGCTGGAGGATCACCGCCCCGTCGCGCTGCTCGAACTTGCCTTTCGGATAGCGCGGCTTCGGCTCGTTGAGCGGGCGCGCCGGCACCGCGAGCCGGGGAGAATCGAAATAGATGTAGCGCTTGCCGGCGACCTCGATGTACTCCTCGGGATGGCGCGCGTGCCGGTCGGTGAGCATGAGCACCTGCACGGTGACGGTCTCGGCGCGCGCCGGCGCCTTTTTCTTGTCCTGTGCGGCCGCCCCGCCCGCGACAGCCGCCGCGATCGCCAGTGCCGCGACCGCAGCCGGCTGCAGGAGCCGGCGCTGCGGCATTGCCGGAACGGATCCGGACACGAGGGCTACAGGATCAGCTCGCGCCAGGACACGCGCTTGCCGAGCGCGCTGCCGCTGCCAGGGTTGACGCCCTCGGTCTTCTTTTTGCCGGCGACATCAATGCCGGTGTACTTGAGCTGCCCGCTCGGCAGGCGATAGACCACGAAGCCGGCGAGCAGCGCCGAGCCGAACCGGGTGCCGACGACGCCGCCGGGCGAGGAGGCGACGTACGAGCCCGACTGGTAGTCGAACTGGTAGACGAAGCTGTCGCCGCCCGCCGAGCAGGGCTCGGAGTTCGGCTCGTTGGTCGCGACGAGCAGAACCCCGCGCACGAGCTGCGGGTCGATGTTGACGCGCTCGCCCGGGGAGTCGTTGGCGGGATTCAGGTCCACGTACCAGCCGTTGTTGCTTCCCCAGTTGACCGTGTTGTTCGAGATCGTGCGGGTCGAGGAGTCCACCACGGTCAGCGTCTGCTGCACCAGGTTGGCGCCGCGCAGGTCGCCGAGATCGGTGTTGACGGGGTCCTTGAACGCGTACACCGTCTGCTGGTAGGCGCGGGTAGGCTCGGGCGGGGTGAGCGTCGCCGGGTCCGGAAGATCGGTGCTGCCGAGAAGCCTTCCGGTGCCCACGTAGATCACGTTGAAGGTGCCGGGCGTGGTGAAGCGCGTCACCTCGGGCTTGGTGGTGACCGATTGGATGCGCCCGGTGCCGTCGCGCAGCTGGGCGATACGCTGCACGGTGGGAGGCACGGTGGTCATGTCGAAGCGCCACATGTTGCCGAGGAGATCGCCCCCATAGACGATGGTGGTGGTGTTGTCCACCGCGAAATTGAGGGCGAAGCCGGAGATCTTGGCGAGGCCGCTCGGAGTGGTCGTGTCGCCCACGCCCGTCGTGACCTTGCTGAGGATCGCCCCGGTCTCGGCGTCGAGCACGTAGAGGTAGCCGCGGCCGTCGCCCGGGGAGACGTTGTTGTAGCCCGAGGTGACGAGCACCACCCACTTGCCGTCGCTCGGCCGCTTGGTGATGATCGGGTTGCCGTAGGACAGCCCCATGTCCGGGTCGGAGATCGCGCACAGCGTCGAATCCGAGCAGATCTCCCACATGCCCTTGGGGTTGAGCGGGTCGGTGATGTCGAGCGCGTAGTAGCCGCGCCCGCCGGCATTGAGCCCGCCGACCAGGATCGTCTTCCACGCCCCGCCGATGAAGACGTCCATCGTCGAGGGCGAGCCGTCCACGTAGTAGCGGTGGTTGATGTCGTAGTTGCTCGCGGCGAGCTTGTACATATTCGGCATGACCTGGCGCGGCACGTAGGCCCACATCTCGACCCCGGTGTCGGCGTTGAACGCGTGCAGCATGCCGTCGTTGGCCGCGATGTAGAGCACCGACTGGCGGCTGCCTGCGGGACCGGCCTTGAACGAGGCGTAGTCGGGGCTGACCGCGTCGCCGTAGAGGAGATTGGGCTTGCCGACGAAGGCGGGTTTCGCGTTCACGGTGTCGCCGAGCACGTGCTCGCGGTCGCGGTAGAGCGTGCCCTCGTTTCCGGTCTGGCCGCGCAGGTAGTTCACCAAGTTGGCGCCGTTGTTCGCCTGCGAGAGCTGTCCCGGAGGCAGCGGCCCGCACTGGGGCAGCTCCGCGGGGATGCACTTGTTGTCGAAGAACGCCTTCTCGGCGCTCGTGAGATCGGTGTATCTGAAGGGCTTGAGCTTGTTCGCAGTGGCCGCAACGAGCGGGCTGCCCGACGTGGTGCCGAGCGTGTAGATGGTGCGGGTGTCGCTCGAGGCCGAGACCCGCCCGTCGAGCTGGGTCTGCGCCGACCACACGATTCCCGGGATCACGTTGCCGGTCGTGACGTCAATGCGCTCCGCCACCACCTCGCCGTCCCACTTCACCGTGCGGTAGGTCGAGGAGTAGATGAAGTTGTCGGTCGGCGTGATGTTCGGCGTGCTGGTGGCCGAAGAAGCCGCCGCGCCGGTGACGGTCTGGATCGAGGCGAGCGTGCCGGTGATCCCGCTCTGGAGCTGATTCGGGTCCCTGGCGCTGAAGTAGATGCCGCGCCCGTTCACCGCCGCGTGCCACAGGTCGTCGAGCGCCGAGGGGCTGTCCGCCGTCACCAGCGGCCAGTTGCAGGTCGAGGTCGGCGAGAACGAGCAGCCGGTCGCGGAGGTCTTGATCTTGAAGAAGTCGCCGGCGGTCGCGGTCTCGTAATCGGGGCGGTAGTTCATGAGGCCGTCGAGCCCCAGCCCCAGCGTGAAGGTGACCATGTGCTGGTGCGCCGCGGTGTCCTTGCTCGAGGTCGGCACGTTGTCCTTCATGGTGGGCCGCAGATCGGTCTTGTAGTAGTACATCGCGACGTCGGCCAGCGTGTTGCGCGAGCCGGTGCTGCCCGGATCGGCGTCGGTGGCGCCCGAGGTGATGCCGTCGAAGGCGCCGACCGTGCGGGTGGAGAAGCCGGAATCCACGTTGTCCTGGTTGCCGATGTCGGTCACCCCGTCGATCTGCTTGCCGCGCGAGCTGTTCCAGTAGCCGTCGGTGGTGAGCAGCGTGAAGTTCTGCTGGCAGGAGTACTGCACCGGATCGTCCGGCATGAAGGAATTGATGCCGTCGGTGCGCCCGGCGTAGTGGCGCCCCACGCGCGAGAGCGCGAGCCGCAGCGGCGTGGAGCCGCTCGGCGTCATCGCGTAGAACTTGGCGTACCAGGCGTCCTTGTGGGTCTGGGTGAACTTGTCGATCTTGAGATAGCGCGCGCTGCTCGAGGCGTTGATCGTGAGGAAGCCGATGCGGTAGCGGTCGTCCAGGCTCGCGAACGCGCGCCCGACGCCGGTCTTCATGAGCAGCATGCGGGTGCGGTAGTACGAGTACCAGTTGGCGAAGTTCTGCAGCTCCTCGGCGTAGGTGCACACCGGCCGCGCCGCGCAATCGGTGCGGTTGGGACGGTTGCCGTAGGTCGTGACCGTGGGCACGATGTCCACGCGCGTGAAGTTGCCGAAGCGCGGGAAGGCGTAGGTGCTGCTGGATTTGGCCTGGCAGAACGGCGGGTTGCCGCCGGAGACCGGAGCGGGCGAGCCCGCGCCCAGGGTGCCGGTGGCGTTGGAATTGGACGCGCGGCACCAGCGCACGAGCGCCGGGACCGGATGGGTCGCGGTCGGCGTCGTGGAGGCGACGCACACGGTGAGAGTCTCGTCGGTGCAATGCTCGCGCGGGGTGATCTCGTAGTAGTGCGGATTGCTGTTGACCGCGATTCCGAAGGGGAATCCGGTCGTCGGGAACCCCCCTGCGAAAGGCGAGGAATTGGACGCCGCGGTGGCGGTGTAGGCGAAGGTCGCGGGCGTGTGGATGCCGTTGCGCTTGCAGACGTTGGGATCGCTCAATTGCGCCGCGCTCGGAGAGTTGGTGTTGCACCAGTAAATTTCGCGCCAGGTGGTCACCAGGTCCTTGGTGCCGCTGCCGCTGATGTAGGGATCGTTGTTCGCCGCGGTGGGGTTGGCATTGCCGAGGCTCGCGCCGACCGAGTTGACCCCCGGGGTGTAGGTGATCTGCGGGTTGTAGTAGATCGTGTTGAAGGCCGCCGCGTAGAACGGCGGGTGGCCGGCCGTGCAGCTGGTGTTGGCGACGTTGCAGGAACCGGAGGGGCACGACTTGCAGGTCGTGGGATTGTCCACTTCGTCCGGCATGAAGTCGCGCGCCATGCTGCCGGAGTCGTCCAGCACGAACATGAGATTGGGCAACACGGTGACGGTGGGCGCGGTGCCGAGCGGCGCCTGCGCGATGTCGGTTTGCGCCGCGCGCGCGGGCGCGATTGCGGCAAGGGCGCAGGCAGCGAAGGCGGCCGCCAGAGCGTGACGACGCAGGGAGGAGGGGTTTCTCATCGCCGTATCTCCATCATGGCTGCGGCAGGGATCAGAGCGCGACCGCGACCATCGCCTGCACGTAGCTCGTGGTGTTGCGCGGGCCGACGGTGCGCACCGTGATCCGGTAATAGACCTGGGGATCCTGCAGGTAGCCCGGGGCGCCGACGGCGAAGCTGTCGCCTTGCGCGGGCGGCGGCGGAGTGGTGGGCGGCGTGGTGAGCGCGCACTGATTGGCGACCCCGCCGCAGCTCCCGTTGTACGGTGTGTTGGGACAGGTGCACATGCGGTGGATGACGTAGGAGACGGTGTTGCCGCCGGCGTCGGTGCCGACCGTGACCGCGTTCGTCCACTGCGCGGGATCGTTCCAGTTGGGCAGGGACTGCGAGGAGAAGTAGCCCTGGGCGGGATTGTCGTTCACCAGGGTTGCACGGTTGGCGAGCAGCCACTGGTAGGCCTGCTCGATGCCGTTGTCGGAGGACTGGATCGTTCCCTGCTTGAACGCGAGATTGCCGGCGATGAGCGTGGCCGTGTCCACCGAGCGCATGATCGCGATTCCGGCCAGCGTCATCGCGACCAGCACGATCAGCGCGATGAACAGCACCGCGCCGCGCTGGCGGCCCCGGTTCGCGGGTTTCGATTTGCGGATCACTACGGCCTCCAGATCATGTTGCGGATCGGCACCACCGTGTGGAACACCTTGTAGCGGTAGCGCCGCTCGTCCGCGGTGAGCGTCCACACCGGGCCGGTCGTGGTGGGCGGTGTCGTCGAGTCCTCCCACAGCTTGATGGCCGCGGGACTCACCTCGGTCCTTTCGTAGAGCCCGGAGCGGGCGACGAGCGCGAGCTTGATCGCCAGCACCTGCGCCCAGCCGGCGGGGGTGGTCGGCGTGACCTCGTCGAACACGTCCACCACGCCATCGCCGTTGGTGTCCTTGCCGTACTGGGCCTGCAATTGCACGATGCCGTCGTAGATCGCAACCGGCGCGGTGCTCGGCGCCGAGAGCATCTGTTGCAGCGTGAGCTGGGCGTTCGAGATCGCGTAGATGTTGTTCTGCGGCAGCGAGCCGATGTTGAAGAGCTTGCCGTTGGTGGTGTAGGCCACACCGAGCCCACCCGGCTTGTTGTAGCGCGTGGGGATCTGAACGCCGGTGTTGGGGTCGGTATAGGTGCCGCTGTTGTGGATGACGTTGTCGGTCTGGCCGGGCGTGCCGGGCAGTCCGCTCACCTGGGCGAGCGTGCAGTCCTTGCCCGGCTCGGCCGCGACCACGAGATCGCCTTCCCGGAAGCCGTAGCGGTTGTTGACCTTGAAGACCGCGGCCGGGCTCGGCATGTTCGCGGTGAGGTTCGCCGGGTTGGGCAGGAGCTCGCCGTTGCCGTACATCACGGAGATGGTGTCCGGCGCGCCCGCCACGCCGGACGTGCTGCCCGCTCCTTGCGTGATGCGCACCGGAACGAACTGCACCGTGAAGGCGGTGCCGCCGCCGACCTGCTCGTCCCAGCCGAGGATGGTGCAGCCGAGAAAATCGAGGTTGTTGATGCCGTAGCCCGCCATCCGGATATCGCGCTCGATCGTGAACAGCGCGAGCGCCCCGTTGGTCTGCGCCTCGCCTCCCGCCGCCGTGGTGCGCTTCTGGCCCTCGAACGCGGCGAATACCTGGAAGATCGCGATGCTGGCGATCAGTCCGATCGCGGCTGCGACCATGAGCTCGACCAGGCTCACGCCGAGCACGCGGCTGCGCGGGGTGCTGCGGTTGAAACGGGCGTGAAGCATGGCTCATCCGTTGATGTAGGCGATCGTCACGTGGCTGTGCGGGGTCGAGCTGCCCGGCGGCTGCCAGCGCACCGTGATCGTGACCGTGGTGCCGGCCACCGTCACGATCGGCCGGTTCGCGGCGGCGCTCACTCCCGGCAGGCCGCTCTCGATGCTGGCGACCCATTTCGAGATCGCGGCGGGCGGCGCGCCGCTTCCCGAGTAGGCGTAGGAGCCGAGGCTCGCGCGGTTCACCCACATCTCGCCGATCAGCTGGTTCGCGTAGAAGCTCGCATCCGCCCGGTACTTGGCGTCGGAGACGGCCTTGATCGCGAGCGCCTGCATGCCGACGAGCGCCAGGATCCCGGTCGAAAAAATGAGGATGCCGATCAGCGCCTCGAGCAGCGTCGCCCCGCGTTGCCACTTCGCTCCGGCCGATCGTGTCATCGTGGTCTCCATCGGCGCGACTTCCTACAGGCAGCCCGCGGGCACCGCCGGCGTGCAGGCGCGCGGGTCGGGCGCGGCCACCTGGGGATCGCACATCCGCACCGCGCCTCCGCTGCCGATCATCACGCACAGCTCGCGGCTGTCGGCAGCCGCGATCTTGTCCGAGTCGACCTTGACCTCGGTGATGGGCGGAGACCCGTCGTCGTTGATGGTGACGCGCCCGAAACCGTTGAAGGTGACCTTGGTGGATCCTGCGGGCGTCACGGTCACCACCGCGCTGCCCGACCCTTCCTCCTCCCGCCTCTGGATCACTTGCCCGCCGCCCGCCACCCGCACCGTCCAGCTCGACCCGCTGTTCATCTGGAGCTCGACGTTGGTGTTGCGGCGGATCGCCTCGGCGCGCGCGAGATCGAGCCCCGCGAGTATGCCCTCGGCCGCGGTGCGGATCTGGGTGTTCTGGATCCACACCGTGTAGCTCGGGAGTCCCACCAAGATCAGGATCGCGAGCACCGCGAGCCCGATCATCAGCTCGATCAGGTTGACCCCCGCCTGGCGGTGCGTGGCGTTCAGCACGTTCCTTCCTTGCGGCGCACCCAGCAGTTGCTGCCGGCGCCGCTCCAACCGCTTCCCACCGTCGTCGTGCGGCGGTTGTTGTCCTGATCTATCGTGTAGACGAAGCCGCTCATGCCTTCGGCGGCGTTGCCGGTGGCGGTCGCGGTGTAGGTCTGAGCCGGGGCGGCGCCCGGCACGCAGGTGAAGGTGAAGTAGCGCGAAGCCGGAGCCGCCACGCCGCAGCCCCCGAGACCCCCGCCGTCGTAGCGGCGGTTGTCCTGGTAGAACTGCTCCATCCGTACCCGGAAGTCCGCGAGCCCGGTGAAGGCTTCGGTGAGCTTGCCTCGCAGCACGTAGTCGTTGTAGGCGGGAAGCGCGACGGCGGCGAGGATGGCGACGATCGCGACTACGACCATCAGCTCGATCAGGCTGAATCCGCGGGTTGAGTTCATTCTCCGCTCCTTTGAGCAGTTGCAAGACTAGTGAATTTTCCGGCCGCAGGCTAACGCCAGCCGACAGGAGGCGATCCTGGGAGAACGAGCGGCTCGCCTCCCGCCGCTATTGTGGCATGCTCGTGACATCGTTCACGCGCGGCGGGTGTCCTCCGGCAGATGATGCGCGCGCCGGAGAGGGGGATTAGACAGAGTCCAGATTTTGGTCTAACATCATGTTGCAATGAGGTCTCGCCAATATAGCCGCGAAGCCGTGGTGGAGCTGCTGCGCCGCCACCACATCAACCCGACGCACCAGCGCATCGAGATCGCGCATGCGCTCTTCACGCGCGGCGAGCACCTCTCGGCCGACCAGATCCTCGCGCTCGTCAACGGGCGGCACCCGGAAACGTCCAAGGCCACGGTCTACAACACGCTCAACCTGTTCCTCGAGAAGAAGCTGATCCGCGAGGTGATCGTGGATCCCAACCGGGTGTTCTACGATCCCAATACCGAACCGCACCATCATTTTTACAACGTGGATACCGGCGAGCTGACCGACATCGAGGCCGACGCGGTGCGGGTGTCGAGCCTGCCGCCGCTGCCCGCAGGCATGGAAACCGAAGGCGTGGACATCATCATCCGTATCCGCCAGGCCCGCGCGCATCGCGGCTGAGCAAGGTCCGATAAGCGACCGCAGCGATGCGCCTGTGGCGGCCGCCGGGCGTGCGGGCTAGAATTCGGCCTGTCCGTTTTCTCTCCTTTGAGGAATTTGCGGGAGATCGCGCAAATTCCCGGGCTGGCGTAGCTCAGTCGGTAGAGCAACTGATTCGTAATCAGTAGGTCGGTGGTTCGAGTCCACTCGCCAGCACCAGAGCACGGCTGCCGTGCGGCAGCCGGGTTGGCCGGACGGATCGGGGCATTCGTCGAATCAGGGTCCCGCGCAAGCCTCATTCCTCGGCGATCTTCGCGCGGGCAATGACCTGCGCCCAGCGCGCGAGCTCGCGCTTGATGTGGGCGTCGAATTCCTCGGGAGCGCTGCCGATCGGGATCACCGCCTCCTCCGTCAGCCGTCCCGAAATCTCCGGCGAGCGGGTGATCGCGGCAATCTCACGCCCGAGGCGCTCGATGACGGGACGCGGCGTTTTCGCGGGCGCGACGATGCCGTACCAGGAACCGGTCTCGTAGCCCGGCACGCCCGCCTCGGCGACGGTCGGAATTTCAGGAATGGCCGGGGAGCGCTTCGCGCCGGTCATCGCGATGGCGCGCAATTTCCCGGCCTTCACCTGGGGCAGCATCGCCACGGCGCTCGAGAACATGAGCTGCACCTGCCCGGAGAGGAGATCGGTCAGCGCCAGCGACAGGCCCTTGTACGGGATGTGGACCATGTCGGTTCCGGTCATCATCTTGAAGAGCTCGACCGCGAGGTGGGAGGAGCCGCCGGTGCCGTTGGAGGCGAAGTTGATCGCGCCGGGCCTCGCCTTGGCGAGCGCGACCAGTTGCTTGACCGAGGCGACCGGCAGCGAGGGATGCACCACCACCAGCAGGGGGGCGGAGGCGATCAGGCTCACGCCGTGGAAGTCGCGCACCGGGTCGTAGGGCAGCTTCCTGCGCAGATTGGGGTTGATGCCATGGCTCGCCACGCCCGCGAGAAAGAGCGTGTAGCCGTCGGGTGCGCTCTTCGCGGCGAGCTCCGCCCCGATCGTGCCGCCCGCGCCCGGGCGGTTGTCCACGATCACCTGCTGTCCGAGCGCCGGGGAGAGCTTCTGCCCGACCAGGCGCGCGATGGTGTCGTTGCCGCCGCCCGGCGGGAAGGGAACGATGATGCGCACCGGCTTGACCGGATAATCCTGGGCCTGCGCGGGAAGAAGGACTGGCGCGGCGAGCGCGGCCGCGGCCACGAACGATCGGATCCGTTTCATAAGACCCCCGAAATTCCGCCGTCGAGATTGAGGCTCGTGCCGGTGACATAGCTCGCCGCCCCGGAGGCGAGGAACACGATCACGCTGGCGACCTCTTGCGCCTCGCCCACGCGCCCGAGCGGGATGTCCCGCGCGACGCGCGCGTAGTACTGCTCGGCGGAAATTCCCTCGCGCCGGTAGCGCCGCTCGTGCTGCCCCGACTTGATCTTGCCGATGCACACGGTGTTGACCAGGATCCCGTGCGGCGCGAGCTCCTTCGACAGCGCCTTGGTGAGCGCGAGCCCCGCCGCGCGCGTGACCGTGGTCGGCAGCGAGCCCGCCCCGGGTTGCTTGCCGCCGACGGTGGTGATGTTGATGATGCGCCCGCCTCCTTGCTGCTTCATGTGCGGGATGGCGAAACGCGCGCAGCGGATCGCCCCGAAGAGCTTGAGGTCGAGGTCGTCCTGCCAGCTCGCGTCGTCCACCGCGTCGAAGGGCTTCGCCATCGAGGTGCCTGCGTTGTTGACGAGGATGTCGATCCGGCCGAAACGCCGGATCACGGACTGGATGAAGCGCTCGGCGTCGGCGGCCTTCGCCACGTCCGCAGCAACGGCGAGCGCCTCGGCGCCGAGCGCTTCGATCTGCGCGGCGGTGTGCCCGAGCGGCCCTTCGCGCCGGGCGCAGATCGCGACCCGCGCCCCCTCGGCCGCGAACGCGAGCGCCGTTGCGCGCCCGATGCCTTCCGTGCCGCCGGTGATCGCGGCGACCTTGCCCTTCAATCCCAGGTCCATGGATGCTCGATCTCCCCTTTGATGGTGGCGATTTTAACGCGTGCGCGGCCGGCTATTATCAAATCCCGGGATTGGGAATACGATACGGCGAAGGCATTGCCAGCGAGGAATGACGGCATGACGCAGTGTTTGCAGGCGCAGGGGCGCCGCCTGGTCGGCGGGCGCGGCGCTGCGGCGGGGCTCGCGGCGGCGCTGGGGCTCGTGCTGTGCACGGCTGCCGGGGCGCAGCAGGCGCAGCAACCTTCTCCTCCGGCGGCGCGCATGCGCCAGGAGCTCACTGTCGACGCGCTCTCGGTGGTGAAGGTCCGCAGCAAGGCGGTGGCGAACGCGCGCACCTCCATCACTCTCGGCAACCAGCGCGAGGGCAGCGGCGTGGTGATCGACTCCGAGGGGCTGGTGCTCACCATCGGCTACCTGATCCTGGAGGCGGAGACCGTCGAGCTGTCCACCGCCGACGGACGGGTTTTCCCCGCCACCGTGATCGCTCACGACAACGCCACTGGCTTCGGACTGCTGCGCGCACTGCGCCCGCTGCCGGTGAAACCGATCCAGTTCGGCCGGTCCTCGGCTGTGGCCGAGCGCGAGCTGGTGCTGATCGTGGGATTCGACGGGGTGGCGCCCGCCTACGTGGTTTCGCGCCGTCCCTTCGTCGGCTACTGGGAGTACCTGCTCGAGGAGGCGATCTATACGGCGCCGGCCACCGTCAACTGGAGCGGCGCCGCGCTGCTCGACCGCGGGGGCAAGCTCCTCGGCATCGGCTCTCTGGTGGTGGGGGATGCCACCGGCACGCGCGCGCAGATCCCCGGCAACATGTTCGTGCCGATCGACTTGCTCAAGCCCGTGCTCGGCGATCTGCTCGCGACCGGCCGCTCCTCCCCGCGCCCGCGTCCTTGGCTCGGCGTCAACACCCAGGAAGTACAGGGCAACCTGATCGTGACGCGGGTCTCGCCCGAGGGGCCGGCCGACGAGGCCGCGATCCGCGTGGGCGACGTGATCGTCGGCATCGGCGGCCAGCCGATCAAGGGCCAGGCCGATTTCTACCAGAGGCTGTGGCGCCAGGGCGAGGCGGGCGTGGAGGTTCAGCTCGAGGTCCTGCGCGGCAACCGCGTGGAGAAAGTGACGGTCAAGTCCATGGACCGCGACCGCTACCTGCGGCCGAAGCCGATCTATTAGAGCAAGGGGTGACCCGCGGCTCGTGACCGCAGGGGCTAGAACATTCCCATCCCGAGGCAGCCGGTCACGAGATCCATCTCCTCGACGAGCTTCCTGCCCACGAGATTCCTCAACGTCTCGGTGGTACCGCCGCCGAGGCTGCCGTAGCGCGTGCCGCGGAAATAGCGCGAGACCGCGAATTCGTCGGTGAAGCCGTAGCCGCCGTGGATCTGGATCGCCTCCGAGGTGACGCGGATGCTCATCTCGTTGCAGTAGATCTTGGCCATCGCAGCGAGCACGGGGTCCGGGAACTCGCCCCCGCTCACCGCGGCACGGTAGAGCAGCCCGCGCGCCGCCTCGATCTGGATGTACATGTCGGCGACTTTCCAGCGCAGCCCCTGGAACTCGCCGATCTTGTGCCCGAAGGCCGAGCGGCTGCGCATGTAGCCGACCGCCTCCTCGAGCGCGCCCTCGGCGAGTCCGAGGCAGATCGCGGGGTTGAGACAGCGCTGGGTGTTGAACGCCGAGAGCAGCCGCTTCATGCCGTCCTCGCGGATGACCAGGTTCTCGAGGGGCAGCTCCACGTTGTCGAACACGACCTCGCACAGGTACTCCCCGCCCATCGTGTGAAAACTCGCCCGGGCGGTCACGCCTTTGGCTTTACCGGGCACCAGCACGCAGCCGATGCCCCTCGCGCCGGGCACGCGGTTGACGCGCGTGAACACGACCAGCATTTCGGCGATGTCGGCGCGCGAGATCAGCGTCTTGACCCCGTTCAGCACCACGTGCTCGCCGCGGATGTCGCAGTTGGTGGTGTAGTTCGGAACGTCGGTGCCGGCGTCGGGCTCGGTCATGCAGATCGCGAGTATCGCATCCCCGCTCGCGACCCGCGGCAGGATGCGGCCGCGTATCGCCTCCGGGGCGTAGGTGGCGATGATGCGGGTCTGCACGCCCACCTCTCCGAGCGCCGCCATCGCCGTGACATAGCACACCTTGGCGATTTCCTCGAGCACCAGCACGGTGTCGAGGATGCCGAGCCCGGAGCCGCCGTATTCCCGCGGCACCGCCATGCCGAGCACACCGATCTCGGCGAGCCGCCGCATGTTCTCCGCAGGCCAGGTACCGTCGAGATAGCGGATCGCGCGCGGCTTGAACTCCTTCTGGCAGACGCGGCGCACGGCGTCCACGAAGGCGCGCTGTTCCTCGCTGATCCTGAAATCCATCCTCGTAAACCCGGGTCGCGAATCGTTCGGCCTGCCGGCCGCCAGTATAGGGCGCGGCGCCGCAGCCGCAAACCGTGCTGCGCATTTGACGCTGCGCGAGCCGGTGCCCTACACTTCGGCCTCCCCCGATTCGAACGCTTCCCCGCAGAGGTTACCGTGGAGCAACGGCTATCCGGCGCGCGCATCACCGGGCAGGAACACTGGACGAACAAGGGCGAGGTGCGCCTCTTCCTGTGGGAGAAGCGCGCGATCGCACCGCGAGGGCCGGCGGGGACGATCCTCTTCGTGCACGGCTCCTCGATGGCCTCCCAGCCCACCTTCGACCTCCAGGTGCCGGGGCGGCCGTACTCCTCGGTGATGGACTATTTCTGCGAGCAGGGCTTCGACACCTGGTGCGTGGACATGGAAGGTTACGGGCGCTCGGACAAGAAGCGCGACATCAACTGCGACATCGCGAACGGAGCCGATGATCTCGCCGCCGCCACCGACTACATCACGAAGGCGCGCGGCACGCGCGAGTTCCTGCTCTACGGCATTTCCTCCGGGGCGCTGCGCGCCGCGCTCTTCGCGAGCCGCCATCCTGAGCGGGTGAAACGGCTCGCGCTCGACGCCTTTGTCTGGACCGGCGAGGGCAGCCCGACGCTCGCCGAGCGGCGCAAGAGGCTGCCGGAGTTCAGCGCGAGGAACCGCCGCCCGATTGACCGCGCCTTCGTGCACAGCATTTTCAACCGCGACCATCCCGGCTGTGCCGAGGAGCGGGTGATCGAGGCCTTCGCCGACGCGGTCCTCGCGCTCGACGATTCGGTGCCGACCGGCACCTACGTGGACATGTGCGCCAGGCTGCCGGTCGTGGACCCGGAGAAGATCGTGGCGCCGACGCTCATCATGCGCGGCCAGTACGACGGCATCGCCTCGCTCGAGGATCTGCTCGAATTCTTCCGGCGCCTGCCCAACCCGGACAAGCAATTCACCGTGATGCCCGGCATCTCGCACGCGAGCTTCCAGCAGATCAATTACCTGATGGTTTACCATGTCCTGCACTCGTTCTTCAGCCGGCCCGATCCGATCTATCGCGGCTGAGCGGAGGCGGGTCGGGAATCGCCCGCTGACCATAAACGACAGAGGAGAGAAAGCGATGAGCATGCGTGGATTGTTGCGAGGGTTCGTGGTGGCAGGGCTCGCGTTCGCGCTGGGCGGCCCGGCGTTCGCCCAGGCGTGGCCAGCGAAGCCGGTGCGCATCATCGTGCCGTTCGGGCCCGGCGGCGGCACCGACATCCAGGGCCGGCTGCTCGCCAAGAAGTTCCTGGAGAGCATGGGCCAGACTTTCGTCGTGGACAACCGCGCCGGGGCGGCCGGCCTGATCGGTGCCGAGCTCGCCGCCAAGTCGCCACCCGACGGCTACACCATCCTCTTCACCACTGCCTCGCTTTCCGTGAACGTCAGCCTCTACAAGAAGATCGCGTTCGACCCCCTGAAGGACCTCGCCCCGGTGAGCTGGGTGTCCTCGGTGCCGCTGGTGCTGGTGGTGCATCCCAGCGTGCCGGCGAAGTCGGTGAAGGAGTTGATCGCGCTCGCGAAGAAGGGGCGGCTCACGCCCGGCAACAACGGCGCCGGCACCACCAGCTTCCTCTCGGTCGAGATGTTCAACTACTTCACCGGGCTGAGCCTGCCCAACATCGCCTACAAGGGCGGCGGGCCGGCGATGACCGGGCTCATCACCGGGGAGGTGGATTTCGTGTTCGCCACCGCGCTCGCGGCGCAGCCCCATATCAAGTCCGGCAAGGTGAGGGCGCTCGCCGTGACCACTCCCAAGCCCGCCGGCGTGTTCCCGAATCTGCCAACCATGAACTCGATCTACCCGGGCTTCGAGTCCGACAACTGGTACGCCATGTTCTTCCCGACCGGCACCCCGAAGGAGATCGTGGCAAAGCTCAACGCCGAGATCGTGAAGGCGTTGAAATCCGAGGAAATCCGCAATTTCATGGTGAGCGAGGGCGCCGATCCGGTGGGCAGCACGCCAGAGGAGCTCGCTGCCTACTTCCGAAAGGAGATCGAGAAGTACGCCAAGCTCATCAAGGCGCGCAACATCCCGCAGCAGTAGGGGGCGCTGCGATATTCCAGTAACAGGGGCCGCCGGCCCCTGTTTTTTTGCGCGCTCGCACCGGGCGCGGGCAGCCGAGTGCACAAAGCGTATGGAAAAGCATCGGGTTGCCTCCAAGTTCATGTTGTGGAACCATAAGCGTGCAGCACCCATAATCCGACGAGGAGGAACCCATGACCATGAAGATGCGAGAAGCGGCATTGTGCCTGCTCGGCTTCGCCGCGGCGTGCGTATTGGCGGCGGTTTCCGCGGCCCTGCACGCGCAGAGCTGGCCGGCGCGGCCGGTGCGCATGATCGTGCCGTTCGGCACCGGCGGCGGCACCGACATCCAGGCGCGGCTGCTCGCAGAGAGTTTCAGGCAGAGCACCGGGCAGACCTTCATCACCGACAACCGCGCCGGGGCGGGCGGAATCATCGGCGCGGAACTCGCCGCCCAGTCCCCTCCCGACGGCTACACGATCCTGTTCACGACGGCCTCGCTCGCAGTCAATACCACGCTGTTCGCCAAGACCCTGAAGTTCGACCCGCGCGCCGATCTCGCGCCGGTGAGCTGGGTGTCCTCGACGCCGCTCGTGCTGTGCGTGCACCCGAGCGTGCCGGCGAGGTCCGTGAACGATCTCATCTCGCTCGCCAGGAAAAATCCGGGCAGGCTCAACAACGGCGTCAACGCCACCGGCACGACCAGCCATCTCGCGGGGGAGATGCTCAAGCAGATGGTGGGGCTCGACACCGTGATCATCGCCTTCAAGGGCGGCGGGCCCTCGATGCAGGCGCTCATGACCGGCGAGATCGACTTCTTGTTCGCCACCGGGCCGGTGGCAGCGACCAACCTGAAAGTGGGCAGGATCCGCTGCCTCGCGGTCACTTCGCCGAAGAAGTCCTCCGCCTTCCCCGACTTGCCGACCATGGCGAGCTTCGTGCCGGGCTTCGAGGCCGACAACTGGTATGCGATGTTCTTCCCGAGAGGCACGCCCCAAGAGATTGTCGGCAGGATGAACCAGCTCATCAGGACTGCGCTGCAGAACGACAAGGTGGCCACGTTCTACCAGCGGGAGGCCCTTGACGCGATCGGCAGCTCCCCGGCCGAGCTCGCTGAGCTGTTCGAGCGCGAGGTCAGAAAATACGCCGAGGTCATCAGGAAGGCGAACATCAAGGTGCAGTAGGCCTTGCGCGCGGGACTCGCGCAGCGCCTCCTTCGGGAGGCGCTTTTGTCGTGCGGGCGGCCTGCCCTGCCCGCGGCTATAATCCGGGCCGGCACGAGCACCGGAAACTCCCCGCCCATGTCAGCCCGCGCAACCAACGTCCGCCCCGCGCCCGACGGGGTCCTCGTCCGCATCGCCGACTACGTGGAGCGCTACGCGGTGCGCAGCGAGACCGCGCTCGAGACCGCGCGGCTCGCGCTGCTCGACAGCCTCGCCTGCGGCTTCGAGGCGCTCTCGTATCCGGCGTGCACCAAGCTGCTCGGGCCGGTGGTGCCGGGCACGATCGTGCCGCAAGGCGCGCGCGTTCCGGGCACGCCGTACGTGCTCGACCCCGAGCGCGCCGCGTTCAACATCGGCGTGCTGGTGCGCTGGCTCGACTTCAACGACGCGTTCTACGGCGAGACGGTGATCCATCCCTCGGACACCTTCTCCGCCATCCTCGCGGTGGCCGACTGGCTCTCGCGCACCCGCGCGGCAGCCAGAAAACGGCCGCTGCTCGTGCGCGAGGTGCTGGAGGCCGCGGTCAAGGCCTACGAGATCATGGGCGGGCTCGCGCTCGAGAACGGCTTCACCGCGCGCGGGCTCGACCACACGCTGCTGGTGAAGATCGCGACCGCTCCGGTCGTGACCAAACTGCTCGGCGGCACGCACGAGGAAATCGTGAACGCGCTCTCCCAGGCATGGGTGGACGGCCATGCCCTCGCGACCTTCCGCAGGAAGCCCAACACCGGTCCGCGCAAGTCCTGGGCGGCGGGCGATGCGGCGAGCCGCGGGGTGCGGCTCGCGCTGCTGGCGGTGAAAGGCGAGATCGGCTGCCCCTCGGCGCTCACCGCCCCGACCTGGGGCTTCTACGACGTGCTGTTCGGGGGGCGGCCGCTGCGCTTTCAGCGCCCATTCGGCACCTACGTCATGGAGAACGTGCTGTTCAAGATCCCGTACCCCACGGCGTTCCATGGCCAGAGCGCGGTGGAGGCGGCGATCCGGCTGCACCCACTGGTGAAGGACCGGCTGCAGGACATCGCCCGCGTGGACGTGCGCTGCCATCATTCGACCATGGTGATCCTCGACAAGACGGGGCCGCTTCACAACCCCGCGGACCGCGACCACTGCATGCAGTACATGATCGCGGTCGGCATGATCTACGGGACGCTCACCGCGGAGCACTACGAGGATCGCATCGCGGCGGACCCGCGCATCGACGCCCTGCGCGCGAAGATGAAGCTCGTCGAATACGCGCCCTACGAACGGGCCTATCACGATCCGGCGCGGCGCGCCAATGCGAACGGGATCCGGGTCACGTTCCGCAACGGCACGAGCCTGCCGTGGTGCGAGGTGCTCTATCCCCTCGGCCACCGCCGGCGGCGCAAGGAGGCGGCTCCGGCGCTGATGGAGAAGTTCGAGCGCGCTCTCTGCCGCGTGTTCGCGGGCAAGCGCCGCGCAGCGATCCTCGAGGCGTGCCTCGAGCGCGCGCGCCTGGAGGCGATGCCGGTCAACGAGTTCATGGACCTGGTGGCGCTATAGCGGCGGCCGGGAACCGCGGATTCGAAATGGCTCCGGTCAAGAGGCGCGCGCCGCTGCGCTATCAGTTCTCGGAGTACGACTGCGTGCCGACCACCATCGGCAACGCGATCGCCTATCTTTTCGAGCGCGAAGAGATCCCGCCCGAAGTGGTGCAGCGGATCTACCTCTATACGCTCGACGCGGCAGGGCGCCGTGGCACCTTCGCTCGCGGCAGCTCCGACGAGAGCGTGCGGCTGCTCGCGCACTGGCTGGAGCAGTTCTCCACCGACCGGTTCGGGGTGCGCACCGAGTTCCTGGCGGGGCGCGAAGTGCACCTCGGGCGCGGCAACCGCATCGTCGAGTGCCTGAACGACGGAGGCGTGGCGCTGCTCAACATCACTTACGATCACGGCGACTGGCACTACGTGCTGGCGCTGCGCGCCGACGCGAAGCGGCTCTACTTCTTCGATCCCTACTGGCGGCGCGACATCCGCCGCGTCGGCCGGAGCGTGCGCCGGCTCGAAGCCCCGCGCGAGGACGGCGCCAACCTCGCGATCGAGCGCGCCTGGCTCGACACCGCGAGCAACCGGCGCCGCTTCTGCCTGGGCTCGTGGCGCAACCGCGACTGCCTGCTGATCTGGCGCAGGAAGTGACGGCAGCCGCCGCTACAGGTGGGAGTAGAGGGGCCTTCCCGGGACCGGCACGCGCGCGGTGAGGATCGAGCCCGCTTCCGAATCCACGATGTAGAGGGTCCTGCGGTCGGGACCGCCGTAGGCGACGTTGGTCACGACCTCGCTCTTCGGCGACTGGATGCGCAGCAGCGGCTCGCCGCGGTGGTTGAAGATCCACACCGCGCCCATGTCCGGGTGCGCGACTGCGAGCCCGTCGGCCTCGTCGGGCGCGATCCCGTCCGGCCCGCGCCCGCCCGAGAGCTGGATGAAGACGCCCATGCGCGAGACGGTGCCGTCGGCGGCGAGCGGCAGCCGCCACACGGCGTTCGCCCGGGTAACCGCGACGTAGAGCGCGTTCTCGGCGCGGTTGAGCGCGAGGCCGTTCGGGCTCGGGAGATTGGCGGCGAGCACGGCGAGCTCGCCGCTCGCGCGCAGGCGGTAGACCCGCCCGCTAGGGTCCTGCAGCCCGGTCTGGCCCTGGTCGGTGAAATAGAGGTCGCCGTTGGAGGCGAAGAAGAGGTCGTTCAATCCCCTGAAGCGCTCGGCGTTGTAGCGGGAGATCAGCGGCTCGATCCGCCCGCGCCGCGCATCGAGCAGCATCAGCCCGTTCTTGAAATCGGCGACGAAGATGCGCCCGTCGCGGTGGATCTTGAGCCCGTTCGGCTCGCCGTCGTACTCCACCACGAGCTCCCATTGTCCGCCGGGCGAGATCCGGAAGATCCGCCCGAAGGGAATGTCCACGCAGTAGAGGTAGCCTTCGCGGTCGAAGGCCGGCCCCTCGAGAAAGCAGCCGGCGCGCGGAATGCTGCGCGCCATGCGCTCGAGAGGCACTCCGCGCTTGCGGAATTTTTCAGGGAGCTCCGCGAAGACTTCCGCGGTGATCGTCTGGGGCGGCGCGAACATCTCGGCGATGAACGGAATGATGAGCGGCGAATGGCGAATGATGAACGAGAGGCGCGGGGCGCGGCAAGAGCCGCGGTCCGGAGCTTTATTTTCGGATTTCCGTTCACAATGCGATACGGGCATGAGGTCGCGGAGCCGTGTAGTACCATTGAGAGGCTTGCAGTCCGATTGAAAAGGAAATTCGATGCGCCCCGCCTTCACCAAGGATCCGCTGTTTCGCAAGGGACTGAAAATCCGCAAGGAACTGCTCGGCGCCGACTATGTCGAGAGCCGGCTCGCGGCCGCCGACCAGTACACCTGGCCGTTCGAAGAGCTCGCCACCAAGAGCGCGTGGGGACTGGTATGGTCGCGCCCCGGGCTGCCGCGCAAGGTGAGGAGCTTCCTCAACCTCGCCGCGCTCACCGCGATGAATTTGCGCCACGAGCTGAAGCTCCACATTCGCGCCGCGTTGAGGAACGGTCTCACCCGCAAGGAGATCGCGGAGGCGCTGCTGCACTGCGCGATTTACTGCGGCTACCCCAAGGCGGTGGACGCGCTGCGCCTGATGCGCGAGGTCTACCAGGAACTGGACGCCGAGGCGCGCCACAGGCGCCGCTGAAGAATCTTCAGCCTCGGAGAACACGGAGTTCGCAGAGAAACCGAATCCGTGATCCGGGATACGCGATACGGGACGCACGGATCGAAATGCGAGGTAGCCGGGACGCGATAGAAGATCGCGGTTTTATCTCGTATCCCGCGTCTCGCATGTCGTTCCGGGGCTCCGTGTTCTCCGGGGCGTCCGTGGCCGAAAGTTCTTGACCCGATGAAGAAGCCGCTCGAGGTCCTGCGGCTCTATCCGCAGCACGACGGCACGCTCGCGGGCGCGTTCGCGAGCCGCATGGCGCGCGACCCCGAGCGCCCGTTCCTGCTGTTCGAAGGCAGAACCTGGTCGTGGCGCGAGTTCGACGAGGCGGCGGCGAGAACCGCGTGCGCGCTCGCCGAGCGCGGCCTCGGGCGCGGCGACCGCGTCGCGGTGATGGCGCGCAACCACGAGGGGCACCTGCTGCTGCTCTTCGCCGCCGCGCGCCTGGGCGCCATCCTGGTGCCGGTCAATCCCGAATTCGGAGTGGAAGAGGCGCGCTACGTGCTGCATCATGCCGAGGTGTGCGGCGTCGCCGCCTCGCAGGCGGCGCTCGGCACGGCGCGCAGCGCGTGCGAGGGGCTCGCGCGGCCGCCCTGGTTCGTGCTGCTCGACGGCAACGGCGGCGAAGCGCCGCTTCTGCGCGAGTGGATCGAGCGGGCGCCGCCGTGCGCGCCCCCGCGCGCGGGCCGCCCCGGCGACACCTGCCTCATCGTCTATACCTCGGGCACCACCGGCTTCCCCAAAGGGGTGATGCACAGCCAGGCGAATTTCGTCACCTGCGGCGAGGCGTTCGTGCAGCGCATGTACCTGCAGCCCGACGAGCGGCTGCTGATCGTGCTGCCGCTGTTTCACGTGAATGCCCTGTTCTACTCGGTCGCGGGCACGCTCGCCGCCGGCTGCTCGATGGCGGTCGTGCCGAGATTCTCCGCCTCGACCTTCTGGGCGACCGCGGTGCAGACCGGAGCGACCGAGGTCAACATCATCGAGGCGATCGGCACGATCCTGAAGAACCGGCCGCGCAGCGAGTTCCGGCCCGATCACCGCATCCGGAAGGTGTACGGGGTCCGCGAGAGCGCCGCGCAGGTCTTCCGCGAGGAATTCGGCATCCCGCATCTCATCGGCGGCTTCGGCATGACCGAGATCCCGGGCGTCACCTGCAATCCGTTCGAAGGACCGCAGAAGCCGGGCAGCATGGGGCCGGTCGGCCGCCACCCCGATCCCGCGCGCCCGTGGGCCGAGTGCAAGGTCGTGGACGAGAACGGCGATGAGGTCGGCACCGGCGAAGTAGGGGAGCTCTGGGTCAAGCATCCGATCGTGATGCAGGGCTACTGGCGCGACCCGGAGCAGACGCGGGCCGCGTTTCGCGACGGGTGGTTCCTGACCGGCGACCTCGTCCGGCGCGATGCCGACGGTTACTACTATTTCGTCGCGCGCAAGAAAGACATCATCCGCCGCCGGGGCGAGAACATCTCGGGGGCCGAGCTCGACCGCGTGATCGGCGCGCACCCCGCGGTGCACGAAGCGGCGGCGATCCCCGTGCCCTCCGAGCTCGGCGAGGACGAGATCCTGGCCGTCGTGGTGCCCAAGCCGGGTTGCCCCCTAGCGGCGGAGGAGATCGCCCGGTGGTGCCGCGAGCGGCTCGCGCCGGCCAAGGTGCCGCGCTATGTGCTCCTCGTGGACGAGCTGCCGCACACGCCGACGCACAAGGTCGCCAAGCATGTGCTCAGGGCCGATCCCTCGCTCAGGGCGAGGGCGGCCGATTTGCAGGCAGCGAAGTAGGTTCCGCGCGTCCGGCTGGCCTTGCCGCGCTGTCACCGATGGGCGAGAAAATGCGCCAGCGCCTCGAGGTCGGCGTCCGGCACCCGGTACAGGATGCCGTTCATGGTGGTGTCGATGCCGGTGCGCCGATTGTCCCGGTACGCTTTCATCGCGGCCGCGAGATAGTCCTCGCGCTGATTCGCGAGCCGCGGCACGTGCTGCTGGCCGCGGAAATCCTCCCCGTGGCAGCCGCCGCAGCCCATCGCTCTGGACAGCGCCGCGCCGCGCGCGTAGAGCCCGGGGTCCTTTTTCCCGTCCGCCCGCGGAGGGGGCTGCCTCGCGAAATACGAGGCGATTTCGAGCAGATCGTTGTCGGTGAGTCCGTCCATCGTTTTCGCCATCTGCGCGGCTTCACGCAACCCCTCGCGAAACAGGAACATCTGCAGCGCGAGGAACTCGCGCTGCTGGCCGGAGAGCGAAGGGGTGCCGGCGAGCGGCGGGCGCCCGGCGGTGCCGTGACAGGCTTCGCAGGCGGCGAGCCGCGCGGCGGTGCGCGGCGTATCGCGCTCGGCGCGCGCGGCCGCAACACCGCAGAGGGAGGCGGCGCAGAGCAGAACAGCGGCAGCGCGCCGGGCGCATCCCGCTCGCCCAGTCGCGTCGGGACCTGCCATCTATTTCGAATACGTGACCCGGTAGATGGCTCCCACCTGCTCGTCGGAGACGAGCAACGAGCCGTCGGGCAACTGCAGCACGTCCACCGGACGGCCCCAGAACTTGTTCTCCCTGGCGTCCATGAAGCCGGTCATGAACGGGATCACCTTCGCGTTCCTGCCGTCGGGGGTTACCCGCACGTTGACGACGTCGAAGCCGAAGAGCGCGGCTCGGTTCCACGAGCCGCGGCGCGCGATGAAGATCGAGTCCTGGTATTCTTTGGGGAACATCTTGCCGGTGTAGAAGCGCATGCCGAGCGCTGCGGCGTGCGGGCCGAGCAGCGCGACCGGGCGAGTCACGCCCTTGCAGGGGTCCTTCTTCTTCACGTCCGGGTCGGGAATGCCTTGGGCGTGACACCATGGAAAGCCGAAGAACTGTCCGCTCTTCGAGACGCGGTTCAGTTCGTCCTCCGGCGCGTTCTCGCCCATCCAGTCGCGCCCGTTGTCGGTGAACCACAGCTCGCCGGTCCGGGGGTGGAAGTCGAAGCCCACCGTATTGCGCACCCCGCGCGCCACGACCTCCATGTTCGAGCCGTCGGCGCTATAGCTGCGGATCTGCGCGTACTCCTCGCTCACCTCGCAGACGTTGCACGGCGCGCCGACCTGGACGTAGAGCCGGTTGTCGGGACCGAACGCGATGAACTTCCAGTTGTGGTGCGCCTCGGGCGGGAGCTTGAATTGCGCGGTCAGCTCCACCGGCTTCACGTCGGGGTTGTCCTCGATGCCGTCGTAGCGGAACACGCGGTTGATCGCGATCACGTAGAGGTTGCCCCCGAGGAACGCCACTCCGTTCGGCTGCGTGAGCTTCTCGGCGAGAATGCGGTGCTCGCGGTGGGTGCCGCGGTCCTTGATCTCGTAGACGCGCCCGATGATGCGCGTGCCTGCCCAGATCGTGCCCTTGGTTCCGCGCGTCATCATGCGCACTCCGGGCATGCCGTGCGCCCACAGCTCGACCTTGAAGCCCGGGGGGACCTTGATCCGGTCGAGCGGGATCTCCGAGGGTGGCGTCACCGTCATCCGCGGCGGATGCGGCATCACGTGCGGGTTCTTCATGCGCTCGGGAACGTAGCCGCCTTTGGCCTTCTGCCCCTTGACCGCTTCGGGGCTCGGCGGGGTGGTGGGCGGCCCGATCATCTGCTGGGCGAGCGCATAACCGGCCGCCAGCGCGAGGGCGCCGGGTGCGAGCTTGCGGAGGACGGGGGTGCGCAGCAAACGGGAAAGAGGCTGTTTCATGGGACCTCCCTGCATGCGAGTTGGTCGCGGGATAACCGGTTGCGAGAACCCGTGACCCTATGATACACAGAGAGGGCGGCGCATCCAACGCCGGATCATCCGGAGGAGGCTTCCGTGCGGGTTCACGATAACGTCTTGCGATTCGCGGCGGCGGTGCTCGTGCCGCTCGCCGCAGGCGCTGCGGCACCTGCGCTCCAGGCGCAAGCCTATCCCGCCAAGCCCGTGCGGCTGGTCGTGCCGTATCCGCCGGGCGGCGGCTCGGACACGATCGCCCGGCCGCTCGCGCAGAAGATGTCGGAAGGCCTGGGCCAGCAGGTGTTCGTGGACAACCGCGGCGGCGCGAACGGCAACATCGGCATGGAGCTGGTGGCGCGCTCGGCCCCGGATGGCTACACCCTCGTGTTCGCGCTTTCGGCCCAGCTCGCGATCAATCCGGGCCTCTACCGGAAGATTCCCTACGATCCCGTGCGCGATTTCGCGCCGATCACCCTGTTCGGCTCGGGCATCTACATCCTGGTGGTGCATCCTTCGCTGCCGGTCAAATCGGTGAAGGAGCTCATCGCGCTCGCCAAGGCGCGGCCGGGCGAAATCGCCTATTCATCCTCCGGCAGCGGCAGCGGGGGGCACCTCGCGGCCGAGCTTTTCACCCGCATGGCCGCAATCCGCATGCTGCACGTGCCGTACAAGGGCGGCGGGCCGGCGCTGATGGACCTTCTCGCGGGCAACGTGCAGGTGCTGTTCGCCACCCAGCTCGCCTCTTGGCCGCACATCCAGAGCGGGCGCATCCGGGCGCTCGCCGTCAGCACCGCAAAGCGGCCCGCCTCGCTGCCCGAGCTGCCCACGATCGCGGAGTCCGGCGTGCCGGGGTACGACTCGGGCGTGTGGTACGCGCTGCTCGCGCCGGCAGGCACGCCGCGCGACATCGTCACGCGGCTCAACGGCGAGGTCGTGCGCGTGCTCAATCAGCCGGATTACCGCGGCTTCTTGATCAAGAACGGGATCGAGCCGATCGGCGCTCCGCCCGAGGAGCTCGACGCGCTGATCCGTTCCGAAATCAAGAAGTACGCCAAGCTCATCCAAGAGGCGGGCATCCGCGTCGAGTGACGGGGGGCGCCATCGAACGCAGGGATATCGGGCTCGCGGTCGTTGGTTCGGGCCGCATCGGGCGGCTGCGCGCGCGGCTCGCTGCCGGGCACCCGGCGGTGCGCTTTCTCGCGGTCTCCGATCGCGAGGCCGCGCGCGCCCGCGCGCTCGCCGACGAGGTCGGCGCGCAGTTCCATTCCGACGACAACGAGGCGGTCATCGCGCGCCCCGAGGTGAACGCCGTGATCGTCTCCACCAGCGAGTCCGAGCACGTCGCGCCGCTGCTCGCGGCGCTCGAGCTCGGCAAGCCGGTGCTGGTGGAGAAGCCCCTCGCGCTGACGCTCGCCGACGCCGACCGCGTGCTGCGCGCGATCGAGCGCAAGGGGGCGGACGTGCGCGTGGGCTATAGCCGCCGCTACAAGGAGCGCTACTTGATCGCCAAGGAGCAGATCGCGCAGGGCCGGCTCGGCAGGCTCGTCGGCGCGGCGGCGCGCCTCTACAATTCGCGCTCGCAGGGCCTCGCGGTGCTGCGGCGCCACCCGCACGCCACCCCGGTGGTGGACGCGCTCACCTATTACGTGGACCTCGTCGGCTGGCTGCTCGACGGGGTGCCGCTCGCGGAAGTCTACGCGCGCGGCCAGAAGGGCGTGCTGAAGGAGCAAGGCTTCGACGTGGACGACGTCAGTTGGGCGGTCCTCACCTACGCCGACGGCACGGTGGCGAGCCTCGGGGTGTCCTACGCCCTTCCGGAAAAGTATCCCGCGCTCGGCCACGCCGCGCGGGTCGAGGTGCTCGGCACCGAGGGCGTGATGATCCTCGACGACGACCATACCGACCAGCTGATGTACACCGAGCGCGGCGTCCCGCACGTGTATCTCCCGGGCCACGAGGTGAACATGGTGTTCCTGCAGAGCGGGACTCCGGGCGACTGGGCGCTCGGCGAATTCTGGGGGCCGATCGCCAACGAGACGCGCGCCTGGCTCGACCATCTCGCGCTCGGCAAGCCGTGCGCGCTCGCCACCCCGCGGGAGGCGCGCGCGACGCTGGAGGCGACGCTCGCGATCGAACACTCTGCAGCAAGCGGCAGACCGGTCATCCTGCCGCTCGCCGAATGACGGACGCAAAGGAGCAACGCATGAGACAGCAAACCTGGACCCGGGCCCTCGCTGCGGCGGCGTGGCTCGCGCTCGCCTCGGGCCTCGCCACAGCGCAATCCTATCCGAGCCGGCCGCTGCGCTTTCTGGTGCCGCACGCGCCGGGGGGGCCGACCGACGTGATGGCGCGCGTGGTGGGGCAGCGGCTCACCGAGTCCCTCGGCTGGACGGTGGTGGTGGACAATCGCCCCGGGGCGGGGGGCAACATCGGCACGGCGCTGGTCGCGCGCGCCAGTGCCGACGGCTACACGATCCTGGTGAACAGCAGCGCGTTTGCGGTGAACGTGACGCTGTTCCGCAACCCGGGCTACGACCCGAAGGACTTCGCGCCGATCATCAACGGCGGCGTGATCCCGAATCTCATCTTCGCGCACCCGTCGTTGCCCGCGGGCACGCTCCAGGAGCTGATCAAGCTCGGCAGGACGAAGAAGCTCTCATACGCCTCGGCGGGAATGGGCACGACGCCGCACCTCACGGTCGAGCGGCTGCTCAAGACGATGGCGAAGCTCGATGTCACGCACATCCCGTACAACGGCGCGGGACTCGCGGCCAACGCGGTGGTGGCGAACGAGGTCGCGCTCGGCTCGGCCGCCGTGACCGCCCCGGCGCCGCTGATCCGCGCCGGCCGGCTCAAGGGCATCGCGGTGACGAGCCTCGCCCGCACGCCCGCGCTGCCCGAGGTGGCGACCGTTGCGGAATCGGGCTTCCCCGGCTACGAGGACTACACCTGGATCGCGTTCTTCGCGCCGCGCGGCACGCCGCGCGCGGTGGTGGCGAAGCTCAATGCCGAGATCGCGGCGGCGCTCCAGGTGCCGGCGGTCAAGGAGCGCCTCGCGACCCTGGGCTTCGAATTCACTCCCAATACGCCCGAGCAGTTCGGCGAGTACCTCAAGCGCGAGATCGCGAAGTGGGGCCAGGTGGTGAGGGACTCGGGCGCGCGCGTTGATTGAATTCCCCGGATTTCGGACTTTTTCACACCGCAAAAAGAGGAAGCATCGCATGGCAGTCAAGCCCAAGCTCAGGGATACCCGCGACAAGAAGTATCGGAGACTCACCCGCAAGGACATCCACCGCGCCGCGCGCCGCTACAAGAACTGGGGGCGCTGGGGGGCCGAGGACGAGATCGGCACGCTCAATTTCACCGGTCCCCAGGACATCGTCGCTGCCGCGCGGCTGGTAAGGAAGGGAAAAGTCATCTCGCTCGCGCTCAACTACGACCAGCACGGGCCGCAGGGCGGCAAGACCAAGTATCCCGCGCTCGGCCGCTTCAACCCGGTGCACCTGATGCTGCGCACCGGCACCGACGCCTATTCGGGGGTGCTCGACCACCGCAAGATCCGCGGCACCGACGACCTCGTCATCATGCCGCTGCAGTGCGGCACGCAGTGGGACGGGCTCGGCCACATCCTGTATTACGACCACATGTGGAACGGCTACGACTGCCGCAACGTCACCTCCGGCGGCGCGCAGAAGGCGGGCATCGAGAAGACGCGCGAGAAGATGGTGGGGCGCGGCGTGCTGCTCGATGTTGCGCGCGCGCTGGGCAGGAAGTGGCTGCCCGACGGCTGCGCGATCACCAACGAGATCCTCGACTACACCGAGGAGAAGCAGGGCGTGCGGGTGCGGCGCGGCGACTATTTGCTCGTTCGCACCGGCCACATCGAGCGCTGCCTCGCGCGCAGGAGCTGGGACGGCTATTCCGGAGGGGATGCGCCGGGTCTCGCGTTCGAGACCCTGGAGTGGATCCACCGCCGCGAGATCGCCGCCATCGCCACCGACACCTGGGGCGTGGAGGTGCGGCCGAACGAGACCGAGGACACCAACCAGCCCTGGCACTGGATCGCGATCCCGATCATGGGGCTGACCGTCGGGGAGATCTTCCACCTCGCGGACCTCGCCCGGGACTGCGCCGAGGATGGGCGCTACGAGTTCCTGTTCGTCGCGCCCGCGCTGCCGATCACCGGCGCGGTCGGCTCGCCGGTCAATCCTCTCGCGATCAAGTGATCGCGAGGGGATCGGGAAAAATGTCGAAATAACGAGCGCAAGAACGGGCCGTTGGCCCACCTCGAATGACGGTTGACCGCTCGATCTTTCGCCCTCTCTCGTTGCTGGCCGCGCGCGCGATGCGCTCGGTACTGGCGCTTGCGCTCGTCAGCGCATCGTGCTTTGCGGCCGCCCAATCCTTCCCGGCGCGGCCTGTGCGCTTGGTGGTGCCGTATCCCGCCGGCGGGCCGCTCGACGAGGTCGCGCGCATCTTCGGTCAGCGCCTGACCGAGATGTGGGGCCAGGCGCTGGTGGTGGAGAACCGCGGCGGGGCGGGCGGCAGCCTCGGCGCCGAGGTCGTGGCGAGGAGCGCTCCCGACGGCTACACGCTGCTCATCGGCAACGCCGGGCCGATCACGGTGAACCCCGGGCTGCGGCGCGATCTGCCCTACGATCCCCAGCGCGATCTCGCTCCTGTCACGCAGATCGTCGCCGCCCCGATGGTGCTCGTCGTGCACCCCTCGCTGCCGGTGAAATCGGTGCCGGATCTGGTGCGGCTCGCGAGGGCTAACCCGGGCGGGCTCAACTACGCTTCGGCCGGCATCGGCAACCTTCAGCACCTCGCGATGGAATCCCTCCAGGCGCTGGCGGGCATCAGGATGAACCATGTGCCGTACAAGGGCGCGGCGCCGGCGTTCGTCGATCTCGTTTCCGGCCGGGTCGAGGTGATGTTCGCCAACATCGTCGGCGTGCTGCCCCACATCTGGTCGGGGAAGCTGCGCCCGATCGCGGTCTCCAGCGCGAGAGGCTCGCCTGCGCTGCCCAGGGTGCCGTCGGTCGCCGCGACCTTCCCGCAGTTCGACTTCGACGGCTGGATGGGGATCTTCGCCCGCGCCGGCACGCCATCCGAGGTGATCGCCAGGCTGCATCGGGACTTCGCGCGGGTCTGCGAAAACGGCGAGATCCGGGAGTACCTGGCGAAGCGCGGGGCGCAGGCCGTCGCCGGCGGCCCGCAGGCGCTCGCGCGCATCGTGCGCGAGGAGACCGCGCTCTACGCCGAGATCATCCGTGCGGCTGGCATAACTGCCCAGTGACGCGGTGACGAAGTGACGGGCGCGACCATCTCGCCGCTGATGCGCCGGCTCGCGGCCTATATCGCGCGGGCCGCGTTCCGGCCGCTGCCGGCGCAGGTCACCGAGCGCGCGAAGCTCCACCTTCTCGACACGCTCGCTGCGATGCTCTCCGGCTCGCGGCTGCTGCCCGGGCGGCGCGCGATCGCCTACGCGCGCGCGCAGGGTGGCGCGCGCGAGGCGTGCGTCGCGGGCACTCGCCTCGTGACCTCCGCGGTGAATGCCGCGCTCGCGAACGGGATGCTCGCTCACGCCGACGAGACCGACGACGCCTATTACGGCGCGCTGGTGCACCCCGGCTGCAGCGTGGTGCCGGCGGCGCTCGCGATGGCGGAGCGCCATCACCGCGGCGGCGAGGCGCTGCTGCGCGCCGTCGTGCTCGGCTATGACGTGTGCGCGCGCGTCTCGGCTGCGCTCGGCGTGGAGCGGCTGCGCAGCGCGGGGCACTCGACCCACAGCATCGGCGGCACCTTCGGATCGGCCGCCGCGGCGGGCGCGCTCGCGGCCGTGAACGCGGAGCAGGCGCGCTGGTTGCTTTCGTACGCCGCGCAGCAGGCTTCGGGCCTTTCGTGCTGGGCGCGCGACACCGAGCACATCGAGAAGGCGTTCGACTTCGGCGGCATGCCGGCGCGCAACGGCGTCACTGCCGCGACCATGGTCGCTTCAGGCTTCACGGGCGTGCAGGACGTGTTCTCCGGCGAGCGCGGGTTCTTCCATGCCTACGCGCGCTTCGCCGAGCCGTACCGGCTCGTCGAGGGGCTGGGGCGCCGCTACGACATCCTGAACACCGCGATCAAGCGCTGGGAGGCCGGCTATCCGGTGCAGGCTCCGCTCGACGCGCTCGCGGCGCTCATCGCGGAGCACGGCGTGCGGGACCGGGACGTCGAGCGCGTGCGGGTGACGATCGACGAGCAGGGCGCCCGCACGGTGAACCGCCGCACGATGGCGAGCATCAATCTCCAGCACTTGGTGGCGCTGATGCTCGTGGACGGCGAGATCACCTTCGCCTCGGCGCACGACGAGGCGCGCGTCTCGGACCCCCGGGTGCGGCGGTTGAGGGCGCGCGTCGAGCTCGTAGGCAGCCGTGCGCTCGCCAGCGCCTCGGGCGCGCAGGCCGTGGTCGAGGTGGCGACGCGCGATGGGCGCAGGCTGCGCCACCACACGCGCGCAGTGCGCGGCTCGGCGGCGAACCCGATGTCGCGCGAGGAGGTCGCGGCGAAGGCGCACGAGCTGATCGCCCCGGTGCTCGGAGCGCGCCGCGCCGCGCTGCTGATCGAGACGGTGTGGAACATCGAGCGAGTGCGGGATGCGACGCGGCTGCGGCCGCTGCTTCAGGCGTGATCCGCGCGAGGGACATGCCGGTGGTGCATCCTGCGGTCTCGGTGAAGGCGGTGCAGAAGCTGGCCGCGCTCGCCAGCGGCGCCCGGGATCCCCGCCCTCGCGCAGGCGGGCGTGCCGGGCTTCGCTCACGGCCCGTGGAACGGGATGCTTGCGCCGGCGGGCACGCCCGCGGCGGTCGGCGCGCGGCTCGACGCGGCGCTGGTGAAGATCTTGCAATCGCTCGAGGTGGAGAAGGCGCTCGACTGCGAAGGCGCCGAGCCTGCCGGCAATTCTCCCGGCGAGCTCGACGCGATCGTGGGCGCGCAGACAGCCGAGCGGGCGAAAGTGATCCGGGCGGCGGGAATCGCCGCCGGGTGATGCGCTGACGGCGGGGGTTCCGTCATCGCGTCTTCCCATCACCCCGTTTGAAAGGAGAGGCATGGCAGTCCGAAAGAAGGGCAGGGCTCGCAAGAGGGGTTCGATCACGAACGAGGCTCCGGCCTACGATCTGCACAACCACGTCATTCCGATGACCGTGGTGCGGGCGATCGAACAGCACCCGGAGCGCTTCGGCACCCGCATCGAGGAGCGCGACGGCCGGCGCTACTTCGACAGTCACGGGCGCATGACGCCGCTCAAGCCCGAGTTCTACGACGCTGCCGCCAAGGTCGCGTGGATGGACCGCGTAGGGCTCGACGTCGCGGCGATCTCGGTCGGGCCGCCGATCTACTTCTACTGGCTCAAGCCCGAGCACGGGGCGGAGGCGGCGCGGCTCGCGAACGACGGTATCGCGCAGATGGTGGCGCAATATCCGTCGCGGCTGCGCGGCATGGCTCATCTGCCGATGCAGGACCCGGACGCGGCGCTCGCCGAGCTCGAGCGCGCGGTGCGGGAGCATGGCTTCCGGGCGGTGGAGCTCGGCACCTCGATCGAGGGCGTGCCGCTCTCGGACGCGAGGTTCCGCAAGGTGCTGAAGGCGATCGAGGAGCGGGGGCTGTTCGTGTTCGCGCACCCCTACCAGTGCCTGGCGAGCGGCGGCATGGACGACTATTACCTGCGCAACTTCATCGGCTTCCCGCTCGACACCACGATGATGGTCGCGCACCTGATGTTCAGTGGCGCGCTGGACGAGCTCAAGAAGCTGCGGATCCTGCTTGCCCACGGCGGCGGCTTCATGCCGTATCAGATCGGGCGCTTCGTGCACGGGCACCGCGTGCGCGCGGAGCCCAAGGTCAACGACCCGAGCCCGCCGGCGCGGCTGTTCCGGCGCTTCTACTTCGACGCGCTCACGCACGACGCGCAGGCAGCGCGCTACCTGATCGACAAGGTGGGGGCGCAGCGGGTGGTGATCGGCACCGATCACCCCTTCGACATGGGGCCGGACGATCCCCTCGGCTCGATCGAGGCGATTCCCCGGCTCACCGCCGAGGAGCGCGCCTGGATCCGCGCCCGTACCGCGAAGAAGCTGCTCGGCGAACGCTGAAGCCCCGGGGGCGCGGGGCGCCGCGGCGTATTTTGCGGCGGCCCCGGATATGGCAAGCTAGCGGCTTGCGGGGGGAGGGCCATGAATCGTTCGCTGTCCGTTCTTCACTGCGTCTGTGCGTTGCTGGGTGCGGCGGCGCTCGCCGCGGCGGCGCCGGCCGGCGCGCAGCACTACCCCGCGAAACCGGTGCGCATCCTGGTCGGATTCGCGCCGGGCGGAGGCACCGACATCATGGCGCGGGCGGTCGCCGCCAAGCTCACGGAATACATGAAGCAGCAGTTCATCGTCGAGAACCGCCCCGGGGCGAACGCCAACCTCGCGGCGAAGCTCGCCGCCGAATCCCCTCCCGACGGCTACACGATCTTGTTCATGTCGGTCGCTCACATCATGAGCAAGCCGGTGTACCGCAATCTGGGCTACGACATCGAGCGCGATCTCACGCCGATCACGGTGGTCTCGGAGGTGTCGAACGTGCTCGCGGCGCACCCCTCGCTTCCCGCGAAAACGGTAAAAGAGGTCGTCGCGCTGGCACGGGCGAAGCCGGGCGAGCTGACCTACGCCACCTCGGGCGTGGGCAGTCCCGAGCACTTCGCAGGCGAGATGTTCAAGATGATGACCGGGACCCATCTGCTGCCGGTGCCATACAAAGGCGGCGGGCCGATCGCCATCGACCTCGTCGCCGGGCACGTGATGACGAGCTTCAGCACCATGCCGCCGATCATCCCCCACATCCGCGCGGGTCGGGTGCGAGCGGTCGCGGTGACCCAGGCGAGGCGCGCCGCGGTCCTGCCCGAGGTGCCGACCATCGCGGAGAGCGTGCCGGGCTACGCGATGAGCACGTGGTACGGGGCGGTCGCGCCCGCCAAGACCCCGCGCGAGATCGTGATGCGGCTCAACCAGGAGATGCTGAAAGCGCTCGCTGTGCCGGAGGTGAGGGAGCGCCTCGCCTCGCTCGGGGCCGACATCGTCGCGAGCAGCCCCGAGGACACTGCGGCGTTCTTCCGCTCCGAGCTCGCGAAGTACACCAAGGTGGCGCAGGCGGCCAATATTCGCGCCGACTGAGCCGCCGAGGCGAGAAACGAGACAAACCCCAGAGACGAGGAGAGAGCGCATGAGAACCGGAACCGACGACCGACGGACAGGAACTAGGGGGCGGGTGTTTCGCTCCGTCTCTCGCCTTTCCGCCCTCGTTTTTAGCTGTGCCGCGGCGGCGGGCGCGGCGCTGGCGCAGCCCTACCCCGTGAAGCCGGTGCGCTTCATCCTGCCGTTTCCTCCGGGCGGGCCGACCGACATCCTCGGGCGCACGCTCGCGCAGAAGCTCTCCGAGCAGACGGGCCAGCAGTTCGTCACCGACAACCGCCCGGGTGCGGGCGGCAACATCGGGCTCGAGCTCGCCGCGAAGTCGCCCCCCGACGGCTATACCATTGTGCTGAGCTCGCCGGTCATCGCGACCGCGCCCTCCCTCTACGCCCGGCTCAACTACCAGCAGAAGGACCTCGCGCCGGTCGCGCTCGTCGCCGAGATCCGCAACGTGCTCCTGGTACACCCCTCGGTGCCCGCGAAATCGGTGAAGGAGCTCGTGGCGCTCGCGCGCCGCAACCCGGGAAAGCTCAACTACGGCTCGGGGGGTGTGGCGACGACCACCCACCTCACGCCCGAGCTGATCAAGAGCATCGAGAAAATCAACATCGTGCACGTCCCGTTCAAGGGCTCGGGGCTCGCGCTGACCGCGCTCGTGGCCGGGGAGGTGGACATGCTGATCATGGCGGTGCCGGCCGCCCAGGGCCAGGTCAAGGCGGGCAAGGTGCGCGCGTTGATGGTGTTCTCGCCGGAGCGCTCCGCAGTGCTGCCGGACGTGCCTTCCGCGCGGGAGCTCGGGCTCGAGCACTACATCGTGCGGCTGTGGTACGGCGTGCTCACGGCGGGCGGCACGCCCGCGGCTCTGGTCGCCCGGCTCAACTCCGAGATCGTGAAGGCGATGAACGCGCCCGACTTGCGCAAGCGGCTGACCGAGGTCGGCATCGAGCCGCTCACCAGCACGCCGGAGGAGTTCGCGCGCTTCATCGAGACCGAGACTCCGCGCTACGCCAAGATCATCAAGGAGGCGGGGATCCCGCCGCAGTAGGGCGCGCCCTCGCCGGGCTGGGTGGATCGAAGTTCGCGGTCCGAAGTCCGGGATGTCCGGCCCCCTGGAGATTTCAGCCGCCAATTCTCGATGATCGACGCGGCGATCGTCGGCCTCGGGCGCTGGGGCCGGAAACTGGTCGAGGCCGTGCAGGGCCGCAGCGCCCGGCTGCGCTTCGTGCGCGGCGCGGTACGGCATCCCGAGGCGGCGCGCGAATTTGCCGCGCGCCACGGATTCGCCCTCTCGTGCGATCTTGCGGAAGTGCTCGCCGATCCGCGCGTTCAGGCAGTGGTGCTCGCGACCCCGCACTCGGCTCACGTCGAGCAGGTCGTCGCGGCCGCGGCCGCCGGCAAGGCGGTGTTCTGCGAGAAACCGCTCGCGCTCGACCGCGCTGGCGCCGAGCGTGCGGTGGAGGCGTGTCGGCGCGCAGGTGTGGCGCTCGGTGTCGGCCAAGACAAGCGCTTCTGGCCCTCGATGCGGGAGCTCGCGCGCGTCGTCGAAAGCGGTGATCTCGGGGAAATCCTGCACCTCGAGGGCAATTCCAGCAACGAGGTCGCGCGGCGCCATTTCTCGCCCTGGCGCGCCGCGCCGCAGGAGTCTCCCGGCGGCTCGATGACCGCCACCGGCATCCACGTTCTCGACGCCTTCGTCCGCCTCGCCGGAGCGGTGCGTCGCGTCTACGCGCGCCACTACCCGCGCCGCGACCCGCCGCAACTGCTCGACACGGTTGCGGTCTTGCTCGAGCATGAATGCGGGGCGAGCGGGCTGCTCTCGAGCGTGCGCACCACGCCTTTTTTCTGGCGGGTGCATGTCTTCGGGGAGCGTGGCTCGGCCGAGGCGGTAGGGGAGAACGAGCTCGTATTGCGCCGCTGCGGCGAGCCGCCCCGGAGGCTGTGCTTTGCGCGCGAGGACGCGCTGCGCCTGGAGCTCGAGGCGTTCGCCGACGCGGTCGAGGGTCGGGCGCCGTACCCGGTTTCCCCTTCGCAGATGATCGAGGTCGTCGCGGCTCTGGAGGCGATCTGCCGCTCGATGGAAACGGGGGCGCCGGTTGCGCTCGGCGCGCGGCTCGCGGCGTGAGGGCGGGGGGTTGCGCTGCCCGCGCCCGCCGGGAGTAGAATGGCCCGCGGACGACGGGGGAAGGAGATCATGAGCAAGCTCGGCAGGCGCATCCTCGCCGGCACGGCACTCGCCGCCGTGCTCGCAGGGCCGGCGTTCGCGCAGGGCTATCCTGCGAAACCGCTGCGCTTCGTGCTGCCCTTTCCCGCGGGCGGGCCGACCGACATCCTCGGGCGGCTGCTCGGGCAGAGGCTCGGCGATGCGCTCGGGCAGGCGGTGGTGCCGGAGAACCGCCCCGGCGCGGGCGGCAACGTGGGCGCCGAATTCGCCGCGAAGCAGCCGCCCGACGGCTACACGATCGTGCTGTGCGCCTCCTCGCTCGCCATCAGCCCCAACCTCTACCGCAAGCTCAATTACGATCCGGTGCGCGATTTCGCGCCGATTTCGCTGGTGGCGCAGATTCCGAACGTGCTGCTGGTGCACCCGTCGGTGCCGGCGAAGAGCTTGAAGGAGCTCGCTGCGCTCGCCAGGGCGAACCCCGGCAAGCTCACCTTCGGCTCGGGCGGCCTCGGCACCTCGAACCACCTGGGCAGCGAGATGTTCAAGACACTGGCCGGGGTCAACATGCTGCACGTGCCATACAAGGGCTCCAACATGGCGATGCTCGGCATGATCGGCGGCCACGTGGACATGGTGGTGATCGGCGTGCCGCCCGCGATTCCCCAGATCCAGGCGCGCAAGGTGCGCGCGCTCGCGGTGCTCTCCGCGCAGCGGCTGCCGGCGCTGCCGGAGGTGCCCACTACCCGCGAGGCGGGCTTCCCCGGCTACGAGGTCACTACCTGGTACGGCATCCTCGCCCCGGCCGGCACCGCGCGCGAGATCGTGGCGCGCCTCAATTCCGAGCTCGTGAAGATCGTCTCCCACTCCGATACCCGCGAGCGCTACGCGGCCGCGGGATTCGACCCGCTCACCAGCACCCCGGAGCAGTTCGCCGAGTTCATCAAGACCGAGACCGTGCGCTGGGCCAGGGTGATCCGCGAGGCCAATTTGCGCATCGAAAACTGACCGTGCTTCCCCTCCTGCTGCGCGTCCTCGTCCTCGCCCTAGGCGCCGCGGGCGCCGCCGCGGGCGCCGCCGCGGCCGAGCGCTACCCGGCGCGTCCGGTGCGCATGATCGTGCCGTTCCCGCCCGGCGGCCCCACCGACGTCGTCGCGCGCATTCTCGCGCAGAAGCTGACCGAGGCGTGGGGCCAGCAGGTGGTGGTGGACAACCGCAGTGGCGCCGGCGGCAACATCGGCATGGGCATCGCCGCCAATTCGACGCCCGACGGCTACACGGTGCTGCTGGTGAGCTCGAGCTTCGTCGCCAACCCGAGCCTCTACGCGAAGATTCCCTACGATCCGCACAAGAGTTTCGCCCCGGTCACCAAGATCGTCTCCGCGCCGCATGCCTTTTTCGCCCATCCGAGCCAGCCGGTGAAGACGATCGCCGATCTCGTCGCGCAGGTGCGCAGGGACCCGAAGAAATTCAGCATGGCCACGCCCGGCATCGGCACCACGCCCGATCTCTCGGCGCACCTACTGCGGCTCGACGCGAAACTCGATCTGGTGCTGGTCCCCTACGCAGGCGGCGGGCCGTCGCTCGCGGCGGTGCTCGGCAACCAGGTGCCCTTCGGCTGCCAGGCGATTCCCCCCGTGACGCCGCACTTCAAGGCGGGGCGGCTGCGCGCGCTCGCGATGACGAGCGCGCAGCGCGTGCCGGCGCTGCCGGAGGTGCCGACGATGGCCGAGGCGGGCTACCCGGGGCACGAGGCGGACACCATGACCGGGATGCTGCTGCCCGCCGGCACGCCGCGCGCGATCGTCGAGCGCTGGCACTCGGAGACCGCGCGCGTCATGGCGCTTCCCGAGGTGAAGGAGCGTATCGCGGAAATGGGGTTCAACATCGTCGTCAATCCGCCGCGGGAGTTTGCGCAGCAAATCCGCGAAGAGGTCGCGAGGTGGGGTAAGGTCATCCGGCAGGCGGGAATCCGCGTCGAGTGAGGATCGTTGATATCCGCGAGACCGCCGTCGCGCTGAAATCGCCGCTGCGCAACGCGGCGTTCGATTTCGGCGAGATGACGACTTCGGTCGTGGCGGTGGTGACCGACGTCGTGCGCGGGGGCCGGCCGGTCGTCGGCTTCGCGTTCAACTCCACGGGCCGCTACGCCTGCGGCGCGCAGATGCGCGCGCGCTTCATCCCGCGTATTCTCGCCGCGCCCCCCGACTCGCTGGTGAACGCGAGGGGCGACAACCTCGATCCGGAGAAGATCCTCGCGTGCATGATGCGCCGCGAAAAGCCCGGCGGGCACAGCGAGCGCTCGATCGCGATCGGCACCATCGAGGTCGCGTGCTGGGACGCGGTCGCCAAGATCGCCGACAAGCCGCTGCACCGCGTCCTCGCGGAAAGATACAACCGCGGAAAGTCGCCGAAGCGCGTGCCGTGCTACGTCGGCGGCGGCTGGTACGAGCCGGGCAAGGGTCTCGCCGGGCTGCAGGAGGAGATCCGCACGAGGCTCGACCAGGGCTACACCACGATGAAGATCAAGGTCGGCGGCGCGCCCATACCCCAGGACGCGAGGCGCATCGAGGCGGCGCTCCAGGTGGTGAAGTCGAGCGATCGCTTGGCGGTGGACGCGAACGCTGCCCTCGACCGGGCGCGCGCGCTCGCCTACGCGAAGGCGCTGGCACCCTACGAGCTGCGCTGGTTCGAGGAGCCGTGCGATCCCCTCGACTACGCATTGCTCGCCGATGTCGCGCGCGGCTACGAGGCGCCGCTCGCAACCGGCGAGAACCTGTTCTCGACGCAGGACGTGGCCAATCTCGTGAGCTACGGGGGGCTGCGGCCCGACCGCGACATCCTGCAGATGGACGTGCCGCAGTCCTACGGGATCGTGCAGTTCTCGCGCACGCTGGAAATGCTCGAGCGCCGCGGGTGGAAGCGCAGCTCGGTCTTTCCCCACGGCGGCAACCAGATGACGCTCGCGATCGTCGGCGGCTTCGGGCTCGGCGGCTGCGAAGCGTATCCCGGGGTGTTCGGCCCGTTCGCGGGGTTCGCAGACGACGCGAAGGTGGAGGACGGATTCATTGCGCTTCCCGACCGGCCGGGGATCGGGTTCGAGGCGCAGAACGCGCTCTACGCGATCATGCGCGAATTGGCAAACTGACCGCCGCGGTGCCGAGGCGGCGAAGAAAACGAGATCGAGGCCGCGGATAGTCGGGATCCGGTTTCGTCACATCGCCGCTTCATCGCCGTATGGTCGAGCCGCCGGCGAACGCCGAGGCACGCCGACAACTGCGCCACAGGCGATGAAAGCCTTGACCCCGGATCCTGGATCGGGGGTGTGGGGCCTCGGTTTTGATCCACGTGCGCTCCGGGCCGGTGGTTCTGGAGCCCGCTAATCGGGCGCGATGACCACTACTTGATCGCGGCTCACGTTGAGGAAGGGCGCGGCGAGGATCTTGCGGCCCTCGAGGTCCCACACCTCGGCGCCGGTCACCACGAAGAAGCCCTTCGATTCGAGCATGTAATCGGTCAGGCGCGCGCCCGCCACCAGCTCGATCTCGCCCTTGATGCGGAAGGAGCCCGCCAGGATCACCACTCGCGTCCGGTTTCCGTTCTCCGCCATCGCTCGCCTCCGTTCAATAGCCCGTCGGCCACAGAGTCACGGAGGAAGACCGATGGCCGGGAACAGCGCATTCCTCGGCGAGCGGATGGCTCGAGTGAAAGAACAGCTTCTCGGCCCCCGCCCCGGCTGGTTTTCTCCGAGCCCTCTGGGCCCCCCCGGGGGGACTGCGTTTGATTATCTCTCGCCTCTGCGCTCGCCGGGGCTCGATAGTCAGCTGCCGATCGGCAGATCGGCGCCGACGCCCCGCTCGCGCGCGACGGCGAGCACGGCCGCAGCGACGTAGAGGTCTTGCACGCCCATGCCGTGGGATTCGTAGAGCGTGATCTGCGCGGGCGAGGCGCGCCCAGGCGCCTTGCCCGCGAGGATCTCCCCGATCTCGGGCAGCCTCTCCCAGTGCAGCCAGCCCCTTTCCACCGCAGGCAGGAGATCGCCGCATTCGTTGCGCGCCGTGCCGCGCCCGTCCACTGCGACGATGTCGCACTTGCGCACCGCGGCCTCGTCCAGCTCGCGCCGCGAGAGCGCGTTCGAGCCCGCGGCGTTCACGTGCTGGCCGGGCGCGAGCCATTCGCCGCGCAGCACCGGCTCGGCCGAGCGGGTGATGACGTTGACGATGTCCGAGCCGCGGACCGCTGCCTCGGCGCTTTCGGCGGGACGCACCTCGATCCCGAGGTTCCGCGACATCCGCTCGCAGAAGGCGGCGAGCCGCTCGCGGTTGCGCGCGAAGACCCTCGCCGCGCGGATTTGCCGCACCGCGCATACCGCCTCGAGCTGGCCGATCGCCTGGAAGCCGGCGCCGATCTGGCCGAGGCTGCGGGCGTCCTCGCGCGCGAGCGCCTGGGTGGCGACCCCGCTCGCGGCGCCGGTGCGCACCATGCTCATCCATACCGCCTCGATGATCGCCTCGAGCCGCGCGCTCTCGATGTCGATGAGGTGCACGTAGAAGCTCTTGCCGGTGGGGCGCGTGTAGTAGTACTTGAAGCCGATGAAGCCGAGCTCGGGGGCGGCGGCCTGCAGCACGTGCTGGGTGCCGTGGGGGATGTGCGTGCGCACGCGCGGGATATCCACCGCGCGCGCGGCCGCGAGGTCGCGCATCGCCCGCTCGACGGCTTGCAGCGCGAGCGGCATCGTCAGCAGCTTCTGGACGTCGTTTTCGTCGAGATAGCGCACCATTCTCGTTCAATCCGGAGGCGTGACCGAGGAGCGTCGTGAGAATGCCCGGCGGCGCTCGCCCGCTCGCCCCTTTCCCCTTCTGCCGGGCGCGGATGGGAGATGGCCGGCGATCGACGGCCCGTCAGTCCGATCATTTGTCCGAGAGCCGGCAAGTGGCGAACGACCCGCTGACGGGGGATGCGCGAATCCTCGTGTTCTCGTCTCCATCGTCATCGGGCGGCGTTCACCGGCGGCTCGGGCTTTTTGCTTTTCAGCGCTGCGGCGCGGATCGCCGAGAGCGTGGTGCGGGGGGTGATCGCCTCCGGATCCACCTTGAGCTCGAGCAGCGCCGAGCGGCCGCAGCGCCATGCGCGCTCGAACGCGGGCTCGAAATCGGCGGTGCGCTCGACGCTCTCGCCGTGCAGCCCGTAGGCGCGGGCGAGCGCGGCGAAGTCCGGATTCCTGAGCTCCGTTCCGATCACGCGCAGCGGGTGCTCGCGCTCCTGGTGCATGCGGATCGTGCCGTACATCCCGTTGTTCACCACCAGGAAAATGATCTCGAGGCCGTACTGCACGGCGGTCGCCAGCTCCTGGCTGTTCATCAGGAAGTCGCCGTCGCCCGAGACGCATACCACCGGGCGCCCGGGGTGCACCAGCTTCGCGGCGACCGCAGCGGGCACGCCGTAGCCCATCGCCCCGCTCGTCGGCGCGAGCTCGGTGCCGAAGCCGCGGTACTGGAAGAAGCGGTGGACCCAGCCCGAAAAATTACCCGCGCCGTTCGCGAGGATCGCCTCGGGCGGAAGGCGCCGCCGCAGGTACACCATCACCTGCCCGAGATCGAGCTCTCCGGGCATCTCTCCGGGACGGATCCACTCCTCGTAGTCGGCGCGCGCCGCGCGCGTCCATTCCTTCCAGGGGGGGCGCGCGACCGGCGCGAGCGCGCGCGCCGCGCGCGCGAACTCGGGCATGCCGGAGTGGATCGGGAGGTCGGGCTGGTAGACGCGCCCGAGCTCCTCGGCGCCGGCGTGCACGTGCACCAGTTTCTGGCGCGGGCGCGGCGCCTCGATCAGGGTGTAGCCGCTGGTCGTCATCTCGTCGAGACGCGCGCCGATCGCGAGCAGCAGGTCGGCTGCCCGGATGCGACTGGCGAGCGCGGGATTGACGCCGATGCCGAGATCGCCCGCGAAGTTCGGCAGCCGGTTGTCGTAGAGGTCCTGGCGGCGGAACGCCGTGCCGACCGGCAGGTCGTTCGCCTCGATGAACGCGCGCAGATCGGCGAGACCCTGCTCGCTCCAGCCGCTGCCGCCGAGGATCACGAAGGGGCGCTCGGCCCGCGCGAGCATCTCGCGCAGTCGCTGCATGTCCTCCGCGCCGGGGTGGGCGGCGATGCGCCGGTAGGGGCCGGTGTCGCGCACCGCGGCGCGCGCGGCGAGCATGTCCTCGGGGAGGGCGAGCACCACCGGCCCCGGACGTCCCGACACCGCGGTGTGGAAGGCGCGGCACACGTACTCGGGGACGCGCTCGGCGCGGTCGATCTGCGCGACCCATTTCGCCATCGGGCCGTACATCCTGCGGTAGTCGATCTCCTGGAACGCCTCGCGCTCGGCGAAATCGGTCCCGACCTGGCCGATGAAGAGGATGAGGGGGGTGGAATCCTGATACGCGGTGTGCACGCCGACCGCGGCGTTGGAGGCACCCGGCCCGCGCGTGACGAAGCAGATGCCGGGCCGGCCGGTGAGCTTGCCGTAGGCCTCCGCCATGAAGGCGGCGCCGCCCTCCTGGCGGCAGATCACGAAGCGGATGCGGTCGCGCACGTCGTAGAGCGCGTCGAGCACCTCGAGATAGCTCTCGCCGGGGACGCCGAAAGCGAGTTCCACTCCGTGGACCTTGAGCGCGTCCACCAGCAGTTGCCCGCCGGTGCGGGCAGTGGAGGCATCGTTCATACGCGGTTCGGTTGCTGCGGCCGTGGCGTGCCGAATGTATCACGAAAAGGGCGCGCCGCCGCGCTAGAATGCCCCTTTTCGGGGGAGCAGGCGTGGAAGAGCTGTGCCGGCTGACGGCGAGCGCGGCGGTGGATCTGCTCAGGCGCCGCGAGGTCTCGCCCCTCGAGCTGGTGGAGGCGGCCGCAGCCCGTATCGAGCGCACCAATCCCCGGATCAACGCCGTCGTGACGCTGTGCCTGGAGCGCGCGCGCGAGCACGCGAGGCGGCTCGAGAGCCGCGGCCGGGGCGAGGCGCCGCCCGGATTTCTGTGCGGCCTGCCGATCGCGGTCAAGGACAACACCGACGTCGAGGGCGTGCGCTGCACCTCGGGCTCGCGCATCTACGCCGAGCGCATCGCGCCCGCCTCCGACCTCGTGGTGCAGCGGCTGGAGGCGAACGGCGCGATCGTGATCGGCAAGACCAATCTCCCGGAATTCGCCGCCGGCGGCAACACCTTCAACGACGTCTTCGGCGCGACGCGCAACCCCTGGGACACGCGCATGAGCGCGAGCGGCTCCTCGGGCGGCTCGGCGGCGGCGCTTGCCGCGGGGCAGGTATGGCTTGCGACCGGCGGCGATTTCGGCGGCAGCATCCGCACGCCCGCGAGCTTCTGCTCGATCGCGGGACTGAGGCCGAGCCCCGGCATGGTACCGCGCACCCAGCGCCAGCCTTTCAATCCCCTGTCGGTGGAGGGGCCGATGGCGCGCACCGTGGCCGACGTCGCGCTGATGTTCGACGCGGAGGCGGGCTGGCATCCGCTCGATCCGCTGTCGCAGGTGGGGCCGCTGCCGCGTTACGCCGAGCACGCGCAGCAGCCCCGCAAGCCGCGGCGCGTCGCCTTCAGCACCGATCTCGGCGTGGCCCCCGCCGTGCACCGCGAAGTGCGGGAAATCGTGCGCGCGGCGGCGCAGAAGCTCGAGCGCGACGGCATCGCGGTGGAGGAAGCACACCCCGATCTCTCGGATGCGCAACGCACGTTTCTCACGCTGCGCGGCGCGGTCTTCGTCGCGCGCCACGCGGCGTTGCTCGAGAAGCACCGCCACCTCTACAAGCCGGAGATCGTCGAGAACACCGAGTTCGGCCTCAAGCTCACCGCGCGCGAAGTGGTGGAGGCCGAGCTCGTGCAGGGCGAGATCATCCGGCGCGCCGCCAAGTTCTTCGAGGGCTACGATTTGCTGCTCGCGCCCGCGGTCGCCTGCCCGCCGTTCGACGTCAATCTGCGCTATCCCCAGGAGATCGAGGGCGTGCGCGTCGGCCATTACATGGACTGGCTCGTGCTGACCAGCGCCGTCACCGTGACGGCGTGCCCGGTGATGGCGCTGCCGGGCGGCTTCACGCGCGCGGGCCTGCCGGTGGGGCTGCAGCTCGTCGGGGCTCCGCGCGGCGAGGCGCGCCTGATCGCGCACGCCGCCTATATCGAGGCGCTGCTCGCCGTGGCGCCGAAAACACCGATCGAGCCCCGAGCGGCGAGCGATGAGATGAGGGCATAGGCGCCGCGACAGGCTGTCCTTCGCCGCATCCGCCAGGCGTACAAAAAACCCCCGGCTTTCGGCCGGGGGAAAACAGGGGAGGGATTGACCCTGCTCGGAGGAGCCGGGTATCGGGCGCGCACGCTACGGCGGCATGCGCTTGCCGATCTCATAGCCGACCACGGCGCCGCCCGCGACCCCGGCGAGCGTGCCGAGGACGCTGCCGCCCGTGACGGCGGAAAGCGCGAGGCCACCCGCGAGCGCGCCGGCGACGGTGCCGATCTGTGCGCGGCTCGGATTGACGGCGATCACCGCGAGCAGCAAGCAGACGATTGCCACCGCAACGCCCGCCGGAATCCTCAACTTGGTCGTGTCCATGCCCGGCCTCGATCCGTTACCCACGACCAAGCACGGTCCATGCCAGAACGGACGAATCGCGTCGGATCAGTGGGTTGCGCGCTGCGGGCGGCGCGCGAGGAGGCTCGGAACTGTCGTTGCGGGACGACGGGGAAAGCGGCGTGCGGCGGGCAGATCGTTGAGCGGCGGCCCCTTTTGCTGTCGCTCCCGCCCGACACACCCCTCAAGGCGAGGCGGCGGAATCGCCGCAATCGGCCTGCCCGCAGCGCAGGCGGCCGAAGAACTCCCGCGCGAGCTCGAGCGCGCTCGCGCCGAAGACCGCCGTGAAGGCATCATCGAAGCGCGCGCGCTGCTGGAGCGCGAGCAGGAGCGCGCCGAACCGCTCCTCGCTCCGCGCGCGCAGGTGATCGAGGAACAGCATGCTCTGGCGGTAGAACAAGCTCACCGGAAGCCCCCAGTGCCCGGCGTACTTGCGGCGCGTCTCGTCGTGCACTTCGTCCGGCAGGAAGTGCCTGCCCGCGGTGAGCGCGGCGCGCGCCTCGGCGTCGCTCGCGAGGTCGGCCCCGCCGCCCGCCGCAACGAGCGAGGCGAGCCCCTCGTGGAACCATACCGGAAGCGCCATCGAGTAGTGCCCCAGGCGCTGGCCGAGGTGAAGATGCGAGAGCTCGTGCACCAGGATCGGGTAGAGCCGGTGCGGCTCGCGCTCGAACAGACGCGGGGCGAGCAGCAGCCGGTTGTCGTAGATCACCGCCGCGGTGAAGCGCGGGGTGCGGGGAACGTGGCGCGCGAAGCACGCCTCCGTGCCGCAGACGTGGACCAGGACCGGGCCGGCGAAGGGCAGGAGGTGGGCATCCTCGACTTGCGCGATTGCGGCGGGCAGCAACTGCGCTACGCGCCCGGCGTACTCCGCGGCGCCCGGCCCGTAGCGCACGCGCGGGTCGGCCGCGAGCGGCTCGAAGCGCTCGAGGTCGCCGTCCGTCTCGCGTGCGGGCTCGAGCGCGGCGCAGCCCGCGAGCAGCAGGACAGCCGCGGCGAAGATCTGCACTCTCATAGCGCGGCCAACACCCCTATAATTATCCACTAGCGGCCGACCTCGGTGAGGATCCGGAATCGGCCACGGGGATCGCGCGGGACACGGAAGGTCGGCCCTGGGACTTTCTGGCCGCATTGCTGCTCTCCGTGAATTCTGTGTCCCCAGTGGCCAGGATGTTCAGTCGTGAGCGAAGCGAAGCCGTTTCCGCTGCAGGGCGTCAGGGTGATCGAGCTCGGCACGTTGATCGCCGGGCCGTTCTGCGCCCGCCTTCTGGCGGAGTTCGGGGCGGAGGTGATCAAGATCGAGCCGCCCGGCACGGGCGACCCCCTGCGCAAGTGGCGCAAGCTCCACCGCGGCACCTCGCTCTGGTGGTACGCCCAGGGACGCAACAAGAAATCGGTCACCCTCGACCTCAGGCATCCGGAGGGACAGGAGATCGTGCGCCGGCTCGCGCGCACCGCCGACATCGTGGTCGAGAACTTCCGGCCCGGCGCGTTGGAAAAATGGGGGCTCGGCTGGGACGCGCTCTCGGCGCTCAATCCGCGCCTCATCATGGTGCGGCTCTCCGGCTTCGGGCAGACCGGCCCCTACCGCGACCGGCCCGGCTTCGGCGCGATCGCGGAATCCATGGGAGGGTTGCGCTACGTCACCGGCTACCCCGACCGGCCGCCGGTGCGGGTCGGCGTCTCGATCGGGGATTCGATCGCCGCGCTGCACGGGGTGATCGGCGCGTTGACGGCGCTGCGCCACCGCGAGGTCAACGGCGGGCGCGGCCAGGTGGTGGACGTGGCGCTCTACGAGGCGGTGTTCAACCTGATGGAAAGCGTGCTGCCCGAGTACGACCTGTTCGGCTTCGTGCGCGAGCGCAGCGGCGCCTCGCTGCCCGGCATCGTGCCCTCCAACACCTACGTCACGCGCGACGGCAAGTACGTGGTGATCGGCGCGAACGCCGACTCCATCTTCAGGCGCATGATGAACGCGATCGGGCGCCCCGACCTCGCGAACGATCCCGCGCTCGCGCACAACGACGGGCGCGTCGCGCGCGCCGAAGAGATCGAGCAGGTGATCGGCGGCTGGGTCGCGCAGCACGACCTCGAGCACGTGCTCGAGGTGCTGGAGCGAGCCGAGGTTCCGAGCGGCAAGATCTACGACATCGCCGACATCGCGCGCGATCCTCACTACGCGGCGCGCGGCATGATCCGGCAGTTCACGCTGAAGGACGGCACGGCGCTGAAGCTCCCCGGCATCGTGCCGAAGCTGACCGAGACGCCGGGCGATGTCCGCTGGGTCGGACCGGAGCTGGGCGAGCACACCGCCGAGGTGCTCTCTGCGCTCGGCTACGACGAGCACAGACAGCGCGAGCTCAGGCAACGGGGAGTGATCTGACCGCGGCGGTTGGGCGGCGTGGCGGCGCAGCGGCGCGGTGGAGGAGCGTGCGATGAGGGGGTGCCGGGGCCGTGCGCGCGCAGGTTCGCGCGCGACGGGCTATGATGAGCTGAGCCGAGCAGGGAGGAGGCCATGATCGTCCGCGACATCGTCAAGATGAAGGGCGGAGCCATTTTCAGCATCGCGCCGGGGGACAAGGTGTCCGAGGCGGTGGGCATGATGGTGCGGCACGACGTCGGCTCGCTGGTGGTGATGGAGGACGCCAGCATGGTGGGCATGCTCACCTTCCGCGAGGTGCTGCGCGCGCTCGAGGCGAACCGCGCCCGCTACGGCGAGCTCGCGGTGCGCGACATCATGATCCGGGAGCCGGCCTGCGGGAGCGTCGAGGACTCGCTCGAGAGCCTGCGCGAGATGATGAACAAGGACCACATCCGCTACCTGCCGGTGAGGGATGGCGAGAAGCTCGTCGGCGTGATCTCCTTCCACGACGTCGCGAACGCCGTCATCAAGGAGCTCGCCTTCCACAACCGCCTGCTCAAGAGCTACATCAAGAACTGGCCAGAAGAAGAATCCGCCAAGTGATCGCGCTCGCCGCGTCCGACGGTTGGCAATTTCCTGCGCGCGCTCCGGCCCGCGGTGCAGGGTCGCGGGTTCTTCGATTTGAATAATTCTCGGCCGAGAAAAAACCTCGCGCCGGGCGTCGCCCCGCGCGAGGTCGTTTCCTGGGCGTTCTACGACTTCGCCAATTCGGGCTACACCACGGTCGTCATCACGGCCGTGTTCAACGCCTACTTCGTCGCCGAGGTCGCGGGCGGCGCGCCGTGGGCGACCTTCGCCTGGACCGCCGCGCTCGCCGCCTCCTACGCGCTGATCGTGGTGACCGCCCCCGTGATCGGCGCCTACGCCGACGCGCACGCCGCGAAGAAGCGCCTGCTCGCCGCCGCCACCGCGGGCTGCGTGCTGTTCACCGCGGGGCTCGCGCTGGTCGGGCGCGGCGATCTCGCGCTCGGCGTCGCGCTGGTGGTGCTTTCCAATTTCTTCTTCGGGACCGGCGAGAACCTGGTCGCGGCGTTCCTGCCCGAGCTCGCGCGCGGCGAGGCGCTGGGACGCATCTCGGGCTGGGGCTGGAGCCTCGGCTATTTCGGCGGCCTCACGACGCTCGGCGCCTGCCTCGCCTACGTCGCCTACGCCCAGGCGCGGGGGGCGGAGGCCGCCGAATTCGTCCCGGTCACGATGCTGATCACCGCCGGCATCTTCGCGCTCGCCAGCCTGCCCACGTTCTTGTTCTTGCGCGAGCGCGCGGTGCCGGTCGCGGGCGCAGGCGGCGTGCTCGAGGCGGCGCTCGCGCGCCTCGCCGAGACGCTGCGCCGCGCGCGGCGCTACGGCGACTTCAGCCGCTTCCTCGTGTGCCTGGTGTTCTACCAGGCGGGCATCCAGACCGTGGTCGCGCTCGCCGCGGTCTACGCGCAAGAGGTGATGGGCTTCACCACGCGCGACACGCTCGTGCTGGTGCTGCTCGTGAACGTGACCGCTGCGGCGGG
>DATLZE010000108.1:0-5417 GCA_035574195.1 Burkholderiales bacterium | reverse complement strand
CGGGCTCCGGCGCCGCGGCCTGCGGCGCGGGCCCGAGACCGCGCGCGGCGGCGACGGCCCGTGCAGCCTGCATGACGGTCGCGTTCTGCACCATCACCGTGATGGTGGCGCCGGCGATCGTGTCGATCGCGACGTGCCCCGCGCGCTCCGCACCGACGGTGATCCGATCGAACACGGACTTGCCGCGGTACTGGTCGGTGAACTGGCGCAACCGCTCCTCGCTGATGCCAACCGCGAGAATCGGCTCCTCGTGATGCACGATCGAGAGACCGGTGATGCGTCCGGACAGATCGAATCCGACGAGCGTGTTGATCGGGCGTCCCGAGTAGGCGGGAATCCGCACCACGTCCTGCGTCAGGAACACGTAGCCGAGGAGCTCGCCGCCGCGATAAACCGGCGCGGCGCGCGGGTTGCCTTCGAAATCGCCGAAGCGGTCGGCGGCGGGGAAGAAGCCCCGCACCTGCGGGTACGCTTGCGCGACGCTTTCCCCGCGGGCTACGCCCAGTGCGGCGAGCGACAGGATCAGGCCCGCGATCCAGAGCGCGGCGCAACGCGGTCTACTCGGCGGCATTGATCGAAGCCCTCTGCCCTGCGGCGCCCCCCGGAAAACCCGCGGGATGAAGTGGAAGTTTCTTTGCGAGATCGCGTGCGGACCTTGATCCAGATCAATTCCTTCCGGGTCGCGCAGCCGCTACGCTCGTCCTGCCCATGTCGCCCCTTCGCCTTCTCTGCAGCCTTGCCCTGCTCGCCGCGCTCGCGAACGGAGCCGGCCTCGCCCGCGCCGCGCGCGTGGAGGAGGCGCGCCCGCTCATGGGAACGGTCGTGAAAATCTCGGCCGAGGCCCGGGACGGGGTCGCGCTGCGCGCGGCCGTGGAGGCCGCCTACCGCGAGATGGCGCGCCTCACCGACATGATGAACCACTACGACCCGAAGAGCGTGGTCAGCGCGATCAACGACGCGGCGGGCGTGCGCCCCGTGCCCGTGCCGCCCGAGTTGATGGAAGTGCTGGCGATGGCGCACCGGCTCTCCGAGCGCACGGGCGGCGCTTTCGACGTGACGGTGGGCTCGCTGCGCGGCTGGCGCTTCCGGCCGGGCGAGGAGCGCCTGCCTTCGAGCGAGGAGATCGCCGCGCAGCTCGGCGCCGTGGGCTACCGCCGGCTCGCGCTCGACGAGCGGGCGCGAACCGCGTTTCTCTCCCGGCACGGAATGCGCATCGATCTCGGGGGCATCGCGAAGCTCTACATCGTGCACGCCGGCATGCGCGTGCTCGAGCGCGCCGGTGTGGCGCGTGCAATGGTGAACGGCGGCGGGGGCGACCTCGAGGTCATCGCACCGCCGCGCGCCCGGCCGTGGCGCATCGGGGTGCGCGATCCCCGCACCCCGCAGCGCCTGCTCGGCGTGCTCGAGCTCGCTCGCGGTTTCGTGGCCTCCTCGGGCGACTACGAACGCTACTTCGTGCGGAACGGACGGCGCTATCACCACATCCTCGACCCCCGCACGGGCTATCCCTCCGAGGGGCCGCGCGGTGTGACGCTCACCGGAGGCGAGCTCGCGGCGATCAACGGGCTCACCGTCGCGATCATGGTGCTCGGGAAAACCGAGGGCGTGCGCCTGATCGAGAAGTCCCCCGGCGTCGAGGGGGTCATCGTGGACCGCGACGGCAGCGTGTGGATGTCGCCGGGATTCCGCGCGCGCCTGCGTCCGGCCCCCGAGGCGGGACGGTAGTTTCTTGATTTGGATCAAAAGCGCGGCCCGCGCGGGGCGCTAGATTGCGCTCATCCCCACAGCGCGCAGCGCCCGGAGCGCCGATGCGGCACTGGCCGATATTCGTCGAGCAGGCGGTCGAGGAAGGCCGGCAGGCGTCCGCGCGTCCCGGCGTCGTGTACCTGGTGGGAGCGGGGCCGGGTGACCCGGAACTGCTCACGCTGCGCGCGGCGCGCCTGTTGCGGGAAGCCGACGCCATCGTCCACGACAGCTTGATCACCAAGGAGATACTCGCGCTCTCTCGCAGCGATGCGGAGCGCATCTATGTGGGCAAGCGCTGCAACCGGCACTTCGTGCCGCAGGAGGAGATCAACCGGCTGCTCGTCACGCTGGCCACTGCCGGCAAGCGCGTGGTGCGGCTGAAGGGCGGCGACCCGTTCATGTTCGGCCGCGGCGGCGAGGAGATCGAGGCGCTGGCGGCGTGCGGCATCCCGTTCGAGGTCGTGCCGGGCATCACCGCAGCGTGCGGCGTCGCGGCCTACGCGGGCATACCGCTCACGCACCGCGATTACGCGCAAGCGTGCGTCTTCGCCACCGGGCATCTCAAGGACGGGAGCGTCGATCTCGACTGGCCTGCGCTCGCGCGACCGCATCAGACGGTGGTGATCTACATGGCTCTGGGAGCGATGCCGGAGATCTGCCGCCAGCTCGTGCGCCACGGCCTGTCCAGCGCGACGCCCGCCGCCGCAGTGCAGTCGGCGACGACCCCGGAGCAGCGCGTGGTGACGGGCACGCTGGGGACGCTGCCCGATCTCGTTGCCGCGGTCGGGCTCGCCTCGCCCACGCTGCTCGTCGTCGGCGAGGTGGTCGAGCTGCACCAGCGCCTCGCCTGGTTCACGCCTCCTGCGGCCGGGCGCCCGGCGCGGGGAGAGGCCCGGCTCGCGGGACCACCGGCGATGGATGCCGAATACCTCGTTCGCGTGCAGCGTCACTGCACATGACCCGCATCTCCGAGTTCCTCACCGCCGACCACCGCCGTTGCGACGCCCTGTTCGGGGAAGCGGCGCAGGCGGCCGAATCGGGCGACTGGGAACGTTGCCGCCTTCGGCTCGAGGCGTTCCGCGCTGCGCTGCGCGATCACATGGCGAGCGAGGAGGAGGTTCTGTTCCCCGCCTTCGAGCAGGCGACCGGCACCGCCTCGGGGCCGACCCGGGTGATGCGCTACGAGCACCAGCAGATGCTCGAGCTGCTCGGCCAGCTCGACGCCGCGCTGCGCGCGCGCGATGCCCGCGGATTCTCGGAGCGCGCAGCCTCGTTCAGCGCGCTGATGGCCGCACACAGCGCCAAAGAGGAGAACGTGCTCTATCCGCTGTGCGACGAGGCGTTGCCCGGCGTCACGGGCGAAAGCTTGCAGCGCCGCGCTTGCGCAAAGTAGGCCGCGCACCGGCCCCCTGGCGGCGCGCCGCGGACGATCACCTCCCCGGCGCCAGGACGAGCGCCTCGCTCAGCGCCTCCTCGGGCTCGAGTTCGCCCGTCCGCAGAGGACGGCCGCGAGCAACGTGAGCGCCGCCCAGGCGTTGTGCGCGAGGGCGGCGGCGGGAGCCGCGCCCGAGGCGACGACCCCTGCGCCGAGGAGCGCCTGCACGAAGAGCATGGCGGCGAGCGCAGCCGCCTGCCTCGATGCTGAGGGGGCGCGATGCCGCAGCAATCCCGCGAGCGCGATCCAGTAGGCGAACACTATCGCGGCGCCCGCGCGGTGCGCCATGTGCAGGGCGCGCTGTGCGGATTGCGTCGGTGCAGCAGCGGGAGAAGAGTGACGGGAAGCCGGGCGCTGCGGATCGGCCCGCGCCGGCCGCCATCCTTCTTCGCAGAGCGGCAACGCGGGACAGCTCGCCGCGGCCTGCTGCACGCTCACCAGCCCTCCTAGCGCGATCTGCAAGGCGAGCAGCGCGATCCCGGCCCACAGCCAGCGTGCTGCGGGGGCGGGGGGTGCAGGCTCCTGCGCCTGCCGCGCGAGCCACCCGAACGCCCCGAGCAGTGCCATGCCGCCCAGGAAGTTTCCGAGCTGCACCGTGGGCGGCGCCCGTTCCGTGGTCGCGATGCCGAGAACCGCGAGCGCGAGGCTCAACGCTGCGATCACGGCGGCGGCCCACGCGCCGCGCGCCCACTGGCGGCGCGCTCTCCAGCACACCGCCGCGAGCATCACCACCAGCACCGCCTCCACCGAAGCGGCGAGGCGGTGCACGATGCGCGCCGCGCCCGCGAGCCCCGTCAAACCCGGGCCCGCACCCCCGAGCCGCAGGTAAGCGCTCGTGACGACCACCGCGAACACCAAGGCACAGCCGGCGAGCGCGGCGCGCGCCGCGAAGCGCCGCGCGCGCGCTGCATCATCCGCCCGCACCGCTGCCTCCCCCGCGCTCGCGGCTCCCGCCCCACATCGCGCGCAGCACGATCACCACGAAGAGCAGCCCGCCGGCGAGCGCGACGAGCCCTCCCAGTCCCATCAGCCCCATTCCTGCGATCTCGCCCGCGCTGCGCAGCACCTGTTCGCCCCCCGCTACCTTGCGCTGCACGCCATAGCCGCCCGACCACAGGAGCCCGGCGATGTGCAGCAGCTGGCCGCAGCCGTACAGGTAGGGCTGCCATCTCGCCCATCCCGGATCGGGTTCGCGATAGCCCAGCCGCGGCAGCAGCAGATAGACGAGCCCCATCAGCGCGAGCGTCACCCCGACGATCGAGCCGTGGTAGTGCGCGGGGATGGTGACGTCGGACCCGTGGATCACGAAGCCGATCGCGCCGCCCGTGCCGAAGAGCACGAGCGAGGCGAGGAGCGCGGCGCGCGGCGGGAGCGTCCGCGGATCGCGCGCTCGCCCCCCGCGCGCGGCACCCCACAGGATGCCGAGCGCGAAGGGCACGATCGCGAGCCCTCCGCCCCACTCCATGAGCCAGGTAAAGAGCCGGCGGTGCTCGACCGAGGTGACGTTCCACGCGAGATAGATGACCGGCGTCACGAACACCGCCGCGAGACCCACGCCGAAGAGCAGCACGGCGATGCGCGGGGAAATCGGCACCCGGATCCCTGCCGCCTCCGCGAGCGCGAGCCACGCCACCAGCATGAGCAGCGTGTAGGCGAACTGCGCGACGTGGCCGGCGCCCCAGAACAGGATGTCGTAGTAGCCCCTGGCGGGCAGGTCCCCGGGCACGGCGAGCCACGACCAGGCGAATGCGAGGAGCGCCATCGCCGCCGCCACCGCCGCGGCGTTCAGCCCGAAGCGCAGCGCCGCCGCCCCGTCGAGCGCCACTCCCACCGGCGGGGCGGTGGCGAGAGCGCGCAGCGCGAGCAGCGCGATTCCCGCTCCGAAGGCCGCGAGCCCGGCGAGGAACCACGGGCCGTCGAGCACCGGAACGTAGTTGCTCATGATCGGGACCGCGAGATCCGCGAACGGCGCAACGCACATCAGCGCCGCGCCGGCGCCCGCCAGCCCGAGCGCGGCCCAGCCGAGGCCGATCGCGCGCGGCGTGCTGTTCAGGCTCCACAGCACGCCGGCGATCGCGAAAAACCACACCAGCACGGAGAGATCCACGTGCACGACGAGCGCGGTGCGGAAGAAATCCGCCGCGGGAAAGAAGTGCTGCAGCAACGGCGTGCGCGCAGCGACGAGCAGCACCGAGAACAAGCCTGCGCCGGTGAGCGCCACGAGCGCGAGCGCGAG
>DATLZE010000107.1:0-17778 GCA_035574195.1 Burkholderiales bacterium | reverse complement strand
GCCGGCGTGGCGCAAGCGCTCGCGGCCGCCACGCGCGGAATCGAGGTCTGCTACACGCGGCTGCCGCTCGGCTGGAACGGCGCCTACAGCGCGTTCCGGCATCCGCTCGACTACATCGGCTTCGACGGCGGAGGGGGTGTGGGGGCGGGCCCGGGGATCACGGTCGGCGCGGCGCTCGCGCTGAAGGACAGCGGGCGGATCGCGGTGGGGCTGCTCGGCGACGGCGACTTCCTGATGGGCGTCACCGCGCTGTGGACCGCCACGCACTACCGCATCCCGTGCCTGATGGTGGTCTGCAACAACCGCTCCTACTACAACGACGAGCTGCACCAGGAACGCGTCGCGCGCGCGCGCGGGCGGCCCGCGGAAAACCGCTGGATCGGCCAGCGGATCGGCGATCCCGAGGTGGATCTCGCCGCGATGGCGCGCGCCCAGGGCGCCGAGGGAATCGGCCCGGTCACGCGCATGGCGGAGCTCACGCGCGCCCTGGAGCGGGGCGTGCGCGCGGCGCGCGAGGGCGGGGTGTGCGTGATCGACGCGCGCGTGGAGCCCGGCTACGACGCCGAGTGAGCGCCCCGCCGCAAGCCCGACAGACAGAGAAAGAGGAGGATCGCCATGGGTTCCGTAAGATCGCGAATCGCCGCCGCCGCGCTGCTCGCCGCGCCGCTCGCTCTCGCCGCACCCGCCGGCGCTCAGGGCTATCCGAGCCGCCCGGTCCGCGTGATCGTGCCGCAGAGCGCGGGCGGCTCCACCGACTTCGTCGCGCGGGTCATCGCGGAGCGCCTCGACGATGCGTTCAGGCAGCCCGTGATCGTGGACAACCGCCCGGGAGCGGGCAGCATCAACGGCACCGAGATCGTCGCGAAAGCCGCGCCCGACGGGCACACGCTGCTGGTGGTGGCGGCCTCCTTCACCATCACGCCGAACATCCGCAAGTCGCTGCCCTACGACGCGCTGCGCGATTTCACGCCGGTCGCCCAGCTGGTGAGCCTTCCGCACATCCTGGTCGTGCATCCTTCGCTGCCGGTGAAAACGGTGAAGGAACTGGTCGCGCTCGCGAAAGCGAAGCCCGGCAGTCTCAACTACGGCACGAGCGGAATCGCGACCAGCACCCATATGGCGGGAGAGCTCTTCATGTATCTCACCGGCACGAAGATGGTCAACATTCCCTACAAGGGCGGCGCGCCGGGGATGGTGGCGCTCCTCGGGGGGCAGGTGCAGCTTTATTTCGCGACCATCTCGACCGCCATGCCGCACGTCAAGGCGGGCAAGCTGCGCGCGCTGGGGGTCACCACTCCCAAGCGCTCGGTGGCCTATCCCGAGTTTCCGACGATCGCGGAAGAAGGCGTGCCCGGCTACGCGCACACCTCCTGGGTCGGGATGCTCGCCCCGGCGAAGACGCCCGCGGCCGTCGTCGCGCGCCTCAACGCCGAAACCGCGAAGGTGCTCCAGGTGCAGGAAACAAGAGCGCTGCTGCTGCGCGATGGGCTCGAGGCGGTGGGCTCCTCCTCCAAGGAGTTCGCGGAGCTGATCCGCAACGAGCTCGAAAAATGGGCGCGCGTGGTGAAGGCGGCCGGAATTCAGGCGGAATGACGCACGCGGCTCGGCGCGGTGGCGGGCGCGCGCCCGCTTCGCCTCAAGGCTCCTGCGGCCGGAAGCTCGTCTCGGGCACGATCCCCTTGCGCCGGAGCCGCTCGGTGATGCGGCCGTTCTCGAGATAGCGCCCCTCGGCCGCGCGGCGCGCCGCCTCGTCCCAGTACGGCAGCCAGTCGCCGGTCGGCGCGCCGAACCATGGCGACTGCGGCCTGAGCCGCGGCAGCCCGAGCTCCTCCCAGATTCTACGCGCGCGCTCCATGTACTCGCGCTTGGGCAGCGCGAGCGGCGGCAGCTCCTCCTTCGCGGTGGCGTCCGCGAGCAGCGTCGCATCCTCCTCCTGTCCGGCGGCCTCCTCCTGCTCGCGCTCCGGCCCGTGCCCCAGGCTGCGGTAGGGCAGCACCTGGAGGTCGCGCGCCGGATTCATGCGGAAGGCGAGCGCCCACAGCACCGCGTCCGAGTTCTCGGGGTCTATGTCCTCGTCCACCGCGATGCAGATCTTGCCGCAGTCGGCCTTGAACGAAGTCGCCCCGTAGAGCGCGCGCCAGACCTCGGTGCGCGGCGTGCCGCGCTCCACCGTGACGATCACCACCCGCCTGAGCGCGGTCATGCGCTCGTGCAGCGTGACCCGCTTCACGCCGCGGATGCCGAGCGTCGTCCGCAGGTGCGCGAGAAACATCGGCTCGTAGGAGACGCGCTTGATCGCGCTCGATTCGCTCGGCGTGACCTGGCTCAGGTACGAGGCGACGATCGCCTCGCGCCGGTGGGTGATTGCGGTCACTCGCATCGGCATGTTGAACTGCTCGAGCGCGACGTGCCCGTGCGACTCGCCGAACGGCCCTTCGGGCTCGAGGTACTCGGTGTCCACCAGCCCCTCGATCACGATCTCGGCCTCGGCCGGGACCAGGAGGTCCACGGTGCGCGCGCGCACGACGTTGATCGGGCAGCCGGCGACCGCTCCCGCGACGCCGATCTCATCGAGGTCCACCGGCAGCTTCATCGGCGCGACGAACGCGACGCAGGGCGGCGCCCCCAGCGCGATCGCGCACGGCATCGCCTTCTCGCCCCGGCGCTGGTACTTGAGGTAATGCCGATAGCCGCCCGCACCGCCGATGCGGGTCGCCATGCGGATCACGAGCCGGTCGGGCGCCTTCAGCCCGGCACGGTAGGTGCCGTGATTCTGGATTCCGGTCTCCGGGTCGCGAGTGATGACGTTCGTGGCGGTGAGCGTGGGCGCGGAGTCGAAACCGGGAGTCGAAACCGGGATCGGCAGCATGTCGAGGCCGTTGCCTTCGCCTCGCAGCGCCTCGCCCTCGAGCACCACCTCCTGGCACGGGGCGCGCTCGACGATGCGCGGGGGCACCGGATTCGCGATCGCCCGGTCCCATCTCGACTGCACTTCCTCGGGCCGCGCGCGCATGCCGATGCAGTAGATCTCGCGGTTGCCGGCGTAGGCGCCCACGACGACGGGGAAGCGGTATTTCCGGCCGCGGCCGTCCACGACGCGGGTGAAGAGAAAGGCCTTGCGCTCGTGTTCCTCGATGCCGCCGACGTATTGCCAGCGCACGAGCGGATGGAGCTCCGCGTCCTTGTCAACCGGCCGGTCAATGGTGAGGAGCAACCCGCGCCGCTCGAGCTCCGCGAGATGTTCGCGCAAATCCGCATACCCGCGCGCAGCGGCGGACGCACGAGCCTCCGAAGCCCCATTCTCACTCGGCATCTTCTTCGCCATCGCCCTCGCTCCGCTCCTCTGCCGCGCCGCGCCGCACGGCTGCGCCCAGCATCCTAGAGCATGCGCGCAGCGCCCGCAACCGAGCGGCGCTTGTCGAGCGCGCGAGCGAATTATCCTGCGCTGCGGGCAGCGACGCAGGTCATGCGCCAGCCGCTTGCGAAGTCCTTCGAACGCGTGACCGCGATGAGCCAGACAGTTCGCCGCGCGGGCGCCGCCTGCCCGCGGCAGCGGATCGAAGTCTTCGACGCCACCGGGCTCGGGCAGGTCGCGTTCGTGCCAGGTTCCTGCGCGCGGTTTGCGCTGGTCCCTCCTCGCTGGAGCTGGGTCCGCTCGCCGAGTCCGAGGCGATGGCGAGCGCGCGGGCCCGCGAGCGCGGCCTTCAGGAACTGCGCTACCACGACGCCAGACCCGACTTCGCGGGCCTCGCCCTGCCCTGTTTTCCCAGGCGCTTCTCGATGCGGGCGTGCCATCGGTGACCAGCCGGCGAGGAGCCGCGGCTCGACGCGGAGCGGGAGCTCGCGATCGGCGGCGGCTGGGAGTCGCCCTGCCAGCGCGCTCGGCGCAGCCATGCCCGCGGATGCGGCAGCGCGCCGAGGCGGGTGCACCTCAGGCGACAGCGCCCGAAGCGCGGCGATTTTCTCCGGGCAATAGCCCAGCAGCTCGCCGAGAACCTGCGCTGTGCGCTCGCCGGGCCTCGGCGCCGGGTGCACGGGGGTGGAAGGGGCGCCGGCGAAGCGGATCGGATTGGCCGGAACGCGCACTCGCCCGACTTCGGGATGCTCGTGCTCCAGGATCGTGCCGCGCTCCGCAACCGGCGGCTCGGAGAAGGCGCGGCGAGGTCGCTGACTGGCGCGAAGGGCACGATCAGGCGGATGGGGCGCTGCGGGTAGCGCTCGACCGCGCCCGAGACATCCGCGCCCCAGGCCCCGGCGCGAGGGCGGCGGCCCAAACGACCCACATGGCGCGCCCTCGGGTCAGCGCGGCGCGATCCCTGCCGCCTTGATCACCTGCGCCCAGCGCCCGATTTCCTCCTTGATCACCTCGGCGAAGCGTTGCGGCGTGCTGTTCACGGGTTCCATTCCCATCGCCGCGAGCTTTTCCTTCACCTCGGCGCTGCGGCACACCCGGGTGATCGCCTGGTGCAAGCGCTCGATGATGGGAAGCGGTGTGCCGGCGGGCGCCAGCACTCCGAACCACTGCGAGCTCTCGAATCCGGGCAGCGCGCTCTCGGCCACGGTCGGCACCTCGGGCAACACGCTCACTCGGCGCGAAGTGGTCACCGCGAGCGGCCGGATCTTGCCGGCCTGTACATGAGGCAGAGCCGAAGACAGCGCGGAGAGCGCAAGGGTAACCTCTCCCGAGCGCAGGGCGATGAAGGCCGGGCCGATTCCCTTGTAGACCACCTGCTGCAAACGGATGCCGGCCTGCTGCTGCAGCAGCTCTGAGGTGAGGTGCGGGTGCGTGCCCACCCCCGGCGAGCCGATCGTCAGCGCCCCCGGTTTCGCCTTCGCGAGCGCGACGAGCTCCTTGAGCGAGCGCACCGGGAGCAACGGGTGAGCGGACAGAACCTGCGGCACATCCACCACGATCGTGACCGGCGCGAAATCGCGCGTCGCGTCGTAGGGCAGGGTCGCGAACATGCTCGGATTGATGGTGAGCGAGGGCTGGATCAGCAACAGCGTGTAGCCGTCGGGCCGCGATTTCGCGACAAACTCGGTGCCGATAATCCCGCTCGCTCCGGAACGGTTCTCGACCACGAACGACTGCCCGAGCTCCTGCGTGAGCGCTTGCGCGAGGAGCCGCGCCAGAATGTCGCTCGTGCCCCCCGGCGCCGAGGCGGCGACGAGCCGCACCGGTCGGGTGGGATAGTCCTGGGCCGAGAAGCTGCCGCTGCAGGCAGCTGCGAGCATCGCACCCAACAGCAACCCGATACCGGCTCGTTTCCTCATCGTCGCCCTCCGTGCGCGCGCTGCGGCTTCTTGCGCCAGTCTCACGTTATGGATCCGGCATGCGTGTCCTCGCCAATATTACCTGTGCCGCCCGCGAGCGCAAAAGGTCAGGATGCCCCGTCATGGCGGGCTCGGCGAGGCGCTGCAGCGCGACAACCGTAGCGGCGCAGCCACTGCCCGAGCCGCCCGCGGCTCGGGCGGCGGTAGAAAAGGCGGCGGCTCGGTCCGAGCCCCGTGACGCGGGCAAGTTCGACGGCCACCTCGGTCATCTCGAGCAGGACCGCATTGCAGTCGAGCACCAGCGCGCCACCCACTTCGTGGATACCCTCCCGGCGCACGATGGCATTGACTGTCGCGCATGCCGCGAAGATCACCTCCGCGCCCTGCGCCGCAAGGCGACGCGCTGCGGCGAGGAAAGCCGCCTTCAAGCGAGCGGGTTCAGCGAACGCGTCCTGGACTTCGTTGAAGTCCATGCCCAGCTCGCCGAAGGGCAGATGGCGCGCGGCGAGCCCGTATTCGTGCGCCTTGCGGTCGCAGTACTGCGCCTGCTTGGCGCGGAAGGCGACGCCCGAAAAGGTGCGCCCGTGCATGCACGCCGCCAGCATCGAAGTCTCGCCCAGCCCCGGCACGGGAACGGACACCGGTTCCCACGCCTCGTGTAGCGCCGGGTCGAGAAAACAGCCGATGGCGATCGCGTCGCGGCCCTGCTCGGGCGGCTGGAGGATCCTGTGGAGCGCGCCCCCCGGCGCGAAGGAATTGATCGCGACGGCCGCGTCGTAGCGCAGCTCGAGCCTTCGTCCGCGCCGCCACCTGCACCTCGGTGTCCGCCCGCTTCACCCCGCCGAAGTGCGCGACAAGCGCCTCGCGACAGGCGTGGAGGCGATGAATCGGTGTGCTGCTTTGCCACCAGATTTTCGCGCGCCACCTCCGCGCGCGATCGTATGGCGAGTAGCGCGCCCGCGTCCATCCCGCCGGGCGAATAGCGGCTATCGTCGCCGCCGATAGCCGCTCAAGACCGCCCGCCGCGTGCGCCGCCGAGCCCCGCGAGCGCGGCGAGCACCTCGTAGACCGAGGCGGTGTCGGAGCGCGCGAGCCCCCGCGCCATGGCGGCGCTGTAGACCGGCGCGCAGGCGCTGAACAGCGGAGTCGGGCAGTCCACCGAGCGGGCCATGTCGCCGATCACCTGCATGTCCTTCTGCCACACCTCGACTTTCATCGTCGCGGGTAGATAGCGGCGCCGTGCCATCATCGCGCCGCGCAGCCGGTAGACGCCGGTGCCGACGATCGGGCTCGGGCCGAAGTGCTCGAGCAGCAGCTTCGGATCGAGCCCCATCTTGCGGCCGAGCACGAGCGATTCGGCGGTGGCGACATTCAGGATCGCGACCAGGTGGTTCGCTGCGAACTTCATCCGGCTGCCGTTGCCGAAGCGCCCGCAGTACGGCACGCGGGCCGTGAACACTTCGAGCACTGGCTTCGCGCGCGCGAAGGCCGCCTTGGGGCCGCTCGCGAAGATCGTCCAGGCGCCCTCCTTCATGCGCACGGCGGTGCCGCTCACGGGGCAGTCGAGCGCCGCGATTCCGGCGCGCGCGAGCCGCCGCGCCGCGCGCTCCTTGTCGGCGAGCGGCAGCGTGCTCGTCTCCACCACGATCAGCCCCGGGCGGCGGCGCGAGCGCTTCGCCGCGGCGATGCGCCCGACCGCATCCTCGAGCGCCGCCGCCGTCGCGAGCGAGCTGATCACGAGATCGGCGCTCTCCGCCACCGCCGTGCTCGAGGCGAGCGGCCAGCCGCCGGCGCGCGCGAGCCGCCGGCGCGCGGAGGGAAGCGGATCGTAGCCCGTCACCCGATAGCCCCTGGCGGCGAGCGCCCCGGCCATCGCGCCGCCCATGATGCCGAGCCCGATCACTCCCACCACCGGTTTCATCCACTTCCCCCGTCTATGCGATCGGCCACAGCCGCCCGTCCCAGTCGGCGCCGAGCTGCGCGCGCGTCGCGCCGCCGATCGCGCCGCGGCCGAGCCACTCCTCGGTGAGCCGGTGCACGACGTGGCGGCCGCGCTCGTACTGCACGAAATGCGAGGCGCCAGCGATTTTCACGAACACCTTGTGCGCCGCGCCGAGTCCCGCCCACGCCTCGCGCCGCTTCTCGTAGTTGTCGAATTCGCCCAGCAGCACGAGCGTCGGCGCGGCGATGCGCGCGGCGTTGGCGCGCCAGCCGTAATTCATGCGGTTCGGGGCGCGCATGACGCCCACCCCGTCCGGGCCCCACTCGGCTCCGAGACCGTCCTGGAACATGAGCTCGCGCCACATCACCTCGCGCACCTCCGGGTGCTCGATCTGGCCGGGGGCGCGCACGTTCTTCTCCCAGCGCTCGTTCATCAGCATGTCCCAGCTCTGGAGGATCACCGGCGCGCCCGGCTCGGGCATCGGCTCGGGCGGGGCGTCCGAGGCGAAGAACGGGCTCGGTGCGAGCAGCACGAGGCGCTCCACCCGTTGCGGGTGCAGCGCGGCGTAGCCGCCCGCGCGCGGCGCCCCGGTGGACCAGCCGACGAGGCTCACGCGCTCGACGCCTCTCAGCGCCGTGATGAATTCGACGACCGTTTCGATCTCGTCCCACTCGGTACGGCTCGACACGAGCTTGTACGGATAGCGCGGCGCGCAGGGCCCCTTCAGGACCTTCGGGATGAGCTGCCCCTGATAGGCCGCCTCCACGTTGCACGGATCGTCCATCATCGGCTTGGGCGAGGCGCCGTAGCCGGTGTGCGTCATCGCAAAGGCGTCCCAGCCCGCGCGCGCGAGCGCCTCCATCCAGCTGTAGTCGCGGTAGTCGAGATCGTAGGCGACGACCGACGGGGAATAGCCCCCGTGGACGAAGAGCACGACGCGGGGCTCGCCGGGGCGCGAGCGCTCGAGCGTCGAGGCGAGCACTTTCTCCCTCAGGTGCAGCCCGACCAGCCGGCCGCGATTCGCCGGAACGGTCGAGACGTGCGGCACGAAGCGCTCGATCGTGAGCAACCGCTCCCCGCCTGCCGCGGCGCGAGCCGTGACCGCAGAGGGCGCTCCACCCGCGTCCCGCCCGTGTTCCATCGGAGCCTCCGCCAGCGATGGGAATGAAAAAGGCCTGCGTGCGCGCAGGCCCCGGAATCTTGGCGCGCCCGGCAGGATTCGAACCCACGACCCCCTGGTTCGTAGCCAGGTACTCTATCCAACTGAGCTACGGGCGCTTTCGAGGGCGGAAATTATACCAAAAAAGGGGTCAGGACCCTTTTCCGGCGACAGAATGCCGGGCCCTCCTCGCCCAGCGCGCGACCACCATCGCGGTGTCCTCCGGACCCAGGCCTTCCCGGGCGGCTGCGTCGTAGCACTCCAGAGCGCGGCTCGCGACCGGAAGCTCCGCGCCGAGCGCGCGCGCCTCCTCGATCATGGAGCGCAGGTCCTTGCGCGCCGAGTCCACGTCGAAGGTGACCGCCGCGGGGCGCTCGCCCCTGAGCACTCCGGCGATCACGCCACCGCGCACCCTGAGCGCGTTGGTCCCGCCCGAAGTGTCGGCGAAGATGTCCATCAAGCGCGCGGGGTCGAGCCCGAGGGGCGCGCACAGCGCGAGCGCCTCGCCGAGCGCCTGCCAATAGACCATCAGCGGCAGGTTGATCGCGAGCTTCATGCGCGCCCCGGCGCCCACCGGTCCGACGTGCTCCACGCGCCGGCAGAGCTGCTCGAGGATCGGCCTAGCGCGCGCGACGTCCGCCTCCTCGCCGCCGGCGAAACCGATGAGCTTGCCCTCTCTCGCCGGCCCCACGGTGCCGCCGACCGGGCACTCCACCGGCGCCGCGCCTTTCGCCCTCACTGCGGAGGCGAGCGCGACCTGGACCTCGGGCCTCACGGTGCTCATCTCGATGAAGAGCTTTCCGGAAACCTCGCCGCAGAGCAGCCCCTGCGGGCCGTGATAGACCGCGCGAATCGCCTCCGCGTCGGTCAGGATGGAGAGGACCGCCTCCGAGCTGGCGGCGAGGGCGGCGGGTGTTGTCGTGACCGTTGCGCCCGCTGCGGCGAGCGCCCGCGCTTTTTCCAGCGTCCGGTTCCACACCCGCACCTCGTGGCCGAGCGCGGCGAGCCGCGCCGCGATGGCCGCGCCCATCTTGCCGGTGCCGGCGATTCCGATCTTCATGACCGATCCCGTTGTGCTGACGCAGTGATAGAGCGAGTCGGCCGCGTGAGGCCGACCCGGCCGGGGCGCAGGTTGACACGGGCGGCGGCGTCTCGTCAAACTCTCCGAAAAACGCCGCCTCGCCTTTTCCCCGAGCGGCACCCACCGTATTTCGAAGATGAGCTCTGCGGAAAGAAGCGAGGTCCGGGACGGGATGCGGATTGACTGGGACGTGCCCGTGCCCATGGACGACGGCGTGGTGCTGCGCGCCGACGTGTTCCGCCCGCCGCGCGAGGGCCGCTATCCCGTGATCCTCACCTACGGGCCCTACGCCAAGGGACTCGCCTTCCAGGACGGCTACCCGAGCGCCTGGCAGCGCATGATCTCCGAGCATCCCGACGTCGCCCACGGCTCGTCGAACCGCTACCAGAACTGGGAGGTCGTGGACCCGGAGAAGTGGGTGCCCCACGGCTACGCATGCGTGCGCGTGGACTCGCGCGGCGCCGGCCGCTCGCCCGGATTCCTCGATCCCTTCTCGCCGCGCGAGACGCGCGACTTCTACCAGTGCATCGAGTGGGCCGGCACCCGCGAGTGGTCGAACGGGAAAGTGGGGCTGAACGGCATCTCGTACTACGCCATCAACCAGTGGCACGTCGCCTCGCTCCAACCCCCGCACCTGGCCGCGATGTGCGTGTGGGAGGGCGCGGCCGACTGGTACCGCGACATGACGCACCACGGCGGCATCCTGTCCTCGTTCTGGGCGAACTGGTTCGACATGCAGGTGAAGAGCGTGCAATACGGGCTGGGCGAGCGCGGACCGCGCTCGCGCGTGACGGGCGCGCTCGTGTGCGGCGACGAGACGCTTTCCGACCGCGCGCTCGCCGCCAACCGCGCGGATTTCGGCGACGAGATCCTCGCGCATCCGCTCGACGACGATTACCACAGGGCGCGCTCGCCGGTGTGGGAGAAAATCACCGTTCCGTTCCTCTCGGCGGCCAACTGGGGCGGGCAGGGCTTGCACACGCGCGGCAATTTCGAGGGTTTCATGCGCGCGGCCTCGCGCGAGAAATGGCTGGAAGCGCACGGGCTCGAGCACTGGACCCACTTCTACACCGATTACGGCCGTGCCCTGCAGAAGCGCTTCTTCGACTATTACCTCAAGGGCGAGAAAAACGGCTGGGAGCGGCAGCCGCGCGTGCTGCTTCAGGTGCGGCATCTCGACCGCTTCGTCGAGCGCCACGAGAACGAGTGGCCGCTCGCCCGCACCCGATGGACCAGGTATTACCTCCATCCGACGGGGCAGCTCGCGCTGGAGCCGCCGGGCGCCCGCGCCTCGGTCGGCTACGACGGGCTGGGAGACGGCGTCACCTTTCTTTCCGCGCCGCTGGAGCGGGAGACCGAGATCACCGGCCCGCTCGCGGCCAAGCTCCACGTTTCCTCCTCGACCGCCGACGCCGACCTCTTCCTCGTCTTCCGCGTGTTCACGCCGGATCTGCGCGAGGTCACCTTCGTCGGCGCGGTGGATCCGCACACGCCCGTCGCTCAGGGATGGCTCCGCGCCTCCCACCGCAAGCTCGACCCCCGGCTCACGACCGAGTACCGCCCGTATCACGCGCACGACGAGAAGCAGCCGCTCCGGCCGGGCGAGATCGTCGAACTCGATGTCGAGATCTGGCCGACCTCGATCGTGGTGCCGGCCGGCTACCGCATCGCGCTCACGGTGCGCGGCCGCGATTACATATGGCAGAAGACGACCGGGGCGCGGCTGTCGAACTTCAAGAACGAGCTCACCGGCTGCGGCCCGTTCCTGCACGACGATCCGCGCGACCGGCCGGAGGCGATCTTCGGCGGGCGCGTGACGCTGCACTTCGGCCCGCGCCACCCTTCCTATATACTCGTCCCGGTCATCCCGCCGAAGGAGGACTGATCGTGGCCATGAAAATGTACGGCTTCTGGCGCTCGCTCGCGAGCTGCCGCGTGCGCACCGCGCTCGCGCTGAAGGGTCTCGCCTGCGAGGAGATTCCGGTCAACCTGATGCAGGGCGAACAGCACCGGGCCGAATATCTCGCCGTCAATCCGCAGGCCGTGATTCCCTCGCTGATCGTGGACGGCGGCGCGCCGCTGTTCGAATCGCTGGCGATCATCGAGTACCTCGACGAAACGCATCCCGAGCCGGCGCTTCTGCCCCGCGACGCGCGCGGGCGGGCACGCGTGCGCGGGCTCGCACAGATCGTCGCCTGCGACGGCCATCCGCTGATCGTCCCGCGCGTCCGGAGCTACCTCGAGCGGGAGCTCAAGCTCGACGAGGCCGCGCGCACGCGCTGGTGTCAGCACTGGGTCATGGAATCGCTGAAAGCGCTCGAGGCGCATCTCGCGGCCGAGCGCGAGACCGGGCGCTACTGCCACGGCGAGGCGCCCACGCTCGCCGACATCTGCCTGGCGTCACAGGTGTTCGGCGCGCGCTTCTTCGATTGCGATATCTCGGGCCTGCCGACGGTGGCGCGGATCTTCGAGCAATGCATGAAGCTCGACGCCTTCGACCGCTCCCAGCCGCTCAAGCAACCCGGCGCCCCGAAGCAGCTCAAGCACTGAAACAGTGGCGCAAAGCGTCGCGGGCCTTCCCATCCGGTTTCGTTACCTCGCCGCCCTCCCACTTCATCGCGCCTTGCGGGGCCGCGGCATCCGCTACGAGTATCTCGCATGACACCGATCGCATTGAGGTTCGGCGGCTATCAGGAGCCCGCCTCGGTCCACAACCGCGCCGCGGCGCGCTTCGGCGAGCTGCTCCTGCAGAGGCTCGGCGAGCGGATCCGCTTCGAGTTGATCGGCAACGTGCTCAAGCTCGGGCGCCCCTCGGGCGAGCTGCCGGCGATGGTGGAGGCGGGCGAGCTCGACTTCTGCTACATCTCGACGGTGCGCTTCGCGCGGGCGGTCCCCGAGCTCAGGCTCCTCGAGCTGCCCTTCGTCGTCGCCGACCGGCGCGCGGCATGTGCCGCCTTTCTAGGCGAGTTCGGTGCGCTGATCGGGCAGCGCATGCGCGAATCCACGCCCTTCCGGCTGCTCGGCCTCTGGGACAACGGCTTCCGGCACATCACCAACCGCGTGCGCCCGATCCGCTCGCCCGAGGACTGCCGCGGACTCGCCATCCGCAGCCAGGTGAGCGAGCTGCACGTCGAGGTCTTCCGCGCGCTCGGCTTCGTGCCGGTGCCGGTGGACGTCAAGGAGTTCGTGGAGCAGATCGAATCCGGCCGCTTCGATGCCCAGGAAAACCCCCTCACCAATACCTATCACTTCGGCGTGCACCGCCACCACCGGTATATCACGCTCTCCGGACATCTGTTCGGAGCCGCCGCCATGATCTGCCAGGAAGCGCGCTTCCGGGGCTGGCCGGCGGAAGTGCGCGAAGCGGTGCTCGAGGCGGCGCGCGAGGCGACCGCATTCCAGCACCGGATCGCCGCCGCCGAAGACGAGCAGGTTCTGGCGCGGCTCGACCCCGCGGAAAACGAGGTGATTTCCCTCACCGACGCCGAGCGCGCCGCCTTCGTCAGGGCGACCGAGCCGGTGCTCGCCAAATACCGCGACGAGCTCGACCCGAAGCTCTTCGCTTATCTCGGTTCGTGATCCCCGCCGCCTCGCCGCTCACTGCGGCTCGATCTTCGCCGCGCGCGCAATTTCGGCGAAGCGCTTGAGGTCGGCGAGATAGGCCTTCGCCCACACCGCGGGCGGATCGCCCTTGGGCTCGTAGCCGTTGCTGACGAAGTGCTCGCGCACGTGCGGCACCTGCAGCGCCTTGTGGATCGCCTGCTGCACCCGGCCCACGATCGGGGCCGGCGTGTTCGCCGGCGCGAACACCGCGTGCCAGCCCGCGTCCATTACGTAACCCGGCACGGTCTCGCCGATGGTCGGCACCTCCGGCAGGGACACGAGGCGCTTCTCGCCGGTGAAAGCGAGCGCCTTGACGCGCCCGGCCTTCACCTGAGGAATGCCGACCGAGGCCGCGGGAAAGTGAACCTGCACCTCCCCGCTCACGACCGCAGTCAACGCCGGCCCTCCGCCCTTGTAGGGCACGTGCTGCATGTCCACGCCTGCCTTCATGTTGAACAGCGCGCCCGCGAGGTGCTGGCCGTTGCCGATGCCCGCCGAGCTGTAGCGCACCGGCTGCTTCCGGGCGAGCTCGATCAGCTCGGCGACCGATTTAGCGGGCAGCGACGGATGGGCGACCATCAGGTAGCCCAGGCCCACCGCGACGTTGGTGACCGGGACGAAATCCTTCACTACGTCGAAGGGCAGCTTTCGGTAGATGCTCGGGTTGACCGCAAAACCGAAGGAGGTGTTGAGCAGGGTGTAGCCGTCGGGCGTCGCCTTGGCGACGATGTCGGCACCGAGGATCGCGTTCGCCCCGCCCCGGTTGTCGATCACGATCGGCTGGCCGAGCTCCACCTCCACCTGCCGGTAGAGCACGCGGGCGAAGGCGTCCACGTTGCCGCCTGGCGGGAACGGCACCACCACGCGGACCGGGCGCGTGGGATAGGATTGCTGCGCCCAGGCCTGAAGACTGGTTGCGGCGACGAACCCCGCCAGCAGGAAGATCGTCGAGCGGCGCATGGTGCTCCTCCTCATGTCGTAGACCCCGGCTTGCCGGCCCCGGGTGGGGCGATTATAGGCCGCTGGCGGCCCGCGCGCCTACTGCGAGGCGGTCCCGCTAGCGGCGCCGGAAGTCCTCGATCGAGCGCGCGAATTCCCCGTCCCGGCGCCGCAGCGCCCGCGTTACCGGGCGGCTCGAGCCGAAGGTCGGCACGTAGGCCGAGTGCTTGCCCGCGCCGCCCACCACGGCGATGTAGACGCCGTCCGGGCTCTTGATGATCGGAACGAGCGCCTCGGGTCCGGCATGGACGAATTCACCCTTGTAGAGGGGATAGACCCGGATCCTGCGCTCGACGTTCTCGCGCGAGAGCTTCCCGAGCGGCAAGCGCGCGCGCTCGTAGAAAAACTTCTTGACGTCGGCCTTGCTATACCCCTCGCGCGCGACGGTAGCCGCGTGCTCGGGGCCGAACACGACCAGCGGCTCGCCGTCGAAGTAAATGTTGTTCGCTCCGGGGATCGCGATGGTGCCGGCGATCGAGGTGAGGACGCCCTCGGCGCTCAGGCTCTCGTGGTCGTTCACGTTGTGCGGCGCCTCGGCCGCGAACACGGTGACCGTGCTCGCCTCGCGCGGGAACCCGAGCTCGACGTGCAGCGGCTCCCATGGGCTCGCCTCCTCGTTCTCCGCGGCGCAGTAGGTGTACTTGGCCGGGGAGCCGAAGGTCGCCATGTCGCCCGATCCGGGCAGCGCGCCGCCGATGTTGATCATGGCGAGCCGCACCGCGCGCCCGATGGTGGCGTTCGCCTGCCAGCCCGGCCCGAACGCGTTGTGGCCGCAGTTGATGCCGAGCTCGCGCGCGATCGGGCCGTTCACGAGCACCAGCGCCGCGCAAGGATGCGTGGTCGCCTGGATGCCGTAGAAGTTGAAGCGCTCCTCGCACATCGCCTCGAGCGCGTGCAGCACCACCGGGAAGTACTCCGGGCGGCAGCCCGCCATCACCGCGTTCGCGGCGAGCCGCAGCGGAGTCGCCTCGCCCCAGCGCGGGGGGATGCGCCCCACGGGCTCGCCCCACGGCCGGTCGCAGTAGGCGAGCATGCGCTCGACGCGCTCGGCGCTCGGCGGCACGATCGGCAGGCCGTCCCCCCAGCCGCGCGCGCGATAGAGCTCGTTGACGGCCTCGAAGTCGTCCTCGGCCTCGAGGCTCGCTCCGGGCGCCTTCAGCAGATCGCCGAGCTCGCTCACTTCGCGTGCTTCTCCAGCAGTTCCAGCCACGCGGGCAGCGCCTGCCGCGCGCGTTCCCGCACCTCATCGAGCGCGATTCCTCCCAGAGGATGCGCGATCTCGATCAGCGGCAGGTCGGGCACGCCGAAAGTACGCGCCTGGTTTCTCCCCAGCTTGAGGAACGGCCCGGAACACACCACTGCGGTGACCAGCCCGCGGCGCCGGAGCTCTGCCATGTCGTGGACACTCCACGACGTGCAGGACCCTCAGTCGCCCATCGCGGTGATCACGAAGTCCGCCTCCGCCGCGAGCCGCTCGAGCACTTCGGGCCGCGCGGGAACGGTGGCGTTCTCCTTGCGCAGCCGGACGACGGAGGCGACCGGCAGCGCCGCCTGCACGCCCTGGACGATGAACGAGAGCAGGTGGTCGGCGTTGCTCTTGGTGTTGTCGAGCGTGCCGAGGCGGATCCCGCCGCGCGCAGGCTCGCGCTGCGCGACTTCGGCGCGCCCCTGGAGCGCGGGCGCCTCCGGCACGACCAGCAGAACCTTTCGCGTCATGTCGGCTCCTGCACCGGGTCGAATCGGTTGTAACCGGGATTTTTCAGCTCAAAAGACGGGCGCAGCGCCCGCTTTTTGGCGGAGAGAGAGGGATTCGAACCCTCGATGGGGCTTTTGGCCCCATACGCCCTTAGCAGGGGCGCGCCTTCGACCACTCGGCCATCTCTCCGGTCACGCGCAGGATATCACAGGAGCACGGTCCGGACCGCGCGCCGTTCCCAGCGGCCCGCCGCACGCGACCGCAGCCCAAGATCCCGGGTTTCGAGCGCGGCGTCCAATGCCAGAGCCCGGGACCTCGATCGCTCGACCTGCAACCCGAACACTGGACTCGCAACCTCGAACCCCGGTCTCCCGGCGCCTCACGCCGGCTGATCGAGCCCGAAGGCCTTGTGCAGCGCGCGCACCGCGAGCTCCATGTACTTCTCGTGGATCACCATCGAGATCTTGATCTCCGAGGTCGAGATCATCTCGATGTTGATGCCTTCCTCCGCGAGCGTGCGAAACGCGGTGCTCGCGATGCCCGCGTGCGAGCGCATGCCCACGCCCACGACCGAAACCTTGGCGATCTTGTCTCCGCCCTCGATGCCGCGCGCCTTGATGTGCTTCACCACGGGATCGAGGATCTTGAGCGCCTTGTGGTAGTCGTTGCGGTGCACGGTGAACGAGAAGTCGGTGAGCCCGTCGTGGCTCACGTTCTGCACGATCATGTCCACGTCGATATTGGCGTCCCCGATCGGGCCCAGGATCTGGTAGGCGATTCCGGGCCGGTCGGGCACTCCGAGTATGGTGATCTTGGCCTCGTCGCGATTGAACGCGATGCCGGATATGGTCGCTTTTTCCATGCTCTCGTCTTCCTCGAACGTGATCAGCGTGCCCTCGCTCTCCTCCTCGAAGCTGGAGAGCACCCGCAGCCGCACCCGGTAGCGGCCGGCGAACTCGACCGACCGGATCTGCAGCACCTTCGATCCCAGGCTCGCCATCTCGAGCATTTCCTCGAAGGTGATGGTTTTCAGCCGCCGCGCCTCCGGAACGATGCGCGGATCGGTGGTGTAGACCCCGTCCACGTCGGTGTAGATTTGGCACTCCTCGGCCTTGAGCGCCGCGGCGAGCGCCACCCCGGTCGTATCCGACCCGCCGCGCCCCAGGGTCGTGATGTTGCCCTCCTCGTCCACTCCCTGAAAGCCGGCCACCACCACGATGCGGTCCGCGGCGAGGTCCCGGCGGATGCGTTCCTCGTCTATGCTCACGATGCGCGCCTTGGTGAAGGCGCTGTCGGTGAGGATCTTGACCTGCCCGCCAGTGTAGCTGCGCGCCTTGAGCCCGAGGTCCATCAGCGCCATGGAGAGCAGCGCGATCGTCACCTGCTCGCCGGTGGAAACCATCACGTCGAGCTCGCGGGGATCGGGGTGCGCCTGCACTTCCTTCGCGAGCGCGATCAGCCGGTTGGTCTCCCCCGCCATCGCGGAGACGACCACCACCAGTTGGTGCCCCATCGCCTTCCAGCGGGCGATGCGCCGGGCGACGTTCTTGATGCGCTCGGTCGAGCCGACCGAGGTGCCGCCGTATTTCTGGACGATGAGGGACATGGGCGCGCGCGAGCCCGAAAAAGTCGCGTATTTTAGTTGATTTCGCGCGGAAAAACGAGCAGGCGGCGGTGGCGCGCGGCGGGCGCTGCGGCGCAGCACCCATGCCGCCGGCATGACCGCTGCGCGCGGCGCCCGCGCCGTGAACCTATTGGCGCGGCGCGGGTCAATCGGTTATCGAGATCATACGGTTGCCGCAGATGAAACCGTTCGAGCGCATCACCAACCCGCGCGAAATTCGGCTCAGGCTGGGCCTGAACCAGCAGGAGTTCTGGTCGCGCATCGGCGTCACGCAAAGCGGCGGTTCGCGCTACGAGAGCGGCCGCGCGATGCCGAAGCCGGTGCGGGAGCTCCTGCGCCTGGTTCACATCGAGGGCATCGAGCTTGCCCGGGCGAAGGGAAGCGATTTCGAAATCGCCTC
>DATLZE010000106.1:0-28899 GCA_035574195.1 Burkholderiales bacterium | reverse complement strand
ACTTCGCTGCGGCCGAGCCGCTGGACCTGGAGGTAGTTCACGCGGAAGACCCGCGTCTGCAGCGTCACCGGGCTCACCGTGATGCGGTTGCCCTGGACCCGGTAGTCGAAGCCGTAGAGATCGCGCAGCGTGTCGAGCGCTTCGAGCACCGTGACGTCCTTGAGATTGACCGAGATCGTGCCTTTCACCTCCGGATGCACGATCATGCTGTAGCGCGTGCCGGAGACGATCGCCATGAACACCTGGGCCGCTGGCGCGTTGTTGACGTTGAGGTCGAAGCGCTGCTCGAGCACCGCCGCCTCGGGCTTGGGCAGCTGCACCACCAGCGGGGGCAGCAGCGCCCGGCTCACTTCCTCGGCGGACGCCGGCTTGGCGCGCTCGCTCGCCGCGCGCTCGAGCTCGGCCGCGATGCGCTCGCGCGTGCCGTCGCGGCGCGCCGGCTCGCTCGCGCAACCGGCCGCGACCGCCGTCGCGACCGCCCACAGCACCGCCTGTCTCATGGCCACTCCTCGCCTACTTCGCCCGGCCGCGCCGCGGCGCCGTCTTCGCGGCCGGAGCGGCCTCGCGCTTGTCCACGCCCGGATACAGCTTGAGCACCTGGGTCTCGCCGCCGCTTCTCAGCACCACCTCGTTCTCGGCCACTTTCACCAGCACCGAGTCGCCGTATTTTTCGCCTTGCCGCACGAGCTGGCCGCTGATGATCGCCGCCCTGAGCCCCGGGGCGATCATCACCGACTGCAGCACCGGGCCCGCTTCCAGCCCCGCCTCCGGCGCCGTCGTCTCGACCCCTTCCGGCGGGCGCATCGGATCGCTCACGATCTGGCCAGCCGCAGGAAAAGCTGCCAGCGTCATCGCTGCCCACAGCGCCAGCGGCATGCCAACGCCCCCGTTTTTCATACGATGAGCCACGCCTTGTTGAGGCTCAGCGTCTGCACGGTGAGCGTCACCCGCAGCCGGGGATGCTGCTCGCTCGTCACGCTGAGGCGCCCCCAGAACATCTGCCACGGGAGTTTTTCGAGCCGCGCGAGGTATTCATGGATGTCGGAGTAGGTGCCGAGCAGCGTCAGCTCGAAGCTGTGCTGGTAGATCGTGCGCTCGGGCTCCGGCGCGCCGGTCCTCGCCTCCCCCTTGCCGGCCTCCGGCCTGGCGGCGGGCGCGACGCCGGGCTGATCGAAGCGCCGCACCGGCAGCGTGCGCAGCGACACGAGCTTGAGCCCCCGGCTCTTCGCGAGCATCTCCTCGAGCAGCCTCGCCATGCGCTCGGGCGGCACCAGCCCGCGCTGCAGCCCCTGCATCGCCGCGTCGATCTCGGCGAGCTGCTTGCGCAGCGCGTCGCGGTAGGAACGCTTGACCGCGTCGGGATCGGCCGCCGCCTCCTGCGCCTTCATCGCGTCCTCGGCGGCGCGGATCACCTGGCGCGCCTCGGCGAGTTCGCGCGCGAGCCGCTTCTTCTGGATCGCGAGCGGCTCGAGCGCGAAGGTGTAGAACAACGCAGCCGCGCCCAGAATCACGGCCGCTGCGATCAGCGCCCGCTCGCGCAGCAGCAGCGCATCGTAGCGGGCGGCGAGCCGGCGCCATTGCTCGATCATTGCACCTTCTCCGCCGCGGCCGCCTCGGTGGTGGCGAGGCTGAATTCGAGAAAGCGCGGCGCGCGCGCGGACTCCTTGGCTCCCGCGCCCTTGCCGGCCTCGGGCTCCATCCGCGGCTCTCTCATCTCCAGCCGCGCGAAGCTGCGGCCGGCGAGCACCTGCTCCTTGTTCAACCGCTGGATATAGCTCGGAACGAGATCCGGGCTCATCACCCGGCCGCGGATCTCGAGCTCGCCGCCGCCGGTGATGGTGAAGGCGGTGAGCCACAGGCCGTTCAGCGATTGGCGCGAGAACGCGCGCAGATATTCGCTGAAACCCTGCTGGTTGCCGAACCCCCCGACCTTCAATGCCTCCATCGCCGCGCGCGCCTGCTTGAGCTCGGTCTCGAGCCGCACGATTTCCGCCTCGAGCAGCGCGTCCGGCTTGCGTGCGGTGGCCTGGCCCTTGAGCCGCTCGACGTAGCCGCGCTGCGCCCTCTGGAGCTTCTCGGCGGAGCGGAGCTCCTCGGCGAGCCCGCTCACCTCCTGCCGCTGGTAAAAATAAATCGCGGCGAGCGCGAGCACGAGCGCGCCGCAGCACTTCGCGAGCGCGGCGAACGACAGCACCACCCGCTTCTTGCGGAAGGCAGGGTCGAGGAGGTTGATGTTCTGGCTCATGCGCACCGCCTCCGGCGCCTCAACGAGCGCCCCGCCGGAGCCTCGGCGCGGGCCCCGCGCAGAACCCGTAACCCGAAACCCGCATGGCGTAGATCATGCGTTTTCCTCGCGCAGCGCGGCGCCGAGCAGCTGCAGGCACTGCGCCTGGCGCCCGGGCTCGTTCAACTCCGGCAGCTGCGGGAAATCCATCACCTGCGAGAGCTCGAGCGTCGCGACCGGCACATCCAGGTTGGCGGCGAGCGCTTCTTGCAGGTCCTCCGCCCCCGGCACCGGCGCAACCACCACCCTGGCGATTGCGACGTGATGGAACTGGCGATCGAAGTGGTCGAGCGAGCGCTGCAGCTCGAGCACGACACGCTCGTAGAGCGCCTGCCGCTGCTCCGGGCCCGCCCCGGCGAAGCTATCGAGCGGGATGTCCATGCGCCGGTACATGTAGAGCTCGCCCCCGCAGGTGAAGGTGAGCAGCCCCCCGCTTTCGTTGAACGAGAGCAGCGCGAGGCCCCGCCCCTCCTCCTCGAGCAGCCGCGCGAGGTTGCGCTGCGCGAGCTCCGGGACGTCTATCACCTCGAGCGCGACGTCGGCCTCGTTGAACGGGCGCACGGTGGCGGCGATCACCTCGTTTTTGGCGGCGACCGCGAACATCTGAGGAGCGCGGCCCGCCGCGCCGTTCGAGGGAATGAACAAGGCATCCACCGTGGCCGCCTCCACCGGGTAGTCGATGAGGTCCTTGATACGCCAGCGCACTGCGTGCTTCGCTTCCTGGGGCGGCACGTTGGGAGGCGCCTCGACCTGGAGCATCTGGTAGTTGCCGCTTCTGAGCAGCGTCATGCAGCGGTAGCGGTCGAGCCGCAGCTCGCGCTTGAGCCGCCCCAGGGTCTCGACCTCATCGCCCTCCTTGCGGAAAGAATCGCAGAGCAGCACCTCCGGCCGCGCCCGTGCGGCGGCGAGCACATGCGACACGTCCACCCGGTCGGGCATCAGGTTGATGCACAACCAACCCGGTCTCCGCCCCCTGGATCCGAACAGCCGCATTTATATTTGTGTGTGCCTGTTACCCCAAGTTAAGGGACATTAACATAAAATCCAATAATGTCAAGAGTTTGGAGCGCTTTTTTGAGCGCTCCTGCAGGCTTGTGACGTAACCATCTCAGGTTACTGGAAGTTTTCCTGGATGAAGATCACCTCTTGCGTGCCGGGGAAGGTGCCGAAGGTCGCCCGGGCCGCAGGATTCTGATCGAAGTTGCCCCCGGTCCAATTGCCTTGGAGGTACGCGCGGTCGGCGCCGCTCGTCGGCTGGGGCGGAGGCGAGCCAGGGGTCACGCACGACGAATTGGAGCCGAAGGAGCCGGTGCCGAGCTGCACCGTCAGGTTCACGCTGCCGTGATTGCCGCTGCCCGGGGCAGTGAGCCGGAGGTTGCCGCGGCCCTTCGCGAAGGTGATCGCCGCATTCATGTTCGTCTTGCAAGAGGCGAGCGGCCCGAGATTGCCCTGGAAGCCGCTCATCGAGACATTGGTTCCGGCGAGCGTCGTGCAATCGTCGGCGGCGTTGGTGACGAAGGCGTTGGCCGGGGGGCCGCTCCAGTACTGGGTCTCGATCGGCACGAGCAAGGGCACCAGTTGCGAGCCGTTCGCGTTGCGCAGCGCGAGCCTGCCATAGCGGAACGCGGCCCCCGCGTCGAACGCGATGCCGCTGCCCCCGCCGTTGAAAACGAGGGGGGTGGCCGTGGCGATGGTGCCGTTGCCCGCGACGGCTGACTCCGAGCCGTCGCTCGCCGCGACCGCGAGCGAGATGTTCGCGGTGAACGGGTTGTTCACGGCGGGGATCGGGGAAGTGACGCTCCTCTGGTAGGCGAGGCTGCCGCCCGAGGCGGCGGTATAGCTCCCCGTGCCGTCGCCGTTCGAAACGAGCGAGGGCGTGCCGATGAGCGAGGTGTCGAGCGCGGGGCCCACGGCGTTGTTGCTGTAGGTCTCGGTGATGCCCGCGGGCGTGAGCTTGAAGAGCGCGCCCTTGTAGTTCTGCGTGACCGCGCCTGCGGCATTGAGCGCGCGCACGGTGGCCGAAGGCAGCACCGCGTACCAGAAGCGCTGCCCGATGTAGGTGAAGGAGCGCGAGGGGCAGCTCGCGCTGCCGAAGGTGAGGAATTGCGGCGTGCTCGCGCTCACGAAGTCGAAGCGGTCGGGAACGAAGCGGCCCACCGCCACCGGCGCCGGCGACTGGCACACGTAGCGGCCGCTCGCCGTGCAGTCGGCAGGCGTGCCATCGCCGGAATCCACGCTGGCGTAGGACTGGTCCACCAGCGTGAGGTCGAACGCGCCCGCCTCGCTGTAGGTGGCGGTGTTGCTGGTGCGCGTGCCCGCGCCGCTGAAGGTGCCCGGGTCGAGGGTGCCGTTGACGCAGCCCGCGGGCAGCGTGCAGGCGAGCGCGGAGACCGTGGGGCTGCCGTCGTAATTGGTCGCGCTCGCGGGCGAAGGCGTCACGGTGATGGTGAACGGACGCCCCGCCTTGTGCACGTTGCCGCCGGTAGCGGAGGTGTTGCCGAGAGCGCGCGCCGTGCCCGCCGTATCCCAGGTGTTGTCCGTCACCGCGATCGAAAAACTCGCCGGGCGCAGCGCGAAATTGTCGTTCGAGCAGCCGATCACAGTCGGCGCGCCGACCGGCCACGAGACGCGGATGCGCACGTCGCGGAACGAATTGGGCTGGGTGAAGCTCACCGTCTTGCGGCCGAGGTCCGCCGGCAAGAACGTGGGATCGGGCGAGAGGGTCTGGATCACGGTCCAGCTCGGCCGGCAGCCGTTGGCGTCGAGCGCCCCGGAGTTGTCGCTCGCATCGAGCACTTCCACGCGCACCGCGCCGGTGAAGGTGGTGAGGATCGCGGTGCGGGCGGCGTTGAGCGCGATGATATCCACGCTCGTCACGGCGCCGGCGACCTTGGTGCGGATGAAGCCGGTGATCGCGCCGGCGGCCGTCGTCGTATCGTACGCATTGAAACCGCCCGGCAGCGCAGGAGCGGGCCGCAGGGCGAGGATATGCGCATTTCCCGTGTCGGCGTCGTTGCTCGCGGTCGCGGTCTTGGCGCCTGTCGCGCCAGCGAGCGGCTGCACCTGCCAGGCGCCCTCGAGCGCCTGGCCGACCGCGGCCGGAGGCGATGGCACGGCGACATCGTAGGCCTCGGTCATGCCCGCAGGCGGCGTCCACGTGGCAGAGGAGGAGAAGGTGTGCGCCGTGACGAGCATCGCGTTCGCCACCGTCGTCGTCACGCTGGGCGTCGCGTGCGTGAGCCCCGAGGCAGTCGTCTGGCCGTTCTCGACGTCGATCGGGCTCGCGGTGTCCGCTCCCGAGAATGCCTGGATGCCGCCGACGGCGTGCGTGAATCCGGAAAGGTTCCAGGTGTAGGAAGCGGGTTCGGATGCGCCGGCCACGCGAATGTAGACCGCGAGCGAATTGGGCGAGCCCGCCGCGTTGTCCAGGCGCCGCACGAGCGTCCAGCCCGCAGGCGGCGCGATCGTCGCCGTGGGCGGCCGCAACCCGATCGCGGCGACCAGCACGTCGTTCGCCAGGGTGCCCGCCGGTTTGGCGATCGTCAACGCGGGAGTAGCCGGCCTGAGCGCGAAGGTGATGCCGACCCACGAATCGGGAAAGTTCACGGTCTGGCGCCAGGTCGGCATGGTCGGGGAGCCGGGAGCAGCCTGCTCCAAGTCCGCAAGAGCTACGGCATGGTCCCCGCCCACTGTCGTATCGTAGGTTACGCCCGACATGCGGGCCGTGAAACCCTGTCCCATGCCGGGCGCGAAGCCGAGGGCGTTATTGTCGCTCGTGGCCACGACCGATACGACCCAGGCATTGGGCGTGACGGTCGTGATCGCGGGCGGGACCCAGTCTTGCACGGCCGCCGAGTCTGCTGTGGTGTCGGCGACGTCGAAAGGGTTGGACGCATCCACGCCGCGCCAGACCGCGATCTGTGCGGACATCCCTCCTCCGCCCCCCGACCACGCAGCCGGCACCGTGACGCTGGGGTTCGCATCCCCGCCCGTGAGCACGCGATAGTAGGTGAGGATTTTGAGATCGTTCGCGCCCACCTCGTGCAATCTCGAGCTTCGCGGGGTCCATCCGGCGGGTGTGGCCGGATTCGTCGTATCGCTCGGCCTGCCGGCCACGATCAGCACCGCGAGATCCCCCGCCTGGCTCGCCGCCGGGATGACCGGCGTGAGGGTGGCGCCGGAGGTGTTCGAAGCGGTCTGGGCGCTCGCCCCGACGAAAGCGATCGCGGCCGCGCTCGAGGAGCTCGCCGAGCGGAAGGCGATCTGGGCTGAAGCCGGCTGCAGCCCGAGCGCGGCGAATACGAACAGGAGGACAGAAAAATGGGTGAGAGCCCTGAAAAGAGGGCGAGGAGCCTTTTTCGCGCAGCAGCTCATTCGCTCACCCGCAAGCACAGCGCGGCGCGGCCGCCGTCGGATCCTTGCACTTGCTGAACACTGCCCTGAGTTGCCGCTCGACATAGCCCGGGTCCGGCTTGAGGTTCGGGCAGGGCGGCTGGTTGCAGGCGGTCGCCACGATCTCGAAGACGCGCACGCTGCGGTTGCCCTCGGTGGTGTCGGCGGCGAGCGTGCACGTGACCCGCGTCGTGAACGGCGCGAGCGAGCCGGCGAGGCCGGTGAGATCGGTGGGGGAGGCGGGACAGCCGGGCATCACGAGCGGCGAGCAGGCGGCGGGGTTGAGCGTGTTGTTCGGATCGAGCACCTGGTAGGCGCCCCACTCGATGCCTGCGCGCGCGGCTTGATAGGCGCGCACACCCTGGACATCGAGCTGGTGGCCCGCCTGCTGCAGCCCGGTCACCGAGACGATGAAGGCGCCGAGCAGCGCCAGCACCACCACCAGGAATACGGCGGTGACGATGCTGAAGCCGCGCTCGCGCGTGCGGCGTCCGGGGCTCGGCCTCCGGAATCCGGCCTCCGGGGCCTGGCGCGGCGACCGGCATTTGCGGCCAGTCGTGCAAGTGCTTTTCGGATAGGCGATCGCTCCGCCGATTGCGCCGCTCGCCCCTGCTGCAAGCTCTCGCAGGCGGTCGCAAATGCGGGCTCGATGCGCAAAGACCGGATGAACCCGGCGTTGCCGCCACACCCGAAGTCCTCGGCGATATTCCATGGAACCGTCCGCCCGGCAGGCCTGATCGCTCGCCACGAAGTCCCCGGCGAGCCCGCGCGCGCGCGAGAGCGCACGAGCTTCGCTGGCGAGCCCTGTGGCGCTCTGCCACGCGGCGCGCTGTTCGTATCCGAGAATCTCCATCATCCCGCCCGACTCCGAGCGCTCACGGCACGTTGGCCACATGCGCTTGCTGGAACAGGCGCACTTTCTCGCCACTTTGCCCGATCTCGAGCGTGAGCGACACGACGCCGGTCCGGCCGGTGGCGCCGCCCGTCGCATAGCTGAAGCTGCAGTCCGTGACATTGGTCGCGAGCAGCGCGCTCGATCCGCCCGCAGGGGGTGTCGGCTGCGCCGCCGAGATCGCGTAGCCCCAGTAGCGGCGCAGCACCCCCGCCTCGCAGGCGTAGGTCACCGGATGCTGCACGATCTGGAAGCGCCGGCCGGGAGAGGCGAAGGGAAAGAGCTTCGGCGCGGAGAGCGTGACGACTCCCCCCGCGATGGCCGCGATCGCCTGGCGGTTGTTGCCGGGCGGATCGGCGTAGGCGTTGGCGGGGTCGGCACCCGGGCCGAGGTTATAGACGACCAGAAACTCGCCTCCCGTGACGCTCGGCGCGGGGCCGAGCACTTCGAAGGAGGAGTCCGCGGACGTGAAATCGAGGGTGTCGCCGCCGCCCGTGCTGTCCGGCTCCGCCCGGTAGCGCCCGCCGCCGCTCACTTGCAAATATTCGAGGTAGTGGCTGGCGCCCACGCTCGTCACCCGGATGCTGTTGGGCAGCGCGGTGCGCAGATCGCGCGTGATGCGCCGCAGGGCGGTATCGGCGATATCGGTGAGCTCCGCGCGCCGCGCCGCGTCCACGTAGCCCTCGACCGGACGGCGGATGAAGGAGGCGACCGCCGCCGCGACGATGCCGGTGATCGCGATCACCGCGATCATCTCGATCAGCGTCACGCCGCGCGCCCGCGGCGCGGCGCGTTGCGACTCCGGTGCTCGAGGTTCAGGATTCACTGTCGGCGTTCGAAATCCGGGGTCCTCGAGGCCGAACCGGGTTCAGGGCAGCGCATTGGGCGCATAGCGTATGCGGTAGCCGTGCAGCGCGACGCTGACGTTGGCGACGGGAGCGGTGACCGTCACCGTGATGAGCAGCGATTCGGCCGCGGGAACGGCGCCGAGCGCCTGTCCTGCCACGCTCACGCTCACCGCGTAGCCGTCCAGGCCCGCAACGGCGGCCCCGGCGATGTCCGTCATCCCGGTCATCGTGAAGCCATCGTAATCGTTGACGTTGTCGAACGGCGTGGTGGCGCTGCTCCGGGTTTCCCCGGCCTCCGGGCCGATCGCCTCCGGGGTCGTGGCGCAGCCCGCGGGGTTGAGAGCCGTGGCCGCATTGGCGTCGTCCGGATCGCAATAGGTGAAAGGCTGGAGCTGGATCTCCTCGAGCACCGCCTCCGCGATCGCGAGCGCCTGTTTCTGAATCATGGGATCGGCGCTTCCCCGCGCGGTGAGGTTGAGCGCGGCGAGCACGCCGGCGACCGCCGCGCCGACCACGACGATGAACACGATCTGCTCGACGAGCGAAAGCCCGAGGGGCTTTCGCCGTTCGAGATTCCAGATTCCGGGTTCCAGGTCGAGCCTCGAGCTTCGAACCCTGAAGGCGTCACGGATGCACATACCCCGTCTCGGCCTCCACCACGATCTGGCGCGCGGGATCGCCGGGGATGGTGCTGGTGAGCGCGATCGTCACCCCCGCGCTCGGGCGGCCGAGACCGTCGAAGCTGAACGCCGCGGGCGAGAGCGTGACACCCGCTGGCGCTGGCGCCGAGAGGAGCGGCGGAGTGCAGCCGGCTGCGGCGCCCGCGCTCACCGCATCCGCCGTGACGCAGACGAAGACCGGCCGGCGCCAGGCGATCGCGGTCTTCTGGGCGTGGCGCACGATCGAGATCGCCTCGTCGGAGAAGCCGCGCGAGGCGAAGCTGTCGCGCCCGACGAAGCGCGGCACCGCGATCGCCGCGAGCAGCCCGGCGATGACGATGACCGTGATCAGCTCCGCGGTCGTGAACCCGCGCTGGCCGCGCATCGCCCCTTCGTCCAAAAACAAAGGGTGAAACCGGCTGCGTTTCACCCTTGTTCGCCGCAGTCGCGGGCTGCGCCCGCGCCCTCTCAGCAGCCGCTGGTGTCCACCGTCACGTTGCCGTTCGCGGGATTGTACGACACCTCACAAGTCGCGCTGCCGCCATTGGTCGGCCGGAACGTCGTCGGAGAGCCGTAACTGGCGGTGAATCCGTTGCAGTCGGTACCGTCGCAGCGCAACGCAGCGCCGATGCCTAATGCCGCTCCCGTCGGAATCCCGCCGGTTGGGCCGGTGCTCACGGCGACGGTCGTGCCGTCGGCCATGTTCACAGTGCTGGCGCCAGTGGATCCGGCCGCGAACCACTTGGCCTGGACCACCGCCACCGCCGAGCGCACGCCGCCCGCGAAGCCCTGAACCGCGGACACCCGCGCCTCGTTCTGAAGGTTGACGAACCGCGGCAGCGCGGTGGCGGCGAGAATGCCGAGGATCACGATCACCACGATCAGCTCGACCAGCGTGAAGCCCTGTTGCCTGCTCATGTTCCCTCCCATCGTAGATGCAAGAACTTTATCCGAAATCAACATCTTACTGCCGTGAAATATTCCACACTGCACGCCCCCGGGGCTCAGCAGCCGCTCGTCACCGGCACGCTGAATACCGGCGCCTGGTTCGCTCCGATCGGCGCCTGGTAGGTGAAGCTGCAATTGACCGGGTCGTTGCCCACCACCATCACCCGCAGCACGTCGCCCGCGCCGGGGCCCCCGCCTTGCACGTCGTAGCCGTCCGGCGAGGTCGGCCCTGCGTTGACCCCGGCTGCGGTGACGATTCCCGCAGCGTTGGCCGTGGGATAGGTATGCACCATGGTGACCGCCACCCCTTCCATGTTGAGCGTGCCGGTATTGGTCGGGGGCGTGGTGCACTGGGGCGTGGAGGCGAGGCAGGCGGCGTGCGCGAGCGCCGCGGCCCCCTTCATCGCGCCGAGCGCGCCATTGAGCTTGGCGATGCGCGCTTGGGTTTGCAGGTTGGCGAAGCGCGGCAGCGCGGTCGCAGCGAGGATGCCGAGAATCAGCACCACCACGATGAGCTCGATCAGCGTGAAGCCGCCGGCGCGCGGTAGAACGTGAGAATTCCCGCAAACTTTCGGTCGCATCTAATTGATACTCCCGGGAAATCGCCGCCAGTATAACCGGCCGAGCGAATTATGACCAGTGGTATGGCCGCACCGGCGTCAAGGCGATCCCGGCCACCCCCTCCACCTCGACGCCCCCGAAGCGGACCCGGTCCTTGAGCACGCGCGTGCGGAATCGAAGCTCCCTGCCCTCGGATCCGTCGCCGATCTTCAGCCGGCTGCCGGTATTGACGACATAGACCAGCTCGCGCGCTGGCGCATCGTAGTACCAGGTGCCGCGCTCGGGGGGCTCGCGATAGGGCCCGCCGTAGTTCGGGGGCTTCTCGTCGAGCCACAGCACCGGGTCCTCGGCCTCGAGCCTCTCCGCCTCCGCCTGCCGGTTCGTGAGGATCAGCTCCGCGAGCCGGATCTGGAGCCCGGTCTTGATGGTGCGCAGCGTCGCCTCCATCGCCGCTTTCTCCGCCATCTCCTGGTAGAAGGCGAGACGGTTCAGCAGCACCGCCGCGAGCGCGCCGATGAGCACGATCGCGGCGGCGAGTTCGAGCAGCGTGAAGCCGCGCGTGCGCGGTTCCGGGTTTCGAGCCAGATCCCGCGAAACCATCCCTCTCGGCTCCCGACCCAGAACCCGGAACCGCTCGTCATTTCTTGCCGAGCGCCGTCTGCCCGAGGTCCCAGATCGGGAGGAAGACGCCGAGCGCGAGGATCAATACCAGCACCCCCAGGCCCACGATCAGGAGCGGCTCGATCTGCGAGGCGAGGTTCTTGAGGTCGTACTCGACCTCGCGCTGGTACATGTCGGCGATCTCGGTCATCAGGTCATCCAGGGCACCGGTCTCCTCCCCCACCGCCACCATCTGCAGCACGATCGGGGTGAAGATGCCCGAGGCGGTCGCGGTCCGCAGCACCGATTCCCCGCGCTCCACCCCCTCGCGCATCGCCTCGATCTTGCGCGCGACGTGCACGTTGTCCACGGTCTGCGCGGTCATGGTGAGCGCCTGCACCGCCGGCACGCCGCTTCGGATCGCAAGGGCGAGGCTGCGCGCGAAGCGGGCGAGCGTCGCCTTGAGCACGATCGGGCCGGCGACCGGGATGGCGAGCTTCGCCCGGTCCCACGCGAGCCGCCCGCGCGGCGTGTTGACGTAATAGCGCAAGCCGAAGACGGCGAGCGCGAGCGCCCCGAGCAGCACCCACCACCACTCCACCATGAAGTTGGAGAAGGCGATGAGCGCCTTGGTGAGCGCGGGCAGCTCGGCCTTGAAGTTCTGATAGACCTTGGCGAATGCCGGGATCACGAACAGATTCACGATGACGATCGCGAGCGCCATCGTCGCCACCACGAACGAGGGGTAGCGGATCGCCGAGCGCACCTGCTCGCGCATGAACTTCTCGAACTCCATGTGGTGGAACATGCGCAGGAAAATCTCCTCCAGCGTGCCGGTGAGCTCCCCTACCCGCACCATCGAGACGAAAAAGCCGTTGAAGACTGCGGGGTGGCGCGCGAGCGCGCTGGAGAGCTCGCGCCCGCTGTCGAGGCTCTCGCGGATCTCCCGGATCACGCGCGCGAGGCTCCTGTTCTCGGTGGATTGCTCCAGCCCCTTCAGCGCCCCCATGATCGGAACGCCGGCCTTGAGCAGGGTGTACATCTGGCGGCTGAACAGCAACACCTCGGTGTGCGTGATCGCCTGGCGCCCGAGCCGCTCGAGCAGCCCGGGCTCCGCGGCCGCGCGCGGCGGAGCCGAAGGCGAGATTTCGAGCGGCGTCACGCCGCGGTTGAAGAGCTGGCCCGCCACCGCCCCGCTGTCGGCGCCCTCCAGCACTCCCTCGACGATCTCGCCGCGCACGTCGCGGCCTTTATACGCGAAAAACGGCATGCGCCGGTTTAAGGTCTCGGGTTCGAGGTCGGCTCACCGCACCGTGCACGAGGGGCGCTCTTCCTCGCTCCGTGCCAGGCTTCCATTTTCTCGAACCGCTCGAACGTCGCCACAGTGCAAGCCCGGAACTTCAAACCTCGAGCCCGCGATCACCGGGTCTCGGACAAATGGCCGACAAGCCATTTTCCGCCGACCATTCGCCCTCTCCACTCGGCAGAAGGAGAAGGGGCGAGGAGTCGAGCGCCGTCGGGCATTTCACGGCGCTCGTCAGTCCTCGAACTGGTAGCTGATGCGCATCGCCTCCTCCGGGGTGGTGCGGCCCGCGGCGACGAGCTCGGCGGCGTGGCGGCGCAGCGTCCGCGCCCCCATCTGCTCGCGCGCGGCGCGCACGAAGCGCTGGATGTCCTCTTGGTTGGCGGCCTCCACCACCGGGGCCGTCATCTCCAGCATTTCGTAGACCCCGGTGCGTCCCAGATAGCCCGTGCCGTTGCAGTGCGAACAGCCGCGGCCGCGCCGGCAGCGGTGCCCGTCCGCGACGTCGCCCAGCTCCACGCGCAGCCATTCGCGCTCGTGCGGCAGCGGCTCGTAATCGGCGGCGCAGCTCTCGCACACCACGCGCACCAGCCGCTGCGCGATCACGAGCTGCAGCGACAACGCCACCATGTAGCGCGGCGCGCCCATGTCGAGCAGCCGCACCGGCGAGGACACCGCATCGTTGGTATGCAGGGTGGTGAACACCATGTGGCCGGTCATCGCCGCGCGCAGGCCCGTCTCCACCGTCGCGCGATCGCGCATCTCGCCCACCAGGATCACGTCCGGGTCCTGGCGCAGCGCGGAGCGCAGCACGCGGTCGAAGGTGAGCTCGATCTTCTCGTTCACCTGCACCTGGTTGATGCCGTGCAGCCGGTACTCGACCGGGTCCTCGACCGTGACGATCTTGCGCGCAGGGGTGTTGATCTCGGCGAGCGCCGCATACAGCGTGGTGGTCTTGCCGCTGCCGGTGGGCCCCGTCACCAGCACCATGCCGCTCGGCCGGTGGATGATTTCCCGCAGCTTCGCGAGCATCGCGGGCGGCATGCCGATCGCGTCGAGCGCGAGGATCCCGGTCGCCTGGTTGAGCAAGCGCATCACCACCGACTCTCCGTACTGGGTCGGCATGGTCGAGATCCGCACGTCAATCTGGGTGTTGCGCACCCGCACGTTGAAGCGCCCGTCCTGCGGCAGCCGTTTCTCGGAGATGTCGAGCCCGGACATGAGCTTCAACCGCAGCACCACCGCCGGGGCGATCTTGGCGTCGGCCTCGGTCTGCAGGTGCAGCACGCCGTCAATGCGGAAGCGGATCTGCAGCTTCCGGTCCTGCGGCTCGATGTGGATGTCGGAGGCGCGCGCGGCGACCGCGTCCTCGAACACGGTCTGCAGCAGTTTCACGACCGGGGCTTCCTCGAGCCCCGGCGTGAGCGCGAGCGCGCCGAAGTCCACCGCGGCCGCCTCGCCCATCTCGGCCTCGAGCTCGTGGGCGAGCCCGGTGATCTGCTCGGTGCGGCGGTAGATGCGGTCTATGGTGGCGACGAGCTCGGATTCAACGACCACCGCGAGCTCGATGTCGCGCTTGAGCACGCGCGCAATTTCGTCGTAGGCCATGAGATCGGTCGGATCGGCCATGCCGACCTTGTAGGCGCTGCCCGTGTCCTCCAGCACCAGCGCGCGGAAGCGGCGCGCCAGGGTTTCGGGAAGCTTGAGCGCGACCTCGCGCTTGAAGTTGAAGTACTTGAGATTGATGAAGGGAATGTTGAGCTGGCGGGCGAGCGCCTCCGAGATCTGCTGCTCGGTGACGTAGCCCTTCTCGACCACCACGCGCCCGAGCCGGCGGCCGGATCGCTTCTGCTCCTCGAGCGCGCTTTTGAGCTGCTCCTCGGTGAGCAGCTTCTGCTGCACCAAGAGCTCGCCGAGGCGGATTTTTTCAGGCCGGCCCACAGCCATTCCTGTAGGATCTCCAGCCCTTGGTCACGAGCGCGACACAGGCCATTGATATATAACGATACTCGGATTCCCGTTCGGTTTCCAGCGCGGGGCTCAGTACTCCGCTTTTTGCTCGCGGGCGAGCAGCTCCTGCACCGCCGCGCGCGCCGCCGCAGGCTCCTCGAGCACGCGGCACACCGCGCTCGTGATCGGCATTTCGATGCCCAGATCCCTGGCCAGGCGCGAGACCGCGCGCGCCGTATGAACGCCCTCGGCAGTGTGGCCCAGCTCGGCGAGCGCCTGGGCGAGCGGCGTGCCGCGCGCGAGCGCAAGGCCCACCCTGCGGTTGCGCGACAAGTCCCCGGTGCAGGTGAGGAGCAGGTCGCCCACGCCGGCGAGCCCCATGAAAGTCTCCGCCCGCCCGCCGAGGGCCACCCCGAGCCGCGTGATCTCGGCGAGCCCGCGCGTGATGAGCGCCGCGCGGGCGTTCAATCCCAGCCCGAGCCCGTCGGAGACGCCGGCGGCGATCGCCATCACGTTCTTCACCGCGCCCGCCACTTCCACTCCGGTCACGTCCTCGCTCAAGTAGATCCGCAGCGCGGCCCCGTGCAGTGCGCGCGCCGCCTCGCGCGCGAAACGCGCATCCGAGGAAGCCAGCGTGAGCGCCGCCGGCAGCCCCTGCGCCACCTCCACGGCGAAGCTCGGGCCGGAGAGCACCGCGCGCGGGACCGCCGGCGCGATCTCCTCGGCGCATACTTGGTGCGGCAGCTTCGACTGGCCCGCCTCGAACCCCTTGCACAGCCACACCAGTGGGGCGTCGCAGTTCGCCGCGCGAATCCGCCTGAGCGTCTCGCGCAGGCCGCCGGTGGTGACGGCGACGAGTATCAATTCGGCTTGCCCGAGCGCGCGCCCGATGTCCTCGGTGAGCGCGATCGAATCCGGCAGCTCGAAGCCGGGAAGATAGCGCTGGTTGGCCTTGTTCGAGCGCATCGCGGCGACGAGCCGCGCATCGCGCGCCCAGAGCCGCACCTCGTGGCGCGCGCACAGGCTGATGCTGAGCGCCGTTCCCCAGGCGCCGGCGCCCAGTACCGCGATCCTCATTTGCAGTGTCCCAGACTCAAAGTTCCGGGCTCAACGTTCAAAAGCGAAGATCGGGGCCCGGGGCGCCGATCTCGAAACCTCAAACATGGAACCTCGAACGCTGAACGGCGTCAGCCGCCCCAGACCTGCGACGCGCGCACATAGCCCGACTGCCCGTCGCGGTGGCGCACGCGCAGCCAGCCGCCGGGGGCGGCCTCGAGCAGCTCGAGCACGACGCTTTCTCGCGCCTGGAACACGATGGCTGCCGCCTCGTCGGCGGCCTCGCGAACCTGCGCGAGCGGCACCTTCACCAGCACCGTGCGCTTCTCGGAGAGAAGCCGGCTCTCGATCCAGGCGAGATCTCCGTTCGCGTCGCGCACCTTGCTCCAGCCTTCCACCGCCACCACGAGCTCGAGCGGATAGCCGCGGCTGACCACGTAGAGCTTTTTCGCCTTGACCGAGGGCGCGTCGTAGAGCACCGCGGCGCCCTCCGCCACCGAACGGAAGTCGGCGGCCGCCGCGGCTACCGCGCCCGAGAGGGCGAGCGCGGCCGCGGCGATCACGGCGGCCGGTTGGCGCGGGCTCACGAGGCGCACCCTCAGGAGGCGGGGCGGGCTCCAGCCGCTTGCTGCTGCAGGTGCTGCTGGTAGAGCGCCTCGAAGTTCAGGTGGCTCAGGAAGAACGGCGCAAATCCGCCCCGGGTCGCCGCGCTCGAGACGGCCTCGCGCAGGTACGGAAACAGGATGTTGCCGCAGGTGATACCGAGGATCGCCTCGAGCTCCTGCTGCTGGAAGTTGCGGATCTGGAACACTCCCGCCTGCGCGACCTCGATCAGGAACGCGGTCTTCTCGTTGAACTTCGCGGTGACGGTGGCGGTGAGCACTACCTCGTAGAGGCCGTCCTCGAGCGCCCGCGCCTCGTTGCGCAGGCTCACGTCAACCTTCGGCGCCTCGCGCTCGAGGAATACCTGCGGCGCGTTCGGAACCTCGAGCGACAGGTCTCTCAGGTAGATTCTCTCGATCGCAAAAGTCGGCTGCTGTTCGCTCATGGCAGTTTCGAGTTTCCGGTTTCGAGTTTCGGTCGCAAGTTTCCGGTTGCAATTTCAACATCGAGTCCTGGGGGCGACGTCCGACTCGAAACCGCAACTCGAAACTATGCCTTGAGCAGCGCGTCGAGACGTCCGGCGCGCTCGAGCGCCGCCAGCTCGTCGTAGCCGCCGATGTGCGTGTCGCCGATGTAGATCTGCGGCACGGTGCGCCGTCCGGTCTTTTCCATCATCTCCACGCGCCGCTCGGGCTCCAGGTCGACGCGGATCTTGACGATCTCGGTCACGCCCTTCGCGCGCAGCAGCCGCTCCGCCATCTGGCAGAACGGGCACATGCCCGTACTGTACATGCTGACCCGCGCCACGGAGGCCCTATTTTTCCAGCGGCAGGCCCGCCTGCCGCCAAGCCGCGATTCCGCCGCGCAGAGCGAACGCCTGGGAGAAGCCCAGCTTGCGCAGCCTCCCGCACACCGCGGCGGAGCGCCCGCCGCTGGCGCAGCTCACGATGATCGGCCGCTCCCGGAATTTCTCGAGCTCCTTGAGGCGCTCGCCGAGCTGTGTCTCGGGCAGGTGCCGGGCGCCGGTGATGTGCCCGGAGGCGAACTCGCCGGCGCCGCGCACGTCGAGCACGACCGCGTCGCGCCGGTTGATGAGCTGCACCGCCTCGAACGCCTCGACTTCCATCCCGCGCCGGAACGGGCGCACGAGCAGCGGCCAGAGCAGCATCCCGCCCGTGGCCACCGCGAGCCCGAACAGCAGCATGTGAAACGGGCTTTTCAGAAGGAAGGCCAAGAACTGTTCCAAATCGGAATCCCACGTCACGCGCTGCGCTACCGGCCGCCGCGCTCGGCTCGCCGCCGCGCCAATTCCGCGGCGGCTAATTCTAGCAGAGGCGTCATTTCGACGGGGTGGCGCTCGGCAATCGCCCTCGCGAGCGCGATCGTCGTGGGCAGCTCGTCGGGATAGACGCGCGCGGCGCGCTCGAGCTGGCGTTCGGCGCGGCTGCGCTCGCCAGCGAGGGCGAGCAGCAGGGCGTGCCGGTAGGCGACCCCGGCGATGGGCGCAAAGCGCATCACCCGCGCGTTGAGCTCCAGCCGCTCGCGCACCCGCTCCACCTCGAGGTCCATTCCGGAGGCGATGTAGAGCTCCGCGTAGGGCCTGAGGATGGGGTTGCGATGCGCCCGCGAGAGCGCCGCCGCGACCTCGGGTCGGGGCGGCGGATTCCCGGCCGCGAACACTCGCTCGAAGCCGCGATAGCCGTCGAGCACGAAGAACAGGGCGGCGGCGCCGGCGGCGAGCGCCAGCATCGTGAACGCAGGCCCTGCTCTGCCGAGCGGCGCAGGAACACCGTCGCCGGAGCTCAGACCGAGAGCGACCGCCGCGATTCCCAGAAAATAGGCGTACCAGAGCGGGTGCTCGAGCATGCTGTGGGCGCCGATCACGCCGAGCAGCGCGATGAGCCACCAGCGTTCGAGATCGAGCCCGGCGCGCCTCAGTCCCCACAACCAGGCGAGCGCCGCGCCCGCGATCAGCAAGGCGCCGGCGAGGCCAGTCTCGGCGAGCAGATGCAGCACCAGGTTGTGGGCGTGATTGAACGGCCAGGTTCCGATGCCCGCGCCTGCCGCCGAGCGCTGCTCGAAGTCGTGCCAGGCGAATTGCCCCCAGCCCGCTCCCAGCAAAGGCGCCTGCAGAAAGACCGCCCAGGCCTCGCGCGCGAGCTGCACGCGGTGTCCGATATTGATCGCGCTGGCGCTCTGTTCCCCGGCGAGCAGCCTGTGCTTCACCGTCTCCGTTTCCGCGGGCGGCGAGACCGCGGGCAAGTCCGCGAGCCACTGGGCGGCCAGAAAGCCGGCGGCGAGCGCCGCCACGCAGGCCGGCAGGCGCCGCTGCCTCCATCCCGCGCGCCACGCCTGAAACAGCGCGAGGGCGAGCAGCACGAACAGATACAGCAGCACGCTGCGCGAGCCGGACAGGGTCACGGCGAAGAGCAGGAGCGCGCCAGCGGCCGCGGCCCAGGCGGCGTGCAGCCGGCCGCTCGCATAGAGATAGGCGAGCGAAGCGAGACCGAGGCAACCGTAGGCGGCGAAATGATTGTACTGGGCGATGTTGCCGTAGGCCGCCGGGGTGTTCTTGCGCGCAACCAGCCATTCGATTCCGGCCGCGATCTGGTAGTGCTGCGCGAGCGCGGCGAGCGCGCTCAACACGCCGCCCGCAACCAGGCACCACGCCAGCGCGGACACCGCGCCGGGGAGGCCGTGCATGCGGACCAGAGTGGCGGCGAACGCCATGAGCAGGACCGCCCACAGCAGATAGAGCGCCGCGGTGAGAACCTGGCCCCCGTAGGCGACGCGCCCGAGCGCATAGTGCGCGGCGAGCAGCGCGATGAAGCCGAGCACGGGCAGCGCGGCCCACGGCACGCGCGCCTGCCGCCACCAGCTTCGCTCGAGCAAGGGGGCGAGCGCGAGCAGCCCTGCGGCGAGCGCGAGCCACTCGCTGTAGAAGGAGGTGAGCGGGAGGCGGTGGTAGGGCTGCAGGAACGGGAGCGTCCACGCGAGCCCGACGGCGGCAAGACCGAAATGCGCGGGAGTCAGCCGCTCGAGCGCGGCCATCGGCTACTCCGCGGCGCGCCGGTGCCGCCCGGCGCCCCTTGCCCTCGCCCAGTCGAGCAGCGGCCCGAAGGCGTGCGGCCGCTCGCGCGCGAGCGCGCGCAACTCCTCGACGACGCCTTCGAGCGCCGCGGGATAGACGCGCGCGGCTCGCTCGAGCTGCTCGAGCGCCGCGGCGCGCTCGCCCGCGGCCGCGAGCAGCAGCGCATGGCGGTAGGCCACCACTTCGACGGGCGCGAAGCGCAGCGCGCGCGTGCTCAATTCGAGCTTCTCCCGCAGGCGCTCTTCCGAGACAGCGAGCCCGTAGGCGACCGCGAGCTCGACGTAGGGCGCGAGCAGCGGCTCCCGGTGGATCGCGGCGATGGCTTTCGCGAACGCGGCCTCATCCACCGCACGCGCGGCGGCGCCTGCGGGCAGGAACACCAGGCGCTCGAACCCGCGATAGGCCGGCAGCACCGCGGCGAGGTTCAACGCGCCGAGCGCGAGCGCCGCGGCGGCCACGAGGCGCGCCGCGCCCGCGAGCCGCAATCGGATCGCGTCCCGCGCGCCGGCGCCAAGCAGCACCGCCGCGATGCCGAGAAAATAGGAATACCACAGAGGGAACTCGAGCAGGCTGTGGATTGCGATCACGGCGAGCCCGGCGAGCAGCCACCACAGATGCAGCCCCGGCGCGCTGCGCCCGAGGCCGGCGAGCCAGTGCAGCAGCGCGGCGAGCACGGGCAGCGCTCCCGCGAGGCCGGTCTCGGCGAGGAGCTGCAGCACGGCGTTGTGCGCGTGGTTGAACACGCCGGGCGCAGCGCCCTCCCCGGTCAGCGCCTGGTGCAGAAAATGATGCCAGGCGAATTGCCCCCAGCCCGCGCCGAGGAGCGGCGCCGAGAGAAACATCGCCCAGGCTTCCCGCGCAAGCTGCAGCCGGGGCTCGATCCCGCTCGCCACTTGGAACAGGCGCTGCGCGGAGGTGACGAGCGCGCCATCCTGCGGCGCCAGCAAGGGAAGCGCCGCCAGCCACTGCGCCAGCACGAAGCCGGGCAGCAGCGCAGCGGCGAACGCAGCGAGGCGGCGGCTGGCGGCATCGCGCAGCCGGGCGTATAGCAGCAGCGCGAGCGCCGCGGCCGCCCCGAGATAGAGCCAAGGGGCGCGCGAGCCGGCGAGCGCCAGCGCGAAGAGCAGCAGCGCGGCGCACGCCGCGGCCGGGGCCCCGCGCAGCCGCCCGAGGGCGTGCAGGTAGGCCGTGCTCGAGAGCGCGAGCGCGGTGTAGGCGGCGAAATGATTGGCTTGGCCGAGGTTGCCGTAGACCGCAGCGGCCGCCTTGCGCGCGATCAGGAAATCGAGGGGCGTAGAAATCGAATAGTGCTGCAGGAGCCCGGCCAGCGCCCCGGCGGCTCCCCCGGCGAGCGTGCACCAGGCGAGCACGGCGGCGATCTCCGCCAGCCCGAGCGCGCGCGCGAGCGCGCGCCCGAGCACGATCAGCAGCGCCGCCCACACCAGATAGAGTCCCGCCGTCAGCGCCTGTTCCGCGTACGGCACGAGCCCGAGCGCCGCCTGCAGCGCGAGCACCGCGCCGAGCGCAAGCGGCGCAGCCGCGACCGCGGGCAGCGCCGCATCCTGCCATGCGCGCCGCGTGGCGAGGTAGAGCGCGGCCGCGAGCCCTGCGGCGAGCGCGAGCCACTCGCTGTAGAAGGAGGTGAGCGGGAAGCGGTGGTAGGGCTGCAGGAACGGGAGCGTCCACGCGAGCCCGAGCAGCGCAAGGCTTGCGCGCGCGGCGCGGCTCGCGACCCGAGGTTCTGGCGCTGCGGGTTGCATCGGTGTCGCAGGACGTCAGCCTATATAATTGCCCGATGATGCGCGCCGAAGAGCTGGCCCGATCATGAAAATAACGCCCGTGCTGCTGATCATACTCGACGGCTTCGGCCACCGCGAGGAGTGCGAATACAACGCCATCTGCCTCGCGCGCAAGCCCAACTGGGACTCGCTGTGGGCGAACCACCCCCATACCACTTTGGACGCGTCCGAAAAATGGGTGGGACTGCCCAGCAAACAGATGGGAAATTCCGAGGTCGGCCACATGAACATCGGTGCAGGGCGCATCGTCTACCAGGACTACACCCGCATCGAGAACGCGATCGAGTCCGGCGAGTTCTTCACGAACCCGGTGCTCGCGCAGGCGGTGCAGACCGCGCGCGGGCCGGGGCGCGCGCTGCATATCCTGGGGCTGCTCTCCCCGGGTGGCGTGCACAGCCACGAATCGCAGATCCACGCCATGATCGAGATGGCGGCGCGCGGGGGCGTGGCCGAGATCCGGGTGCATGCCTTCCTCGACGGGCGCGACACCCCGCCGAAGAGCGCCGAGGACTCGCTCGCCGCGCTCGAGCGCAAGTGCGCCGCGCTCGGAGCCGGCGCCATCGCCTCGATCTGCGGCCGTTACTACGCGATGGACCGCGACGGCCGCTGGGAGCGCGTGCGCGAGGCCTACGAGCTGGTCACCGACGGGCGAGCAGCGTATCGGGCCGCCTCCGCGCAGCAGGGGCTGCGCGAAGCCTATGCGCGCGGCGAAACCGACGAGTTCGTGAAGGCGACCGCGATCGCCGCGCCGGGGGCAGCGCCCGCGCGCATGAACGACGGCGACGCGGCGGTGTTCATGAACTTTCGCGCCGACCGGGCGCGCCAGCTCACGCGCGCGCTGACCGACCCCGCTTTCGACGGCTTCGCGCGCGCGCGCCTGCCGCGCCTCGGCTATTTCTGCACGCTGACGAGCTACGGCGAGGACTTCGCGCACCTGCCCGCCGCCTTCCCCCCGCAGAGCGTCGCGAACGGCTTCGGCCAATACCTCGCGGGGCTCGGCCTGAGGCAGCTGCGCATCGCCGAGACCGAGAAATACGCGCACGTCACCTATTTCTTCAACGGCGGGGTGGAGGCGCCTTATCCTGGCGAGGACCGCATCCTGGTGCCCTCGCCCAAGGTCGCGACCTACGATCTCAAACCCGAGATGAGCGCCTACGAGGTCACCGACCGCCTGGTGGAAGCGATCAAGAGCGGCCGCTACCACGCCATCGTCTGCAACTACGCCAACGGCGACATGGTCGGCCACACCGGGAACCTCGCCGCGGCGATCCGCGCCGTGGAGGTGCTCGACGAGTGTATCGGGCGGGCGGTCTGCGCGATGCGGGAGGCTGGCGGCGAGGTGCTGATCACCGCGGACCACGGCAACGCCGAGACCATGCTCGATCCGGAGACGAAGCAGGCGCACACCGCGCACACGTTGAACCTCGTGCCGCTGCTCTACATAGGCCGCAAAGCGCGCATCGCCAGCGGCGGCGCGCTGCAGGACGTCGCCCCGACGCTGCTCGCCATGATGGGGCTGCCGCAGCCGCGCGAGATGACCGGAAAGCCTCTCATCGCCTTCACGTGAGCCCCTGCGCCGCCGCCGCACTGCTGCTGCTGCTCGCGGGAGCGCCGCAGGCGCTGGCGGCCGCAGGCGGCGCGAAGGAAAGGGAGCTGCGCGAGCTGCGCGGCCGGATCGAGGCGCTGCAGAGGCGGCTCGAGCGCGCCGAGGAATCCCGGAACGAGGCGGCGGATGCGCTGCGGGAGTCGGAGCGCGCGATCTCGGAGGCGAACCGCGCGCTCCACGAGCTGGGGCGGCAGTCGCGCGAGCTCGCCGGGCGGCTCGCCGAGCTGCACGCCGAGTCGGCCCGGCGCGAACAGGCGCTCAAGACCCAGCAGGCGCTGCTCGCGCGGCTGCTCTACCAGCACTATCTGGGCGGCTCGGCCGGAGCGCTGAAGCTCCTGCTCAACGGCGAGGACCCCGCCCGCATCGCACGGCAGCTGCACTACTACGGCTACATTTCGCGCGCGCGCGCCGGGCTGATCGCCGAGCTGCGCGCGGGCATCGCGCAGCTCGGCGAGCTCGCGCGCGAGGCCGAGCGCAGGGCGGCCGACCTCGCCGCGGTCGCCGCCGAGAGCGAGGCCCAGCGCCGGCGCCTCGAGCGCGAGAAGCGGACGCGCAGCCAGCTCCTCGCGCGCCTCTCGCGCGACATCGAGCGCCAGCGCCGGGAGATCGGCACGCTCAAGCGCGACGAGGCGCGGCTCGCGAGGCTGGTGGAGAACCTCGCCCGGCTGGTTGCGCGCGAGCGCGGCGGCCCGCGCCTGAGGAACGAGCGCGTTCCGCAGGCCATGGACGAGCCCGGCCCCTTCGAGTCGCTCAAGGGACGGCTCGCTCTGCCGGTGCGCGGGGAACTCGCCAACCGTTTCGGCAGTCCACGCTCTGACGGCGGGTTGAGCTGGAAGGGACTGTTCATCAGCGCCCGGGCAGGAGAGGAGGTGCGGGCGATCGCGCCCGGACGCGTCGTCTACGCCGACTGGCTGCGCGGCTTCGGCAACCTCCTCATCATTGACCACGGAGGCGCCTACCTGAGCCTCTACGGCAACAACGAGGCGCTCTACAAGCAAGTCGGCGACGTGATCCGGGGCGGGGAGCCGATCGCCGTCGTGGGCGCGAGCGGCGGCAACAGCGATTCGGGTTTATACTTCGAGTTGCGGCACCAGGGGCGGCCGCTGGACCCGCTGGAATGGGTCGAGATCCGGTGAGGCCGGTGACGAATGGTGAATCGTAACAGGCACTTGCGGGAGGGCCGCGGCGCGCCGCGATAGATCGCGATTCACGATTGGCGATTCTCGGATTTTTTCGGGAGCAGGCAATGCGTAGCAAGCTGCATCAGATCGGGCTGGTGGTCCTCGGGGTGCTGCTCGGGGTGCTGGTAAGCCTCAACTTCTCGGCGGTAGCGCAGCGGCAGGGCGCGAGCGCGCCGCTGCCGATCGAGGAGCTGCGCGCCTTCACCGAGGTGTTCGGGCGCATCAAGAGCGACTATGTCGAGCCGGTGGACGACAAGAAGCTCATCACCGAGGCGATCAACGGCATGCTGACCGGGCTCGATCCCCACTCCGCCTATCTCGACCAGGACGCGTTCAAAGAGCTGCAAGTGGGCACCCAGGGCGAGTTCGGGGGGCTCGGCATCGAGGTCGGCATGGAGGACGGGTTCGTGAAGGTGATCGCGCCGATTGACGACACGCCGGCCGCGCGCGCAGGGCTCAAGCCGGGCGACCTCATCGTCAAGCTCGACGAGACCTCGGTCAAGGGCATGACGCTGAACGAAGCGGTGAAGCGCATGCGCGGCAAGCCCAATACCCAGATCACGCTCACCATCGTGCGCAAGGGCGAGCCCAAGCCGATCGTGGTGACGCTCACGCGCGCGATCATCAAGATCCAGAGCGTGAAGGCGAAGCTGCTCGAGCCGGGCTACGCCTACTTCCGCGTGACCCAGTTCCAGGAGCACACGGGAGAGGCCCTCGCGCGCGCGATCGAGAAGCTGTTCAAGGAGAATCAGGGCCCGATGAAGGGCCTCGTGCTCGACTTGCGCAACGACCCGGGCGGGCTGCTCAACGGCGCGGTCGCGGTCTCCGCCGCGTTCCTGCCCGCGGGCTCCCTGGTGGTGTACACCGACGGGCGCACCGAGGACTCCAAGATGAAGCTCCACGCGAGCCCCGAGCACTACCTGCGCGGGCGCTTCAAGGAGGACTACATCAAGCGTCTGCCGCCGGAGGTGAAGACGGTGCCGATGGTGGTGCTGGTGAACGGCGGCTCGGCTTCCGCCTCCGAGATCGTCGCCGGCGCGCTGCAGGATCACAAGCGCGCGGTGATCATGGGCCAGCAGACCTTCGGCAAGGGATCGGTGCAGACCATCCTGCCGCTCGCCAATCAGACCGCGATCAAGCTGACCACCGCCCGCTACTACACTCCGAGCGGCCGCTCGATCCAGGCGCGGGGTATCGTGCCCGATATCCCGCTCGAGGACGGCTCGAGCGAGCGCACCGCGGCGTTGAAGCTGCGCGAGGCCGACCTCACCAAGCATCTCGCCGACAACAACAAGGAGGAGGAAAAGGCCAAGGCGGCCGCGGCGGCCGTGCGGCAATACAACTTCACGCCCGCCCCGCGGCCCAAAGACCTCGACGAGAAGCTGCTCAGGCCCGAACCTGGCGAGATCGTGTCCAAGCACGACTACGAGCTCAACCAGGCGCTCGCCTTCCTCAAGAGCCGGGCCGGCGTCAAAGTGGCGAACTGAAACGAGCGATCGGCGGCACGCCAGCGCCCGGCGTCAGCCGGGCGCCTTGCTGTACACCCGCCTCTCCCCCCACCTCTCGGCCCCCGGCGCCCGATGAACGACGAGCAGCTGCTGCGCTACAGCCGTCACATCCTGCTGCCCCAGATCGGCATCGAGGGACAGGAGAAGCTGCTCGCCGCGCGCGCGCTGGTGATCGGAGCGGGCGGGCTCGGCTCGCCGGTCGCGCTCTATCTCGCCTCCGCCGGCGTGGGCGGCCTCATCCTGTGCGACGACGAGGCGGTGGACCTTACCAATCTGCAGCGGCAGATCGTGCACCGCATGGACGCGATCGGGAAGAAGAAGGTCGACTCGGCGCGCGCCACGCTCGCCGCGATCAACCCCGAGGTCGCAGTCGAGCCGCTCGCCGAGCGTGTGGACGAGAAGCGGCTGGGGGCGCTCGTCGCGCGCGCCGATGTCGTGGTGGACGGCAGCGACAACTTCGCCACGCGGCACGCGGTGAACCGCGTGTGCGCGCGCCTGCGCAAGCCGCTCGTGTCGGGGGCCGCGGTGCGCTTCGACGGCCAGGTCGCGGTGTTCGACCTGCGCTCAGCAGGCTCGCCGTGCTACGCCTGCCTGTTCCCGGAAGGAGGCGAATCCGAGGACGTGCGCTGCGCGGTGATGGGCGTGTTCGCTCCGCTCACCGGCATCATCGGCTCGATTCAGGCGGCGGAAGCGCTCAAGCTCATCGCGGGCGCGGGCGAGACGCTCGCCGGGCGGCTGCTGCTGCTCGACGCGCTCACCATGCAGGTGCGCACGATCCGCCTCGTCAAGGATCCGGCCTGTCCCGTGTGCGCCACCGCGGCCCCGAGCTCCTAGTTCTCCGGGATCGAGTCGAGGCCCGTCCCGCCCGCGAACGCCAAGCCCGGGACTGCAAACCCGCGGCCCGCAGGATCAGGTCGAGTCGAGCGAGGGTGCGCCGGCCGCGGGAGCAGCGGGGGCGGAAGCGACCGCTGGCGCCACCGGCTGGGCGCCCAACAGCGCTTCCAGGTCGCGCGTGATCTGCTCGAGGTTGGGCCCCGCGCGCCCGAGGCACTGCAGCAGCACGCGCGCGGGCAGCTCCTGGAGCGTGAGCGGGCGGGTGGTGACGCGAACCCTCGCCGCGTTATCGAGCGCCGGGGCGAGATGGTTGCTCCTGAAGCCCGCCTTCTGGCTCTCCATCGCCTCCACGATCGCCTGTTGCGTGCGCGCGATGCCGATCAAGAGCTCGGCGAGCTGTTGGGTGGTCACGTTGGCCATCTCTAGCCCTCCCCTAAATCAGATTGGCGGTGCCGGTCCCGCATTCAGTGCGCCGGGTTCGCAGTTCGGGGTCCAGGGGCTTCGACCCGCAACACGGATACCGAACACGGAACCGACACGGCGCTAGGCGAGCACGCCTTCCATGAGCTGGCGCCACTGCTTCGGCCACAGCTCCACCGGGTCGCGCCGGAAGCCGCTCTTCGCGAACTGGTGCCAGCGCCCGGTGACGAAGCTCATGACGAGGTTCGCGTGCGCCGCCACATCCACGTCGGCAGCGATCTCCTTCTGGGTCACGCCGAAGCGCAGCGCCTGCTTGAGTGCCGCCTCCAGCCGTTCGTGCAGCTGGTTGATGCGCGCCTGCAGGCGCTCGTCCTCGTTCACCAGCGCATCTCCGATCAGCACCCGCGTCATGCCCCGGTTCTTCTGCGCGAATCCGAGCAGTACCGAGACGATGGCCTCGAGCTGGCGCAGCCCGCTCTTCTCCTCGCTGGTGATGCGGTTGATGAGCGCGAACAGCGTCTGCTCGATGAACTCGATGAGCCCCTCGAACATCTGCGCCTTGCCCCGGAAATGGCGGTAGAGCGCCGCCTCCGATATCCCCAGGCGCGCGGCGAGCGCCGCGGTCGTGATTCTCTCGCCCACGGGATTCTCCAGCATCTGCGCCAGCGTCTGGAGGATTTGGTCCTTGCGCCCGCCGCCTCTTTGCGCCATCGGCCGCCTTCCGGATCGCCGCTTATTGTAAATACGCCAGCATGCGGGGCAACTCGGCGAGCCTCGCCACTTTCACGTCCACGCAGCCCGGCGCCTTCGCCGCCTCGGTCACCCACACCGTTTTCATGCCGAGCCGGAATGCGGTGCGCAGGTTGTCGAGGGAGTCCTCCACCATGATACAGCGTTGGGGCTTCACCCGGCTGGCACGGCACAAGCGCAGGAACCCGTAGCTCGCGGGCTTGGGGCGGAAGCCCGTGCGCTCGATCGAGAACACCCCGTGGAACAGATCCGCGATCCCGAGCGCCGCGAGCACCGCGCGCGAGTAGTGCACAGGCGCGTTCGAGAACACGAACTTGCGCCCGGGCAGGCGCGCGAGCGTCGCGCGCAGCCGCGGCTCGCGCACCAGCATCCGCTCGAGCTGCGGCAGCTGGTGCGTGTGCCAGAGAAAATGGCGGGGATCGGTCCCGTGGTGGCGCATGAGTCCGACGAGCGTCGCCCCGTAGCGCTTCCAGTAGTGGCGGCGCAGCTCCGCCGCCTCGGACTCGCCGAGCCCCAGGTGCTGTTGGAGGTACGCCGTCATCGCGCGGTTGATGTGCGGAAAAATGTGGGGCCGCGCGTCGTGCAGCGTGTTGTCCAGGTCGAAGATCCAGACGCGGCCCCACATTTTTCGGAATACCCGTTTTGGGAACCTGCCGGGCGGCGCCCGGCAAATTCCTAGCGGCGCCGGATGAGCGTGCCAACGCCCTCGTCGGTGAGCACTTCGAGCAGCAGCGCGTGTTCGACGCGCCCGTCTATGATGTGGCAGGCGTTGACGCCGTTCTTGACCGCGTCGAGCGCCGAGCTGATCTTGGGCAGCATGCCCCCGGAGATGGTGCCGTTGGCGAAGAGCTCGTCGACTTTCCGCGCGGAGAGCCCGGTGAGGAGGTTGCCGTTCTTGTCGAGCACGCCCGGCGTGTTGGTGAGCACGATCAGCTTCTCGGCCCTCAGCACCTCGGCCACCTTGCCCGCGACGAGATCGGCGTTGATGTTGTAGGTCTCGCCCTTCTTGCCGACGCCGAGCGGGGCGATCACCGGGATGAAGTCATGGGTGTGCAGCCGGTGCACGATCTCGGGATCTATCGACTCCACCTCCCCCACCTGCCCGATATCGATCAGCTCGTCGGAATCGCCGGCACCGCGCACCAGCATCTTGCGCGCGCGAATGAGCCCTCCGTCCTTGCCCGTGAGGCCCACCGCGCGCCCGCCGTGCTGGTTGATGAGGTTGACGATCTCCTTGTTGACCTGACCGCCGAGTACCATTTCCACGACCTCCATGGTCTCGGCATCCGTCACCCGCATGCCCTGCACGAACTCGCCCTTCTTGCCGAAGCGCTTGAGCAGCTCGTCGATCTGCGGACCGCCGCCGTGCACCACGACGGGGTTCATGCCGACGAGCTTCAACAGCACCACGTCGTGCGCGAAGCTGTGCTTGAGCTTCTCCTCGATCATCGCGTTGCCGCCGTACTTCACGACGATGGTCTTGCCGTGGAAGCGCCGGATGTAGGGCAGCGCTTCGGCGAGAATCTTCGCCCGGTCGGCGGCGGTGGTTCCGGTGAGAGCCATGGAGCGTGCTCGGCTGCGCGATTGGAGGCTATTCTACAAAAAAAGCGGCGG
>DATLZE010000105.1:0-7731 GCA_035574195.1 Burkholderiales bacterium | reverse complement strand
TCTCGCGCGGCTCCGCCGCGGCGCCCGCGGGGCGGAAGCGCAGCGCGGCGTTCGGCACCTTGAGCACGTTCTCGCGCGTGTCCGTGACGATGCGCACGTTGGCGGTCATTCCCGGAAACAGAATGAGATCGGGGTTGGAGGTCGCGATCACCGCGGTGTAGGTCACCACGTTCTGCACCACCTGCGCGGCCTTGCGCACCTGGCCGACCCGGCCGGTGAAAGTGCGCCCGGGAAAGGAGTCCACCGTGAAGGTCGCCAGCTGCCCTTCGCGCACGCGCCCCACCTCGGCCTCGTCAATCGAGGCCTCGACCTGCATCCGGCGCAAGTCCTGCGCGATCACGAAGAGTTCCGGCGCCTGCAGGCTCGCCGCCACCGTCTGCCCGGGCTCCACCGATTTCTTCACCACCACGCCGTCCACCGGCGCGCGGATGGTGGTGCGCTCGAGGTCCACCCGCGCCTGCGCGAGCTGCGCCTCGCGCTGCTTCACCAGGGCCTCGACATTGCGCACCTGCGCCTCGCCCACCGCGAGCTGGGCCTGCGCGGTCCTCACCTGCTCGCGCGCGGCTTCGAACGCCGCCTGCGCCTTGTCGAGCGCGGCGGCCGAGACGAAGTTCTTCTCGTAGAGCATCCGGTTGCGCTTCAGATCGCGCTCGGCCTCCGCCAGGTTCACCTTGGCGCGCGAGACCTCCGCCTGCAGCGCCGCGACGTTGGCGCGCTGCGTGAGCACGGTGGCGCGCGCGGCCTCGAGGTCGGCCATCGCCTGGTTCACGCGCAGCGCGAAAGAGTCGGGGTCGATGCGCGCGATCACCTGCCCTTTCTTCACCTCGGAATTGAAATCAACGTAGATCTCCTTCACCTGGCCCGAGACCTGGGAGCCGACCTGAACCGCGGTGACCGGGTTGACGGTGCCGGTGGCCGAGACCACCGCGGTGATCGCGCCCCGCTCCACCTTGCCGAAGCGGTAGTCGGGCGCGGCGTTGCGCGCGCCCCACCACCCGTACGCGGCGGCACCCGCCGCCAGCACCGTGGCGACGAGGATCGCGGTGAGGACGCCCTTGCGCGCGGTCATCGGCAAAGCGGGGAGCGTGAAGCGGGGATTTCCCGTTCACGCCGCTTAGACCGGGGAATTGTAGCCGAGGTCCTCGCGCGCGCCCGCGCCCCCCGCGCGGCGGATGTGTAACAAAAGGTTGTCCCGCCCGCGGGCAGGGCGCCCTAGCGCCCGCCGGGCGCGGGCTCGGCGAGCGCTTCGCGCAGCATCCGTTTCGCGCCCGCCTCCAGCGCATCGAGCAGCAGCAGGCCGCTCGCGACCCCCTGCAGCTTGAGCTCCCGCCCCAGGGCGAGCGCCCGCCGCTCGAGCTCGGCGGGCGGCGGCGGGGCTTCGCGCCCCTGGGAGGCGGCGAGGAGCGCCGTCCTGAGGTAGGCGAAGAGCAGCGCGACGTCGGCCTCGGTGATCCGGCCCCCGAGCCAGGCCTGCGGCGCGAGCAGCGCTTCGAGCCGCGCCTCGAACTCGGCGAGGGGACGGGCGGGATCGGCGTGCGCGGGGGCAGCGAGCGCCGCGCCGAGAGCTGCGGCGCATGCGAGTCTCCGGCCGTTCATGGTGCACCTCCTGCGAAGGTTTTCCGGCCTCCCCGATGTCGCCTCAACGCCCGGGCGCAGTCCGCGTTGACGCGGGCGCGCAACCGCTCAGGCCTTGCGGTAGATCTCGGCGCCGCCCGCGATGAATTCGCGCGCTTTCTCGCGCAGGCCCCGCTCCAGCGCCTCGGCCTCCGACAGCCCCTGGCGCTCGGCGTATTCGCGCACCTCCTGCGTGATCTTCATCGAGCAGAAGTGCGGGCCGCACATCGAGCAGAAGTGCGCGAGCTTGGCGCCTTCCTGCGGCAGCGTCTCGTCGTGGAAGGCGCGCGCGGTGTCGGGATCGAGCCCGAGGTTGAACTGGTCCTCCCAGCGGAACTCGAAGCGCGCCTTGGAGAGCGCGTTGTCGCGGATCTGCGCCCCCGGGTGGCCCTTGGCGAGGTCGGCGGCGTGCGCCGCGATCTTGTAGGCGATGATGCCGTCCTTGACGTCGTCCTTGTCCGGCAGCCCCAGGTGCTCCTTGGGGGTGACGTAACAGAGCATCGCGGTGCCGTACCAGCCGATCATCGCCGCGCCGATCGCGCTCGTGATGTGGTCGTAGCCCGGGGCGATGTCGGTGGTGAGCGGCCCCAGCGTGTAGAACGGCGCCTCGCGGCAGTGCTCGAGCTCGAGCTCCATGTTCTCCCGGATGAGCTGCATCGGCACGTGGCCGGGGCCTTCGATCATCACCTGGCAGTCGTGGCGCCAGGCGATCTCGGCGAGCTCGCCGAGCGTCCTGAGCTCCGCGATCTGCGCCTCGTCGTTCGCGTCGTAGATCGAGCCGGGGCGCAGCCCGTCGCCGAGCGAGAACGCGACGTCGTAGGCGCGCATGATCTCGCAGATCTCCTCGAAGTGCGTGTAGAGGAAGCTCTCCTCGTGGTGCGCGAGGCACCATTTGGCCATGATCGAGCCGCCGCGCGAGACGATACCCGTCATGCGGCGCGCGGTGAGTGGAATGAACGGCAGCCGCACGCCGGCGTGGATGGTGAAGTAGTCCACGCCCTGCTCGGCCTGCTCGATCAGGGTGTCGCGGAAGATCTCCCAGGTGAGCTCCTCCGCGCGCCCGTCCACCTTCTCGAGCGCTTGATAGATCGGCACGGTGCCGATCGGAACGGGCGAGTTGCGGATGATCCACTCGCGCGTCTCGTGGATGTGTTTCCCGGTGGACAGATCCATCACCGTGTCCGCGCCCCAGCGGATCGCCCAGGTCATCTTGTCCACTTCCTCGGCGATGCCGGAGGTCACCGCCGAGTTGCCGATGTTGGCGTTCACCTTCACCAGGAAGTTGCGCCCGATCACCATCGGCTCGGACTCCGGATGGTTGACGTTCGCCGGAATGATGGCGCGCCCGCGCGCGACCTCGTCGCGCACGAACTCGGGCGTGATCTCCTCCGGGATCGCCGCACCGAACGATTGCCCGCGGTGCTGGCGCGCGATCATCTCGGCGAGCCTCGCGCCGTGCGGGCCGCTGGCGCGCAGCCGCTCGAGGTACTCGCGCCGCTGCTGGTTCTCGCGGATCGCGACGAATTCCATCTCGGGGGTGACGATGCCGCGGCGCGCGTAGTGCATCTGCGTCACGCAGCGGCCGGGAGCCGCGCGGCGCGGCGCTCGCGCGAGCTGGAAGCGCAGGTGCGCGAGCTTCGGATCGGCGGCGCGCTCGCGCCCGTAGCGCGAGCTCGGGCCCGGCAGCTCCTCGGTGTCGCCGCGCTCGAGGATCCACGGCAGGCGCAGCGGCGGCAGCCCCTTGCGGATGTCGATTTTCGCCGCCGGATCGGTATAAGGGCCCGAAGTGTCATAGACGAAGATCGGCGGGTTCTTTTCCGCACCGAACGAGGCGGGCGTATCCGCCTGCGCGATCTCGCGCATCGGCACGCGGATGTCGGGGCGCGACCCCGTGACGTAGATCTTGCGCGAATTGGGCAGCGGCTTCACCGCCGCCTCGTCCACGCGGGCGGTGGCGCTCAGGAACTTCGGATTGGCGCTCATGAAATCGCTCCTTCGGGTGCAGCACGGGGAGGAGCGGGGTGGGACAGGCCGGCCACGCTTCCCTACGACGGCATTACCCGTATCAGGTCTTAAGGGTATCTCTCACCCGCCCCGGATCGCGCGGGGCAGGACCCCTAACGTGTCTCTCGCGGACTACTTTATGGGATAATTGCGTTCCCCGCAAGTTCCCGGCCCGCCAGCGATGCAAACCCAGCTCGACGTCGAGCGCGCGCGCTTCAACATGGTCGAGCAGCAGATCCGGCCCTGGGAGGTGCTCGACCAGCAGGTGCTCGATCTGCTGTTTCGCGTCCGGCGCGAGGACTACGTGCCCCCGCAGTACCGCGCGCTCGCTTTCGCCGACCTGGAGATCCCGATCGGGCACGGCGAGAAGATGCTCGCGCCCAAGCTCGAAGCGCGGATGCTGCAGGAGCTGCAGCTGCGGCCAGGGGACCGCGTGCTGGAAGTGGGCACCGGCAGCGGCTATATGACGGCGCTCATCGCGAGTCTCGCGGGCCACGTTTACAGCGTGGACATCGTCCCCGAGTTCACCGAGAGCGCGGCAAAGAAGCTCGCCGCCCACGGCATCGCCAACGTGACGCTCGAGACGGGGGACGCCGCACGCGGCTGGGAGCGATACGCGCCCTACGACGCCATCGTGCTCACCGGCTCGGTGCCGGTGCTGCCCGAAGCCTTCCAGGAGAGCCTCGCGCCCGGGGGACGGCTGCTCGCGGTGGTGGGCGAGCCCCCGGTGATGGAAGCGCGGCTCGTCACCTGCGCCGCGCCGGGCGCCTATCGTGCGGTCGGGCTCTTCGAGACCTGCATCGCGCCGCTCAGGAACGCGCCGCGGCGCACGCGCTTCGTGTTCTGAGGACATCGGAGTCGAGGGCCCGATCATGCGAGCGATGAGGCGGGCGGCGGAGTCCCGGCCGTGGCCACCGGCTTGCGGTTTGCCGAATTTGCGTTTTCCATCCCGTGTCCGGCGCTTGCCGGTGATGCCGGTGATCAAGCGCATATGGACGCTGATGTGGTGCGCGCTGCCGATGGCGGCCGCGTGCGGGGCGAGCGGTGCCGATCTGATGGAGATCTACCGCGCCGCGCGGGTCTCCGACGCGCAGTATGCCGCGGCGCGCGCTTCCTGGGCCGCGGCGCAAGAGCGGCTGCCGCAGGGGCTCGCCGGTCTGCTGCCCTCGGTCTCGCTCTCGGCTTCCACCCAGTACAACGACCGCGACCTGCGCCCGCGCGATCCGGCGAGCACGAGCGGCGGCACCTCGCGCTTCAACTCCAACGCGGCGACGCTGTCGGTCACCCAGCCGCTCTACCGCCCACAGAATTTCGCCCTCTACGAGCAGGCGAGGACCCAGGTCGCGCAGGCGGGCGCCGTGCTCGCGCAAGCCGAGCAGGACCTGATCCTGCGCGTCGCGCAGGCCTACTTCGACGTGCTGCTCGCGCAGGACACGGTGGCCTTCGCGCAGGCGCAGCTCGCCGCGATCGGCCAGCAGCTCGAGCAGGCCAAGCGCAACTTCGAGGTCGGCACCGCCACCATCACCGACACGCACGAGGCGCAGGCGCGCTACGACATCACGGTCTCGAACGAGATCGCGGCGCGCAACGACCTGGAGGTGAAGCGCCGCGCGCTCTCCGCCATCATCGGGCGTCCGGCCCCAGGCCTCGCGCCGCTCGGCTCCAAGTTCAGCCCGCAGCCGCCCGATCCCGACAACATGGAGCGCTGGGTCGAGATCGCGCTGCGGACCAATCCCCAGGTGCGCATCGCCGAGGCCGGGCTCGCCTTCGCCGCGCAGGACGTGGAGCGCAACCGCGCCGCGCACCGCCCCACCCTCGACGCGTTCGCCAGCTACTCGGAGTCGGGCAGCGGCTCGGGCGTGCAGGGCGGCTTCGGCAGCGACACCACCAGCAAGGTGATCGGGCTGCAGCTCGCGGTGCCGCTCTACCAGGGCGGCGCGATCCAGTCGCGCGTGCGCGAGGCGCTCGCCAACGAGGACCGGGCGCGCCAGGATCTCGAGAACGCCCGGCGCGGCGCGGAGCTCGCCGCGCGCCAGGCCTTTCTCGGCGTGACCAGCGGGCTCGCGCAGGTGAAGGCGCTCGAGGCGGCGCTCACCTCCTCGCAAAGCTCGCTCGACTCCACGCTGCTCGGGCGCGAGGTGGGCGTGCGCACCCAGGTGGACGTGCTGAACGCCCAGCAGCAGCTCTTCCAGACGCGCCGCGACCTCGCGCAGGCGAAATACAACTACATCCTGTCGCTGCTGCGGCTCAAGGCCGCCGCCGGCAGCCTCGCCGAACAGGACCTCGCGCTCGCCAACGCCTGGCTCGAGCGCTGAGAGCCCCTGACCGGGCTTCCTCTCGGCCACGAGAAGGGCGCCCGCGCCAGCGGGCGGGGCGCCGGCAGAGAGCCTTCTACACGACCGCGCGCCTGCTCCGCAGCCAGCCTCGCTTCGTTACGGAGGCAAGCGGGGCGGGCTGTCTGCCACCTCGCGGCCGCGCCGCCCGGGCGGGTCGCGAGTTCGGAGCCTGAACCTCGATCCCTGAACGCAAAATACCGAACCGCTCACCGCTCCGGCGGCCCGATCAGCTCGATGAGCCTCGCGGTCGCTCCCCGGTGCGCGGCGCAGAAAGCGAGCCCTGCCTCGCCCATGCGCTGCGCCGCCGCCGGATCGCGAAACAGCCGCGCGGCCTCGCGCGCGAGCGCGGCGGCGTTCGCCACCCGGATCGCGGCGCCCGCCTCGAGCGCGCGCTCGGTCGCCTCCGCGAAGTTGTAGGTCGAGGGCCCGACCAGCACCGGGCGGCCCACGGCGCACGCCTCGATGAGATTCTGCCCCCCGTGGCCGAGCAGGCTCCCGCCCACGAAGGCGAGGTCGCACGCCGCGTAGTAGGCGAACATCTCCCCCATACTGTCCCCGAGCACGACGCGGGTGTCGGGCGCGATCGGCGCCTCGCGGCTGCGGCGCTGGTAGCGCACCGCCCGCGATTCGAGCAGCCGCGCCACCTCCTCGAAGCGCTGGGGATGGCGCGGAACGATCACGAGCAGCAGCCCCGGCACGGGGAGCGCCTCGAACGCATCGAGCAGCAGCGCCTCCTCCCCATCGCGGGTGCTCGCGGCGAGCAGCACGGGGCGCGCCTCGCCGTAGCCGCGGCGCCACCGCCTCCCCAGCTCGAGCTGCGCGGCGGGCGGCTCGACGTCGAACTTGACGCTGCCGGTGACGCGCACATCGCTCGCCCCCAGCGCGGCGAGCCGCCGCGCGTCCTCCACGCTCTGCGCCGCCACCGCCGCCAGGCCCGCGAGCGCCTCGCGCGCGAGCCCGGGAAAGCGCCGGTAGCCGGCGAAGGATTTCTCGGAGAGCCGCGCGTTGGCGAGATAGAGCGGGATGCCGCGCGCGCGCGCCGCCTGGATCAGATTGGGCCACAGCTCGGTCTCCATCAAGATGCCGAGCTGCGGCCGGAAATGGTCGAGGAAGCGCGCGACCGCTCCCGGATAGTCGTAAGGCAGATAACAGCGCACCACGCCCTCGCCGAAGAGCGCTTCCCCGGTCGCGCGGCCGGTCGGCGTCATGTGCGTGAGCAGCACGCCGTGCCGCGGGAAGCGGGTGCGCAGCGCCCGGATCAGGGGCTCGGCGGCGCGCGTCTCGCCCACCGAGACCGCGTGCACCCAGAGCAGCGGCGCCGGCGCCTGCCGCCCGTAGCGGCCGAAGCGCTCCGCCACATGCCGGAGGTAGCCGGGCTGGCGCCGCGCGCGCCAGGCGAGCCGCGCGAGCACGTACGGAGCGGCGAGATAGAGCAGCAGCGTGTAGAGCGAACGCATCACCGGGGCACGGGAAACGGGAAAAGCGGCGCGACGCGCGGGGTTCTCCATTCGCGATTTCCCATTCCCTATTGCCCGAGGAAACCTTCGAGCGCCGCGAGCACTTCCGCGACCTGCGGCGGCCGGCCGACACCACCCAGGTTGACGGCGCGCGCGCAGCCGTAGAGGCCGGTCGAGGCGGGATCGGTCGCGCAGTAGAGCCCGGCGGTGGGCAGCCCGAGCGCGCCGGCGAGATGCGTGAGCCCGGTGTCCACGCCGACGACAAGCCGCGCTCCAGCGAGCAGCGCGGCCGCTGCCTCCAGCGCGAGCGCCGGCGGCAC
>DATLZE010000104.1:0-11435 GCA_035574195.1 Burkholderiales bacterium | reverse complement strand
CCCGCCGCTGCGGGCGCTCCCGCGCAGCCACAGGAGCGCAGCCTCCTCGGCCCGGTCGTGGGGGGCGTGGCGGGCGCGATCATCGGGCACCAAGTGGGGCGCGGCAGCGGCAAGACCGCCGCGACGGCGGCGGGCGCCGCGGTGGGCACCATCGTCGGCGACCGTGTCGCCAACCCGGGCAGCGGCGATCGCCCGGTGACCGGCGCGGCGGTGGGCGCGGCGGCAGGCGGGCTGATCGGCGCGCAAGTAGGCAAGGGCAGCGGGCGCGATGCGGCGGCCGCAGCAGGGGCGATCACGGGCGCCATCGTCGGCGATCGCGTGCAGAACCCGCAAGTCGCGACCGCGGCGCAAGCCCCGCAGAACTGCCGCACCGTGGAGACCGCGCGCGACGTGGTCAAGGGCTATACCGTAGTCTACCGCTACAACGGCCGCGACATCACCACCACCCTTCCCTACAACCCCGGCAGCACGGTGCGCGTGGGGGTGAGCGTGATTGACAGCGTTTCCTCCGCCACGCCCACCGCCGGCATGATGGGGGCGAGCGCCCGTGAAGCGAGCCGGCCGGCGCCGGTGCACGACATCGCGCCCGTGTCCGCTGGCGGCTCGGGCGGATACCAGTATCGCTACTGACGGGATGCGGGCTGCGAAACGCAGTGCAGGATGGCGCAACGCAGTGGCGAAGCGGCAAGCGACTGACGGCAAAGGGGGCGAGACCGCCCCCTTTGCTTTATCCTTCATCGCCCATCGCTGGTCGCTCGTCAGGTGAACTCCTCCGCCTGCCCGTAGGCGAAGACGCCGGTCAGAAAGCGGGCAAGCCCGTAGCTCGCCCAGGTGGCGAAGCGCAGCGGCAGCGGCTGCGCCGCCCAGCGCTCGCGCCTGAGCTGTTCCGCGCCCTCGGCGATCGCCCGCATGAGGCTCGCCCGCAGCTCCCCGGCGAAGCCCTCGTCCTCGACCACCACGTTCGCCTCGCGCGCGAGGAGAAAGCTGAGCGGATCGATGTTGGAGGAGCCGACCGTCGCCCAGTAGCCGTCGACCACCGCGACCTTGGCGTGGAGAAAGCTCTTGTGGTACTCGTAGATCTCGACCCCGGCGTCGAGCAGCGAGCCGTAGAGCGCGCGCGAGGCGTAGTGCAGCAGCACGTACTCGACCCGCCCCTGCAGCAGCAGCATCACCCGCACGCCGCGCCCCACCGCGTCGGCGAGCGCGCGCCGGAACGAGACGCCCGGAAAAAAATAGGCGCAGGCGATCAGGATCTCGCGGCGTGCGCGCTCGATCGCCCCCAGGTACGCCTCCTCGATGTCGCGGCGGTGGCCGAGGTTGTCGCGCACCACGAACGCCGCGCGCTGGCCGCCGCGCGGCGCGGTGAAGGGGCCGAGGTCGCGCAGTCGCGGCGAGCCCCGCTTGAACTGGGTGGCCGTGACGAGCGCCCACAGGCGCTTCACCACCGGGTGGATCCGCGCCACCAGCGGCCCCTCGACGCGCACCGCGTAGTCGAAGCGCGGCGGGGTGTGGTTGGGCGTGTCCATGTCGTCTATGATGTTGATGCCGCCGACGAAGGCGACGCGCGCGTCAATGACCGCGATCTTGCGGTGCAGCCGCCGCAGCCGCGCGCGCCGGAACACCCACGGCGAGATGTCCGGCCGGTACACGAGATAGCGCACGCCGGCCGCCTGCAGCTCGCTGACCAGCTCGGGATTGAGGTTCTTCGACCCGAACCCATCCACCATGAGGTGCGTGGCCACTCCGCGCCGCGCCGCGCGTGCGAGCGCCGCGGCGATGGCGCGCCCGGTCACGTCGTCCTCGAAGATGTAGGTCTCGAGGTGGATTTCGCGCCGCGCCGCGTCGAGTTCCGCCTCGAGCGCCGGAAAGTACTCCTCGCCGCTGACGAGCAGCGTGATGCGGTTACCTTCCACGAACTCGCTCATGCACTAGCCCGCACCAGGGTAGCGGCGAGCGCCGCGTGGTCGGAGACGCGTGCCCAGCCGGCACCGTGATAGACCCGAGCGGCTCGCACCTGGAAGCCGCGCACGTAGATGCGGTCGAGCGCCATCAGCGGCAGCACCGAGGGGTAGCTCCTCGCGGGCCGGCCTTCGGTCAGCTCGAACACCTCGTGCAGGCCGAGCGGATAGGCCAGCTCGTGCGCGGCCCGCTGGCGCCAGTCGTTGAAGTCTCCAGCCACGATGAGCGGGGCCTGCGGCGGCACCAGTCGCTCGATGCGCTGGCGCAGCGCCTCGAGCTGGCGGCTGCGGCCGCGCGCGGTCAACCCCAGGTGCACGCACACGCAGTGCAGCGGCACGCGCCAGCGCGGCGGCCGGATCTCGCAGTGCAGCAGCCCGCGCCGCTCGAAGCGGTGGGCGGAGACGTCCTGATTATCCCAGGTAAGGATCGGAAAGCGCGAGAGAATCGCGTTGCCGTGATGCCCCTCATCGTAGACCGCGTTGCGGCCGTAGGCGTAATCCCGCCACACCGCGTCGGCGAGAAACTCGTACTGCGGCTCGGACGGCCAGCCCGCGTAGCGCCGCGCGTGGCGCTGGTGCCTGCCGTGCACCTCTTGCAGGAACACGATGTCGGCCCCGAGGGTGCGCAGCCGCTCGCGCAACTCGTGGATCACCAGCCGCCGCGCGAGCAGCGGTGCGACCGACAGGCCCTTGTGGATGTTGTAGGTCGCGACGCGCAGGCTGGACATGTCTCGGGTCACGGATCGTCGAAATGGCGCCGTCCGACGAAAGCGGCCGCATGCCGCCCCCACTGGCGCATCGCCCCCGTGACAGGCACCCCCATCGGCCAGAAAAGGTGGCGCTCGCCGCCCGGTACGCCGTCGGGGCGGGAAGCGCTGCAGCGCCCGCCCCCCGGCTGCGGCAGCGAGCGCAGCGCATCGTCCTCTTCGGGCGCATACTCGATCGCCTGCGGCGAGGGCCCGCCGCCCGCCACTACCCGCTGCACGCAATGGGCGCCCGAGGCGAGCCGCACGGCGAGCATGGCGCCCGCCTCCACGCGCGGCAAGCTCTGCGGCACGGAAGCGATCTCATCCAGTGTCTCGGGCTGCGGCTCGAGCGCCGCACGCGCCGCCGGGAAAGATCGATGATAGCAGCCGCAGAGACGCCTGGTGTCGAACACCCAGGGCGCTCCGTTGGGCGCGAGCGTCACGCGCCACAGCACGCCGTCCAGACGCCCACCGAGGATGTCCCAGCCGGCGCTCTGCGGGCGCTGCGGGAGCCTGATCGAGTAGTCGATCTGCAACAGCATCCACCACGAATTCAGGCGCGAACGTGCGGTAAGGCGCCTCGAGCGCCTCACCCCGAGGCCCGGCAATCGCGAGCGCGCTGTCCGAGGCGCGTTCGAGGATCGCGGCGACCTCGCCTGCGGAAAGCCCTCCGGGCGGCAGCGCATAGTTCCTCGACGTCCCCGCAAGCGGTGGCGCCGCGCGCCTCGATTCCTCCCGCCGGCCGGGCTCGGCGTGGCCGGCTGCAGCGAGCCGCTCCGTGCACCGCGCGAGCGCCGAGGCGGGCCACAGGTAGCCGGGGTCGAGCTCCCACAGCTTGCAGGCGAGCGCTTCCACAGAAACACTCTGGCCACCACCAGCCGGCAACCGTCGAATGACTCGCAAGCGGGCTACTCGACCGCCTTCCGGGACGGATACGAAGCGACGCTGGCGCGGGAGAGCCGTTATTCCTCGACTCGGCGCGAGGAATTCGTCCGATCGACGCCCGATGGATTCCTCAGGATACCGCGAGCATGCGGTCGAGCGCCACGCGTGCGAGCTGCGCCTCGTGCTGCGGAACCTTGATCCGGTTCACCACGCGGCCGGCGGCGAGGTTCTCCAGCGTCCAGGCGAAGTGCTGGGGGTCGATGCGGGCCATGGTCGAACACACGCATACCGTCGGGGCCATGAACTGGATCACCTTGCCCTGCGGCCTGAACTGCTCGGCGATGCGGTTGACGAGGTTCAACTCCGTGCCCACCAGCCAGCGCGTGCCCGGCGGGCTCGCCGCGATGGTGCGGATGATGAAGTCGGTGGAACCGACGTAGTCGGAGAGCTTGCACACGTCGAACTTGCACTCGGGGTGCGAGATCACCATGCCCGAGGGATTCTTCTCGCGCCAGCGCAGGATGTGCTGCGGCTGGAACATCTGGTGCACCGAGCAGTGGCCCTTCCACAGCAGGATCCTCGCCATCTTGATCTGCTGGGGCGTGAGCCCCCCCAGCTCCTCGTCCGGGTCCCAGACCGGCATCTCGGCGAGCGGAATGTCCATCAAATAGCCGGTCCAGCGCCCGAGATGCTGGTCGGGGAAAAACAGCACCTTCTCGCGTCGCGCGAACGACCACTCGAGAATCTTGCGCGCGTTGGAGGAGGTGCACACGATGCCGCCGTGCTCGCCGCAGAAGGCCTTCAGATCGGCGGCTGAATTGATGTAGGTGACGGGCGTCACGTGCCGCTCGGGGTCGAGCACGGTCGCAAGCTCGCGCCACGCGCGCTCGACCTTGGCGAGGTTAGCCATGTCCGCCATCGAACAGCCGGCGTTAAGATCGGGCAGCACCGTGATCTGCCCGGGCTTGGACAGGATGTCCGCGACCTCGGCCATGAAGTGCACGCCGCAGAACACGATGTACTGCGAGTCGGTTGCCGCGGCGAGCTTGGACAGCTGCAGCGAATCGCCGGTGAGATCGGCGTGCTTGTAGACCTCGGGGCGCTGGTAATGATGGCCGAGGATGACCGCGCGCGGCCCGAGCTTCGCGCGCGCGGCGCGGATGCGTTCCTCGCACGCGTCGTCGGCGAGCGTCTTGAAGCCGTCGAACGGGATGGTCGCGATTTCCATCACGGGAAAGCCTCTGCGAGGCTGAGAACATTATCACACTTCGACAAAAAATCCAGTCCGGAAATCCCCTTTGGAGTCCGCATTCTGGTCAGGGTTTTGCCGCGCCGCCCGCGGCACGCAACGGCAGCTCGCGGATCGCCTCGGCGTTGCTCCAGGAAAACACCTTGTCCGCGGCCTCGCGCCACGGCAACCACTCGTAACGCAGGTGCTCGGCGGGCTCGAGCCTCACCGGAAGCGCGCGCGGCACGAGCAGCCCGAACACGTGCTCGGTGTTGTGCGTGACGCCGGGCGCGTAGCGATGCCGCCAGCGCCGGTAGATCTCGTAGCGGTTCTGCTTGTGCCAGTCGGTGAGCTCGTAGCACGCGGCGTCGAGCCCGGTCTCCTCCCGCACTTCGCGCGCCGCGGTCTCGCGCAGCGTCTCTCCCGGGTGCTGGCTACCCGTCACCGATTGCCAGAAACCGGGGCGGTCGGCGCGCTCGAGCAGCAAGACTTCGAGCGCGGGCGTATGCACCACCACCAGTACCGAGACCGGGATCTTGTAGGCCATGCAGCGGCGGCTCGTTGCTCGTTTCTCGCGGCCGGCTCTCGCGCCGGTTCACCAGGAACAAGGAACGAGTCGCTTCCTTTGCTTCTCAGCGCAGCCGGGGCAGCCTGGCGCCCGCCGGCTCGCGGTCGAGCAGCACGACGAACGTCTTGCACCGCTCCTTCCAGAACTGCGCGGCGTCGCGGAATACTTCGAGGGCCGTTGCGAGCGCATCCGGCTCGTTTAACCCGAGCGCCTCTGTCCCGCGCCACACGATCACGCAATCCGGCGCGCCCTCCCAGGAAAAATCCTTCAGGCACTCGGAGAGCGCGTCCCAGTTGTGACCGAAATAAGGCGGAAACCCGAGCTGCTGCGCGCACGCCGCGAGGAATGCCTGCTTGTTGTGCGCCTCTCCCGCGTCGAGCTCGCGCCAGGCGATGCCGGCCCGCTGCGCCGCAGCGCGCAGCGGGCCGATCCAGCGCGGGGCGGCGTAGACGCCCGAGCGCTCGGGGCGGAGCAAGCCGTCGTACTTCATGGTGCGGGTTCCTTGATGCGCCGGAACGTCCGGTAATGGTCCTCGGTGTAGTAGAGCTCGCCGCCCTTGCCGGCGACGATGCGTCGCGCGCCACGGCCTTTCACCCCGGGCGTCCGTACCGTGTACTCGCGGTAGTAGCCGCGTTCCTTCAATGGCAGCAGCTTCTCGAAGTTGCCGAAGACGATACCGTCGCGCTCGTAGGGAAACGGCCCGCCCTGGCGGATCAACTGGATCGTCTCGCGCGCCTCTGGCGGCAGCTCGGCGACCGTGACTTCGGGCAGGACGGCCCGGTCCCGGCCCCCACCGCCTGCGCCCGCCGTGGGCAGCAGCAGCAACAGCGCCCCCGCCAACAGCCATCGCGCGAACGATTTCCATGACGCCGTCCGCTGCCAGCAATCCATGGCGTAACCGCTTCGGGAATCCGTTCCGGTGGCCTGGGCTGCGCGATGATCGGGCCTTCGCGGATGCGCCAGAAATCACTTCCTGGCGGATTCCTGCCGCAACCGGATGTGCAGCTCGCGCAGCTGTCGCTCGTCCACCTCGCTCGGCGCGCGCGTGAGCAGGCATTGCGCGCGCTGCGTCTTGGGGAACGCGATCACGTCGCGGATCGAGTCCACGCCTGCCATCAGCGCGACGATGCGGTCGAGCCCGAAGGCGATGCCGCCGTGCGGCGGGGCCCCATACTGCAGCGCCTCCAGCAGAAAGCCGAACTTCGCCTGCGCCTGATCGGGCCCGATGCCGAGGGCGCGGAACACCTTCTGCTGCACCTCGGAGCGGTGGATGCGTACCGAGCCGCCGCCGATCTCCCAGCCGTTGAGCACCATATCGTGCGCCTTGGCCCGCGCCGCGCCCGGGTCGCTCTCGAGCAGATCCTCGTGGCCGTCGGCAGGCGAGGTGAAGGGATGGTGCATCGCCGCCCAGCGGCGCTCCTCCTCGTCCCATTCGAACATCGGGAAATCGAGCACCCACAGCGGCCGCCAGCCGGGCTCGACGAGCCCGCGATCCTGGCCGATTCTCACGCGCAGCGCGCCGAGCGCATCGTTGACGACCTTGGCCTTGTCCGCACCGAAGAACATGAGGTCGCCGTCGCGCGCGCCGGAGCGCTCGACGATCGCGGCGAGCGCCTCGTCCGAGAGGTTCTTGACGATCGGCGACTGCATGCCCTCGCGCCCCTTCGCGATCTCGTTGAACTTGATCCACGCCAGGCCCCGCGCGCCGTAGTTGCCCACGAATTCAGCGTAGGCATCGAGTTCGCCGCGCGTGAGCGCAGCGCCTCCCGGCACCCGCAGCCCTGCCACGCGCCCGCCGGGCGCGTTCGCCGGCCCGGAGAACACCTTGAAGGCGACCCCCTTCATGACGTCGGTGAGCTCGGTCAACTCCAGCGGCACGCGCAGGTCGGGCTTGTCGGTGCCGTAGCGGGCGAGCGCCTCGTCGTAGGAGAGCCGGGGGAAGGGCTCGGGCAGCGCGGCGCCGATCGCCTCGCGGAATACATGGCGGATGAGTTCCTCCATGAGCAGCGTGATCTCGCGCTGGTCGAGAAACGAGGTCTCGATGTCGATCTGGGTGAACTCGGGCTGGCGATCGGAGCGCAGATCCTCGTCGCGGAAACAGCGCACGATCTGGTAGTAGCGGTCGTAGCCCGCGATCATCAGCAGCTGCTTGAAGAGCTGCGGCGACTGGGGCAGCGCGTAGAAATGGCCCGGGTGCACGCGCGAGGGCACGAGGTAATCGCGCGCGCCCTCGGGGGTGGAGCGCGTGAGCATCGGCGTCTCGATATCGATGAAGCCGTGCCGGTCGAGGAAGCTGCGCACCGCGGCCGTCGCGCGGTGGCGCAGCCGCAGGTTCGCCTGCATCGCCGGGCGCCGCAGGTCGAGCACGCGGTTCTCGAGCCGCACCGTCTCGGAGAGGTTGTCCTCGTCGAGCTGGAACGGCGGGGGAAGGGAGGCGTTGAGGATCGTGATCTCGCGCGCGAGCACCTCGACCTCTCCGCTCGGCAGGTTGGGATTGACGGTGCCCGCGGGCCGTTCGCGCACGCTGCCCGTCACCCGGATCACGTATTCGTTGCGCAGCCGGTCCGCGGTGCGGAAGGTCTCCGGCGTCCCCGGATCGCAGACCACTTGCACCAGGCCCTCGCGGTCGCGCAGATCGATGAAGATCACGCCGCCGTGGTCGCGGCGCCGGTGCACCCAGCCGCACAAGCTCACGTTCTGGCCGAGATGCCGGCGGCCGATCAGCCCGCAGTATTCGCTACGCATGATTTCGGGTTCGATGTCAGCGTTCAGGGTTCAGCGTTCGAGATTCCCGCCGCAAATTGGACTTTGAACCCGTAACCTTGACCAGGAGCTTCGCGGCCGCGCCGGCGGCCGCGGTCGTGCTCGAGCTATTGATTGGCCGCCCTCTGCTGCGCGGCCGCGGCGCGGGCGAGGTTGTTGCGGCGGGCCGCGCCGTTCGGCGCGACCACGCCCATCGAAATGATGTACTTCAGCGCCTCGTCCACCGTCATGTCGAGCTCGACCACGCGGGCGCGCGGCACCATCACGAAGTAGCCGCCGGTCGGATTGGGCGTGGTGGGCACGTAGATGCTGAGGTAATCGCCCTGGAGATGGTTGACGACGTCCCCGCCGGGAGTGCCGGTGAGAAAGGCGATGGTCCACATCCCTTGTTGCGGCCACTCGACGAGCAGCGCCTTGCGGAACGCCTGCCCGCCGGGCGCGAACAGCGTGTCGCTCACTTGCTTCACGCCGTTGTAGATCGAGTTGACGACCGGAATGCGTGCGAGCACCCCCTCCCAGAACGCGACCAGTCGCTGGCCGATGATGTTGGCGGCGAAAAGCCCGGTCAGGAACACGACCAGCACGGTGAGCGCAACCCCCAGACCGGGGACGTGCACGCCGAGCCAGTTCTCGGTGCGCCACTGCGGCGGCAGCAGCAGCAGCGTCCGGTCCATGGTCGAGACCAGCAGGTCGAGCACCCACAGCGTGATCACGAGCGGCACCCACACCAGGAGGCCGGTTATGAAATAACGCTTGATGTGGCTGCTTCTCGTCGTCATGGGTGCCGCGATGCCGGCGCTCTGGGGCCAATCAGCATAGCAGGAACGCAGCCCCCGCGCGGGGGGCGTGGCGTCAACCGGAGAACCGCAGGGGCGCGCCCGTCTCAGCTACATGCCGGGCAGGCGCCCGCGCCGCAGGCGGCTTCGTTCGAGGACTTGGCGGCGTCCTGGCCGGAGCCTTCCTTGCCGGAGCCCTCGGCCGAACCGTTGCTCTTCTTCGCGGGTTTCGCGCCGCTGTTCTTGAAGTCCGTCACGTACCAGCCGGTGCCCTTGAGCTGGAAGCCCGCCGCGCTCACGAGCTTCGTGAAGGCCGGTTTGCCACATTCCGGACAATCGGTAAGCGGCGCATCGTGCATGCGCTGCAGGTATTCGTTCTGGAACCCGCAGGCGCCACACCGGTATTCGTAGATCGGCATGCTCCCTCCCAACCAAAAAACTATTATACCTTAGAAGGTTAGCCGCCGCATTAGATGGGGCCTGAGCCCGGCAATTCAAGCACTGGAGCCCCCGGCAGGGGCAGGTGGTGGCCCGGCACGAAAAACAAAACGGATTCCGGATCCCGGCGCAATGGCTCATTCCTTCCACACCGAGCGCCGCCTTCGACTCCGAAACGCGCAAGCGTCGCCAGCGGCCGGGAGTGGCCAAAGACCTGCCGCGTGGCCGAGAATAACGGCCTTTCGAGCTGGGAGGCGGCAATGGAAGAGGCTGGCGAGAAAATCGAGATCCACCGCGGATTGAAGGGCGTCTATTTCGACCGCTCGCGCGTGTGCTACATCGACGGGCGCGCCGGGGAGCTGCGCTACCGCGGCTATTCGATCCACGATCTGGCGCAGCACTCCACTTTCGAGGAAACCTGCTACCTGCTGCTCCTGGGGGAGCTCCCCAAGCGCGGCGAGCTCGAGGCCTTCGCGCAGCAGCTCAAGGCGGCACGCGCCCTGCCTGCTCCGATCTACGACATCATCCGCGCCGTGAAGGACGCCCATCCGATGGACGTGCTGCGCACCGCCGTCTCCGCGCTCGCGGCCTTCGATCCCGAGACCGCCGACAAGTCGCCGGCCGCGACACTGAGAAAAGGCATCCGGCTCACCGCGCAGGTGCCGATGATCGTCGCCGCGCACGAGCGCATCCGCAATGGGCGCGAGCCGGTCGCGCCCGATCCGCGCCTCGGTCACGCCGCGAACTTTCTGTACATGCTCAAGGGAAGCGAGCCGGGCGCGGAGGCCGCGCGGCTCATGGACATGGACATGATCCTGCACGCCGAGCACGGCTCGAACGCCTCCTCCTTCGCCGCGCGCGTGGTGGCGGGCACGGAGGCCGATCTGCACGGCGCGATCACCGCGGCGCTCGCCGCCCTCGCCGGGCCGGCGCACGGGGGCGCGGCGGAGAACGTGATGAAGATGGCGCAGGAGATCGGCGATCCCTCGCGCGCGGCCGACTACGTGAGGGCCAAGCGCGCCGCAGGAGAGCCGGTGATGGGCTTCGGCCACCGCGTCTACCGGGCGGAGGACCCGCGCGCGCGCCACATGCGAGCTGGCGTGGAAAAGCTCTCGCGCGAGATGGGGCAGCCGCACTGGTACCAGATCCTCGAGGCGGTCGTGGCGGCGATGAAGCCCTACGCGCGCCACGGCGTCAACGTCAACGTGGATTTCTACGCGGGCGTGGTCTACTTCCTCAACGGCATTCCCGAGGACCTCTTCGTGCCGATCTTCGCCGTAGGGCGCGTGCCCGGCTGGACAGTGCAGGTGCTCGAACAGCTCGAGAACAACATCCTCATCCGCCCGCTCACACTCTACACCGGGCCCGCTCCGCGGCCCTACGTCCAGATCGAGAAGCGTTAGAAACCAGCCACGCAGATCACACAGAACGCGCAGCGCCGCAACCCGGAGACCCCCAGGCGCGGTTCTTTCTCCTCCGTGAACTCCGTGCCCTCTGTGGCCAGGAACACCGACTAGGCACGAGCCAGCACGACCGCGGCGGTGGCGACGATGTCATCCACCGTCGCCCCGCGCGAGAGGTCGCTCATCGGTCGCGCGAAGCCCTGGAGGACCGGGCCGATCGCGCGCGCGCCGGCCAGGCACTGGGTGAGCTTGTAGGCGATGTTGCCGGCATCGAGATCGGGGAAGACGAGCACGTTCGCCCGCCCCGCGACAGCGCTTTCCCCCTTCACCTTCCTCGCCGCCACCTCCGGCACGAGCGCGGCATCGGCCTGCAGCTCGCCGTCCATGGCGAGATGCGGGGCGCGCCCCCGGGCGAGAGCGAGCGCGCGGGTCACCTTCTCGACGCGCGCGTGCTGCGCGCTGCCCCGCGTGGAGAAAGAGAGCAGCGCGACGCGCGGCTCCTCGTGCAGCAGCGCGCGGCAGGTCTCCGCGGAGGCGAGCGCGATGTCGGCGAGCGTCTCGGGATCCGGGTCCACGTTGACAGCGCAGTCGGCGTAGATGAAACGCCTGGGCGCCCCGCCGCCCCCACCGGGGACGATCATCAGGAAGAAACTCGAAGGCGCGCGGATGC
>DATLZE010000103.1:0-20801 GCA_035574195.1 Burkholderiales bacterium | reverse complement strand
CGATGCTCGCGGAGTTCGCCTGCCGCTACGTGATCGTGGGCCATTCGGAGCGGCGAAGTCATTTCGGCGAGAGCGACGAGGTCGTAGCCCAGAAATACGCTGCCGCGCTCAGGCACCGGATTGTCCCTGTGCTGTGCGTGGGCGAGACGCTCGCCGAGCGCGAATCCGGCGCGACCGAAGCGGTCGTGGCACGCCAGCTCGAGGCCGTGGTCAAACACTGTGGGCTGGAGGCGCTCGGGCGGGGCGTGATCGCCTACGAGCCGGTGTGGGCGATCGGCACCGGCAGGACCGCCACGCCGCAGCAGGCGCAGGCGGTGCACGCCTTTATCCGGGGGCGGGTCGCGGCGGCGAACCGCGAGCTGGCGCAGCGGCTGACGGTGCTCTACGGCGGCAGCGTTAAAGCCGCCAATGCGGCGCAGCTCTTCGCCATGCCCGACGTGGACGGGGGACTGATCGGCGGCGCCTCGCTGCTCGCCGAGGAGTTCATCGCGATCTGCCGCGCGGCGCTCGGCGCCGAGGAAACGGCGAGGGTGTGATGGAGATCTTGGTACTGGTGATACACGTGCTCGCAGCGCTCGCCATCGTGGGCCTCGTGCTGCTGCAGCACGGCAGGGGCGCCGATGTCGGCGCAGCTTTCGGCAGCGGCGCATCGGGCAGCCTCTTCGGCGCGCGCGGTTCGGCCAATTTCCTGAGCCGCACCACGGCGATCCTCGCGGTCGTGTTTTTCGTGACGAGTCTCGCGCTCACGTATTTTTCGGCGCGCAAGCCCGAGCACAAGGGCGTGATGGCGGCCCCGCCCGCGAAGGAGGAATCGTTGCCGGCGCAGATTCCGGCCCAACTGCCGGCCGCGCCGGCGGGCGAGGCGCGGCCGGCGCCCGCCGAGCCGGGGTCGAAGGTGCAGGAAGTGCCGAAATGACCGATGCACGAGGAGTGCGATCAGCAGGGGGTGAGGCGGAAGAACGGTGGTTTTTTCGATCCTCGCGCCTCGCGGTTTCAGCCGACGTGGTGGAATTGGTAGACACACCATCTTGAGGGGGTGGCGGCGCAAGCCGTGTGAGTTCGAATCTCACCGTCGGCACCATATTTTTTCTATGAGGGAGCGCAAATCGGAGAAGGGAACGGCGGGAAGCGGGTGCGGGCGAATCGCGGCCGGCCCGCGGCTTCCCTCGGACCGATCCTAGATCCCCGCGCAGCGTATGCTGGAGAACTACTTTCCCGTGCTGATGTTCATCATCGTCGGGATCCTGGTCGGGGCGGCGCCGGTCGCTCTCGGCGGAGGGCTCTCGCGGCTGCTCGGAGTGCACCGCCCCGATTCCGAAAAGCTCTCGCCCTACGAATGCGGATTCGAGGCGTTCGAGGACGCGCGCATGAAATTCGACGTGCGCTACTATCTGGTCGCGATCCTCTTCATCCTGTTCGACCTCGAGATCGCGTTCCTCTTTCCCTGGGCGGTGGTGCTGCAGGAGATCGGCTTCTTCGGCTTCATGGCGATGGTGGTGTTCCTCGGCATCCTCGTGGTCGGCTTCGCCTACGAATGGATGAAGGGAGCGCTGGAGTGGGAATGACGCGGGCGAGGTGAGCGAACCATGGGTGCTCCCGAGAGCTTTCACGAGAGAGGCTTCGTCACCACGACGCTCGACGCGCTGATCAACTGGACGCGTACCGGATCGCTGTGGCCGATGACCTTCGGGCTGGCGTGCTGCGCGGTGGAGATGATGCATGCCGGCGCCTCGCGCTACGACCTCGACCGCTTCGGCGTGGTGTTCCGACCGAGCCCGCGCCAGTCCGATGTGATGATCGTCGCGGGGACACTGTGCAACAAGATGGCGCCGGCGTTGCGCAAGGTCTACGACCAGATGGCCGAGCCCCGCTGGGTGATCTCGATGGGCTCGTGCGCGAACGGCGGCGGTTACTATCACTATTCGTATTCGGTGGTGCGCGGCTGCGACCGCATCGTGCCGGTGGACATCTACGTTCCCGGCTGTCCGCCCACCGCAGAAGCGCTGCTCTACGGCATCATCCAGCTGCAGAACAAGATCCGGCGTACCAACACCATCGCGCGCCGATGACGGGTCTCGAGTCGCGAAGCGCGGGTTTCGGGTCGGAAGACAGGGCCGAAACCGGCGATGCAGGACTCGAAACCGGAAACTAGAAACCGAATGAAGACCGAGGTACTGACCGCCGCGCTCGCTTCCGCGCTCGGCGAGAAGCTCGCGAGCGTCACCGTGGCGCTGGGCGAGGTCACCATCGTGGTGCAGGCGAAGGATCTGCTCGCGGTGGCGGCAGCCCTGCGCGACGCTCCGGAGCTCGCGTTCGAGCAGTTGACCGATCTGTGCGGGGTGGACTACCTGGAGTACGGGAACGGCCGCTGGGACGGGCCGCGCTTCGCCGTGGTCTATCACTTGCTCTCTCTCAGGCACAACTGGCGGCTGCGCATGCGCGTGTTCTGCCCCGACGACGCCTTCCCGGCGGTGGACTCGGTGATCGGCGTATGGCCCTCCGCAAACTGGTACGAGCGCGAGGCCTTCGATCTCTACGGCATCGTGTTCACCGGCCACCCGGATTTGCGCCGCATCCTCACCGACTACGGCTTCGTCGGGCACCCGTTCCGCAAGGACTTCCCGCTCTCCGGCACCGTCGAGATGCGCTACGACCCGGACCAGCAGCGCGTGATCTACCAGCCGGTCACTATCGAACCGCGCGAGAACGTGCCGCGCGTGATCCGCGAAGAACACTACGGCGATGTCGAAAAGCCTTAGTCCCGGAAGACACCGAGCAGAGAGCGGGAATTTGAACCGACGAGACGCGAGAGCGAGGATGGAACCATCGGGCTCGAGGTGCTGTTCTCCGGCTTGCCCTGCGGCCCCTGTGCTCCGTGTGGCTGATCCGAGCTTGCATGGCTGAAATCAGGAACTACACGATGAACTTCGGGCCGCAGCATCCTGCGGCCCACGGAGTGCTGCGCCTGGTGCTGGAGCTCGACGGCGAGGTGGTCGAGCGCGCCGATCCCCACATCGGGCTGCTGCACCGGGCCACCGAGAAGCTCGCCGAGCACAAGACCTACCTCCAATCGGTGCCGTACATGGACCGGCTCGATTACGTCTCGATGATGGCGAACGAGCACGCCTACGTGCTCGCCATCGAGAAGCTGCTCGGCATCGAGCCGCCGATCCGCGCCCAGTATATCCGCGTGATGTTCGACGAGATTACCCGCATCCTCAACCACCTGCTGTGGCTCGGCGCGCACGGCCTCGACATCGGCGCGATGACGGTGTTCCTCTACTGCTTCCGCGAGCGCGAGGATCTGATGGACTGCTACGAGGCGGTCTCGGGGGCCCGCCTGCACGCGGCGTATTACCGGCCGGGCGGCGTCTACCGCGACCTGCCTGAGCGCATGCCCCAGTACACCGTCTCGCGCGTGCACGACGAAGAGGACGTGAAGAGGCTCAACCGCAACCGCCAGGGCTCGCTGCTCGACTTCATCGAGGACTTCACCGAGCGCTTCCCGAAGTGCGTGGACGAGTACGAGACGCTGCTCACCGACAATCGCATCTGGAAGCAGCGGACGGTGGGCATCGGCGTGGTTTCCCCGGAGCGCGCGGTGGCGCTCGGCTTCACCGGTCCGATGCTGCGCGGCTCGGGAGTGGAATGGGACCTGCGCAAGAAGCAGCCCTACGAAGTCTACGACCGGCTCGACTTCGACATCCCGGTCGGGGTGAACGGCGACTGCTACGACCGATACCTCGTTCGCATCGAAGAGATGCGGCAGTCGAACCGCATCATCCGGCAGTGCGTAGAGTGGCTGCGCCGCAACCCCGGGCCGGTGATGGTGGACAACTACAAGATCGCCCCGCCGCCGCGTGTGGCGATGAAGCGCAATATGGAGGAGCTGATCCACCACTTCAAGCTCTTCACCGAGGGCATGCACGTTCCCGAAGGCGAGGCCTACGCGGCAGTGGAGGCCCCCAAGGGCGAGTTCGGTATCTACATCGTGTCCGACGGCGCGAACAAGCCGTACCGGCTCAAGATCCGCGCGCCAGGCTTCGCGCACCTCGCGGCGCTCGACGAGATGGCGCGCGGTCACATGATCGCCGACGTGGTGGCGATCATCGGCACGCAGGACATCGTTTTTGGCGAGATTGACCGATGAATGCTCCGACGGCACTGAGCCCGGAAGCGCTCGCGAAGATCGACCGCGCGATCGCGAAGTATCCGCCCGAGCGCAAGCAATCGGCGGTGATGGCTGCGCTCACCATCGCGCAGGACGAGAAGGGCTGGCTTTCGACCGAGACCCTGGATTTCGTCGCCCGCTACCTCGGCATGCCGCCGGTGGCGGTCTACGAGGTGGCCTCGTTCTACACCATGTACGACCTCGAGCCGGTCGGCCGGCACAAGCTCGCGATCTGCACCAACCTGCCGTGCGCGCTGCAGGGCGCGAACGCCGCTGCGCGGCACCTGCAGCGCAGCCTCGGCATCGGCTTCAACGAGACCACTCCCGACGGGATGTTCACGCTGAAGGAAGCCGAGTGTTTCGGCGCGTGCGGGGACGCGCCAGTGCTGCTCCACAACAACAAGCGGATGCTGTGCGCGATGACGCCCGAGAAGCTCGACGCGCTGGTGAAAGAGCTGAAGGAGTCCGGCTGATGGGGCTGCCAGTCCCTCCCTTCGCGACCGACACCTTCGGCCCCGACGCGATCATCCTCAAGGGGCTCGACGGCCTGAACTGGCGGCTCAAGGATTACGAGGCGCGCGGCGGTTACGCGGCGCTCAGAAAGGTGCTGGCCGAGAAAATCCCCCCCGAGACGATCGTCGCCGAGGTGAAGAAGTCGGCGCTGCGCGGGCGCGGCGGTGCGGGTTTCCCCACCGGCCTCAAGTGGAGCTTCATGCCGCGCCAGTATCCCGGCCAGAAGTACCTGGTTTGCAACTCCGACGAGGGCGAGCCGGGCACGTTCAAGGACCGCGACATCCTGCGTTACAACCCGCACATCGTAATCGAGGGCATGGCGATCGCCGCCTACGCCACCGGCGCGACGGTCGGCTACAACTACATCCACGGCGAGATCTGGGAGGTGTACGAGCGCTTCGAGGAAGCGCTCGCCGAGGCCTACGCCGCCGGCTACCTCGGCAAGAACATCCTCGGCTCGGGCTTCGATTTCGATCTCTACGCGCACCACGGCTGGGGCGCCTACATTTGCGGCGAGGAGACGGGGCTGCTCGAGTCGCTCGAGGGCAAGAAGGGCCTGCCGCGCTTCAAGCCGCCGTTCCCGGCGAGCTACGGGCTCTACGGGAAGCCCACCACCGTCAACAACACCGAGACTTTCGCCGCGGTGCCCTGGATCGTGCTGAACGGAGGCGAGGCGTTCCTCAACCTCGGCCGCCCCAACAACGGCGGCACCAAGATCTTCTCGGTCTCGGGCGACGTCGAGCGCCCGGGCAACTACGAGGTGCGGCTCGGCACGCCCTTTGCGAAGCTGCTCGAGATGGCGGGCGGGATGCGCGGCGGGCGCAGGCTCAAGGCCTGCATTCCCGGAGGCTCCTCGATGCCGGTGCTGCCGGGCAGCATCATGATGGAGACCGACATGGATTACGACTCGATCGCAAAGGCGGGCTCCATGCTCGGCTCGGGCGCGGTGATCGTGATGGACGAGACGCGCTGCATGGTGCGCTCGCTGCTGCGGCTGTCCTATTTTTACTTCGAGGAATCGTGCGGGCAGTGCACGCCTTGCCGCGAGGGTACCGGGTGGCTCTACCGCGTGGTGCGCCGCATCGAGGAGGGCAAGGGGCGGCGCGAGGACCTGGAGCTCCTCGACAACGTGTCCGACAACATCGCAGGGCGCACCATCTGCGCGTTGGGCGACGCCGCGGCGCTGCCGGTGAAGAGCTTCATCAAGCACTTCCGCGACGAATTCCTCCACCACATCGAGCTCAAGAAGTGCCCGGTGCCGGACTATGCGTGAGCGAGGCGGTGGCGAGCAAAGGACGGCGGACGACGAGGAACGGATGGTCGAGATCGAGATAGACGGCAGGCAGCTCGAGGTCGCGGACGGGGCGACGATCATGGATGCCGCCAACCAGGCGGGCATCTACATCCCGCACTTCTGCTACCACCGCAAGCTCTCGATCGCCGCCAACTGCCGCATGTGCCTGGTGCACGTGGAGAAGGCGCCGAAGCCGCTTCCGGCGTGCGCGACACCCGTGACCCGGGGCATGAAGGTCCATACCCATTCCGAGCAGGCGCTCGCCGCGCAGAAGGGCGTGATGGAGTTCCTGCTCATCAATCACCCCCTCGACTGCCCGATCTGCGACCAGGGGGGCGAGTGCCAGCTGCAGGATCTCGCGGTCGGCTACGGCGCGAGCGGCTCGCGCTACCAGGAGCCCAAGCGCGTGGTGCTCAACAAGGAGCTGGGGCCGCTGATCTCGACCGACATGACGCGCTGCATCCACTGCACGCGCTGCGTGCGCTTCGGGCAGGAGATTGCGGGCGTGATGGAACTCGGCATGATCGGGCGCGGCGAGCACGCCGAGATCGTCACCTTCGTCGGGCGCACGGTGGACTCCGAGCTCTCCGGCAACGTGATCGACCTTTGCCCGGTGGGTGCGCTCACCTCGAAGCCCTTCCGCTACACCGCGCGCACCTGGGAGCTCGTGCGCCGGCCCTCGGTCAGCCCCCATTGCGGCCTGGGCTCGAACCTCATCGTGCAGGTCAAGCAGAACCGGGTGATGCGGGTGCTGCCGCGCGAGAACGAGGCGATCAACGAGTGCTGGCTCTCGGACAAGGACCGTTTTTCCTACGAGGGCCTCAACTCCGAGCAACGGCTCGCCCGGCCCATGCTGAGGCAGGGCGGCGCCTGGAAGGAGGTCGAGTGGCCTGTGGCGCTCGATTTCGTGGCGAAGGAGCTGAGCCGCATCCGCGACCGGCACGGTGCCTCCAGCATCGGCATGCTGGCCACGCCTCATCAGACTCTCGAGGAGCTTTTTCTGCTGGGCAAGCTCGCGCGCGAATTTTGCTCGGGCAACGCGGACTTCCGGCTCCGCCAGTCGGACTTCGGCCTGGACGGCAGGCGCCTCGGTGCGCCATGGCTCGGTATGAAAATCGCCGAGATCGGCGCGCTCGACCGCGTGCTGGTGGTCGGCTCGACGCTGCGCAAAGACCATCCGCTGCTCGCGCACCGGTTGCGCCAGGCCGCCCGGCGCGCCGCCCAGGTGAGCTTCATCCATCCCTTCGACGACGAGCCTCTGATGCGGGTGGCGCACCGCGCGCTGGTCGCCCCCTCGGCCATGCCTGCGATGCTCGCGCAGGTGGTGAAGGCGGCGGCGCAGGCCAAGAACGCCCCGCTCCCGGAGACGCTGCGCGGCGCGCTCGAGCGCCTGACGGTCGGCGAGACGGCGAGCCGCATCGCGGCGAGCCTCGTCTCGGGCAAGAACGCCGCAGTGTTCCTCGGCAATCTCGCCCAGCATCACCCGGCGGCCTCTCAATTGCACGAGCTCGGCCTCGCGCTCGCCGAACTCGCGGGCGCGCGCTTCGGCTTCCTGGGCGAAGCGGCGAACAGCGTCGGCGGCTATCTCGCCGGCTGCCTGCCTTGCACCGGCGGTCTCAACGCCGCCCAGATGCTCGCGCGGCCGCTCAAGGCCTATCTGCTGCTCGGGGTGGAGCCCGAGCTCGACACGCACGATCCGCGCGGGGCGCTCGCCGCGATGCGCGCAGCCTCGCTGGTGGTGGCGATGAGCCCGTACCAGCACCGGGCCACCGAGTACGCGCACGTGCTGCTGCCGATCTCGCCTTTCACCGAGACCGACGGTACTTTCGTCAACACCGAGGGCACGGTGCAAAGCTTCGAAGCCGTGGTGCGGCCGCTCGGGGAGACGCGGCCGGCGTGGAAGGTGCTGCGCGTGCTCGCCAACTTGCTCGGGCTCGCGGGCTTCGAGCACGAGAGCGTGGAGCAGGTGCGGCGCGAGGCGCTGGGTGGAGAGGAAGTCGCAGCGCGGCTCGACAACCGCCTGCGTCCCGCTGTGCTCGGGGCGCTCGCGCCCGAGCGCTCGCCCGGGATCCAGCGCATCGCGGAAGTTCCGATCTACGCGGCGGATGCGATCGTGCGGCGCGCCCGATCGCTGCAGCTGACGCGCGACGCCGCCGCGCCGGTGGCCTGGATGAACCGGGCGCTCGCCGAGCGTCTGGGACTGCGCGAGGGCGACAGCCTGCGGGTGCGCCAGGACGGAGGCGAGGCGGTGGTGCCGTACGGCATTGACGAGCGGATTCCCGACGAGTGCATCCGGCTCGCCGCGGCGCGTCCGGAGACCGCGGCGCTGGGCGCGATGTTCGGCGTGCTCGAGGCCGAGCGCGTGGCGGGGCGCGGGAGGGTCGCGGTCTGACCATGGAAACCCTCGGCGCGCTTTCGAACCTGTTCGGGCCGGCCTGGCCCGCGGTGTGGACGCTCGCCAAGATCGTCGCGATCGTGGCGCCGCTGCTGCTCGCGGTCGCCTATCTCACGCTCGCCGAGCGCAAGGTGATCGGCTACATGCAGGTGCGCATCGGACCGAACCGCGTCACGTTCTTCGGAATCCGCTGGTTGCGCGGACTGGGCCAGCCGATCGCAGACGGCCTGAAGCTGTTGGTGAAGGAAGTCGTCGTGCCCTCGGGGGCGAACAAGGCGCTGTTCATCCTCGCACCGGTGATGGCGATCATGCCGGCGATGGCGGCATGGGCGGTGGTGCCGTTCGCTCCGCAGCTCGTGCTCGCCGACATCGACGCGGGGCTGCTCTACGTCATGGCGATCACCTCGATGGGGGTCTACGGCATCATCGTCGCCGGCTGGGCTTCCAACTCCAAATACGCGTTCCTCGGCGCGCTGCGCTCGGCAGCGCAGATGGTTTCCTACGAGCTGGCGATGGGCTTCGCGCTGGTGTGCGTGCTGATGGCCGCGCAGAGCTTGAACCTGGGCGAGATCGTGCGCGCGCAAGGCGGCGAGTGGGGCGTGTTCGACTGGTTCTGGATTCCGCTCTTTCCGATCTTCCTGGTGTATCTGATCTCGGGCGTCGCCGAGACCAACCGCGCGCCGTTCGACGTCGCCGAGGGCGAGTCCGAGATCGTCGCCGGATTCCACGTCGAATATTCGGGCATGGCGTTCGCGGTGTTCTTCCTCGCCGAGTACGCGAACATGATCCTGGTCTCGACTCTCGCTTCGGTCATGTTCCTCGGCGGATGGCTGTCGCCGGTGCCGGACGCCCTCGCGCGGGCGGTGGGGCTGCCGTGGCTCGCAGCCGGCGGCTTTTTCTGGCTGGCGCTGAAAGTCGCGGCGCTGCTCTTCTGCTTCCTGTGGTTCCGCGCCACCTTCCCGCGCTACCGCTACGACCAGATCATGCGGCTCGGCTGGAAGGTGTTCCTGCCGATCACGATCCTGTGGATCGTGGTGCTCGGGGCCTGGATGCAGACGCCGCTCTGGATATGGTGGAAGTGATGATCGAGCGCATCCGCCGCTTCTTCCGCGCGTTCCTGCTCGTGGAGCTCGTGCGCGGCATGATGCTCACCGGGCGGCATCTGTTCTCGCGCAAGATCACGGTGCAGTATCCGGAGGAGAAGACGCCGACGAGCCCGCGCTTCCGGGGGCTGCACGCGCTGCGGCGCTATCCGAACGGTGAGGAGCGCTGCATCGCGTGCAAACTGTGCGAGGCGGTCTGCCCGGCGCTCGCCATCACCATCGAGTCGGAGGAGCGGCCCGACGGAACGCGCCGCACCACGCGCTACGACATCGATCTCACCAAATGTATTTTCTGCGGCCTCTGCGAGGAGTCCTGTCCGGTGGACTCCATCGTCGAGACGCGCATCATCGAGTACCACGGGGAGAAGCGCGGTGACCTCATCTACACCAAGCCGATGCTGCTCGCGATCGGAGATCTGTACGAGGAGCAGATCGCGAAGGATCGCGAGGAAGATGCCGCTTACCGCTAGAAAAATCCGTTTGCCACAAGCCGCACGGCGCAAGAAATCGTACGAGGACATAGTGAAAGCAGAACCGGCTACGCCTTCGGCCTCGGGGGGCTCTGCGACCCCCGTGCTCTCGGCGGCGGGACTTTTATGACCTTCAACGAATTCGTCTTTTATTTCTTCTCGGCGATCCTGCTGTTCTCGGCGCTGCGCGTGATCACGGCGCGCAACCCGGTACACGCCGCGCTGTGGCTGGTGCTCGCGTTCTGCACCTCGGCCGCGCTCTGGGTGCAGCTGCAGGCCGAGTTCCTCGCGATCGCCCTGGTGCTGGTCTACGTCGGCGCGGTCATGGTCCTGTTCCTGTTCGTGGTGATGATGCTCGACATCAACATGGCGCGCCTGCGCGAGGGGTTTCTGAACTACCTGCCGCTCGGGGCGCTGGTCGCGGCGCTGCTGGTGGCCGAGATGGTGATCGTGATCGCCGGGCGCCACGCCGGCTTCGCAGGAATGGACCCGCCCCCGCCGCTGCCTGCGGGCTACAGCAACACCAAGGAACTCGGGCGCCTCGTCTACACGGAATACGTCTATCCCTTCGAGATCGCGGCGGTGATCCTGCTCGTTGCGATCATCGCGGCGATCGCGCTGACACTACGCCGCCGCAGGCAGAGCAAGTACGTGGATCCCGCGAAGCAGATCGCGGTGCGGCGCGAGGAGCGGGTGCGCCTGGTGAAGATGCCCGCCGAGAAGAAAGAGCAAGAATGAAGGCGCAAGGCGAAGGCCGGAAGGCAGGCGCGGCAGGCGCGCGCGCCGCGGACCCCGCGTCCGCCTGGCGCCTTGCGCCCTGCGCCTTCGAACGAGGTGGGCCCGAGTGATCTCGCTCTCGCATTACCTGGTGCTCGCTGCGATCCTGTTCGCGATCGCGGTGGTGGGCATTTTCCTGAACCGCAAGAACATGATCGTGCTGCTGATGGCGATCGAGCTGATGCTGCTCGCCGTCAATATGAATTTCGTCGCGTTCTCGCACTTCCTCGACGACCCTTCCGGGCAGGTATTCGTGTTCTTCATCCTCACGGTCGCAGCCGCCGAGTCGGCCATCGGGCTGGCGATCCTGGTGGCGCTGTTCCGCAACCTGAGGACGATCGACGTCGAGGAGCTGGACAGCTTGAAAGGGTGAGGGGTGAGGCAGGACGCACAAGATCGCGGCGCACGAGATCGGCTCCGTGACGCACCGCGCCCGACGCGCTGAATATGACCGGAATGCAGGCGCTATATCTCCTGGTCCCGCTGGCGCCCCTGGCGGGCGCGATCGTCGCGGGCCTGTTCGGCTGGGCGATCGGCCGCCGCGCAACGCACACGGTCACCATCGCCGGCATGGTGATCTCGACCGCAGCCGCCGCGGTGGTGTTCTTCGACGTGCTCGAGGGCAACACCTACAACGGCCCGGTCTACACCTGGCTCGTCTCGGGCAACGCGCGCTTCGAGATCGGGTTCCTGATCGACCGGCTCTCCGCCACCATGATGCTGGTGGTCTCGTTCGTGTCGCTGATGGTCCACATCTACACCATCGGCTACATGGCGGAGGACCCTGGCTACCAGCGCTTCTTCAGCTACATCTCGCTGTTCACCTTCTTCATGCTGATGCTGGTCGCCTCCAACAACTTCCTCCAGCTCTTCTTCGGCTGGGAGGGGGTGGGCTTGATGTCGTACCTCCTGATCGGCTTCTGGTACACGCGGCCGACCGCGACCTACGCGCAGCTGAAGGCCTTCCTGGTGAACCGCGTCGGCGACTTCGGCTTCCTGCTCGGCATCGCGCTGGTGCTGATGTACTTCGGTACGCTCGACTACGCTGCGGTGTTCGGCGCGGCGCCCACCCTCGCCGGCAACACCATCGAGATTCTGCCTGGCGCCGAATGGTCCCTGATGACCGTGATTTGCCTGCTGCTGTTCGTGGGCGCGATGGGCAAGAGCGCGCAATTCCCCCTGCACGTATGGCTGCCCGACTCGATGGAGGGCCCCACCCCGATTTCGGCGCTGATCCACGCCGCGACCATGGTGACCGCCGGCATCTTCATGGTGGCGCGCATGTCGCCGCTCTACGAGCTCTCCGAGACCGCGCTCTCCGTGGTGATGGCGGTGGGCGCGATTACCGCCCTTTTCATGGCGCTCGTCGCGATCGTGCAGAACGACATCAAGCGCGTGGTGGCGTACTCGACGCTCTCCCAGCTCGGCTACATGACGGTTGCGCTCGGGGCCTCCGCCTACGCCGCGGGCATCTTCCATCTCGTCACCCACGCCTTCTTCAAGGCGCTGCTGTTCCTGGGGGCGGGCTCCGTGATCATCGCGCTGCACCACCAGCAGGACATGCGGCACATGGGCGGGCTGCGCCGCTACATGCCCGTCACCTACTGGGCGACGCTGATCGGCGCGATCTCCAGCGCAGGGATCCCGGGATTCGCCGGCTTCTTCTCCAAGGACGCCATCATCGAGGCCGTGCGCCTCTCGAAGCTGCCGGGCTCGGGATTCGCGTACTTCGCGGTGCTGCTCACCGTGTTCGTGACGGCGCTCTACACTTTCCGCCTGGTGTTCATGACCTTCCACGGCGCCGAGCGCTTTCGCGACCTGCGCGCCGGACGCGAAAAACACGGGGAAGGGCCCGGGCATGGGGAGGGCGCCCCGGTGCACGAACACGGCGCAGGCCACGATCATGAGCCGCACGAGTCGCCCGCGGTGGTGACCGTGCCCCTCGTGCTGCTGGCGATCCCTTCGATCTGCGCCGGATGGGTGATCGGACCGGTGCTGTTCGGGGGCTATTTCGGGAGCGCGATCGCGGTCGCGCCCGGACACGACGTCCTCGGCGAGCTCGGCCGCAGCTTCCAGGGCGTGCTCGCCATGATGGCGCACGCCCTCGCCACCGCGCCATTCTGGCTGGCGCTCGCCGGCATCGCGACCGCGACCTACCTCTACCTGCTGCGGCCCGACCTGCCGGAGGTGATCCGGCGCCGGGCGGGGCTCCTCTACACCGTGCTCGAGCGCAAGTACGGCTTCGACGAGGCCTATCAATGGCTGTTCGGAGACGGCGCGGTGCGCGCCGGCACCGGGCTGTGGAAAGGGGGCGACGTCGCGGTGATTGACGGAGTGTTCGTCAACGGCTCGGCGCGCGCCGTCGGCTGGATCGCGGCGGTGATCCGGTATTTGCAGTCGGGCTTCATCTACCACTACGCCTTCGCCATGATCATCGGCGTGCTGGTGCTGCTGACCCTGATCTTCATCGCCTAAGTCCGACCATGGGCCAGGAACTGCCGCTGCTCAGCCTCGCGATCTGGATCCCGATCGCGTTCGGCCTCGCGACCCTCGCCACCGGCTCCGACCGCAACGCTGGCGCCGCGCGCGCGACCGCCCTCGTCGGATCCGTGCTCGGGTTCGCGGTGACGCTGCCGCTTTACGCGCGCTTCGATCCCCTCGCGCGCGGCTTCCAGTTCGTCGAGTACGCGCCGTGGATCGAGAGTTTCAACGTCCACTACCACCTCGGCATCGACGGCATTTCTCTGCTCCTGATCCTGCTCAACAGCTTCACCACGGTGCTGGTGGTGATCGCCGGATGGGAGGTGATTCGCGAGCGCGTGGCGCAGTACATGGCCTCGTTCCTGTTCCTCTCGGGATTCATGAACGGCGTGTTCTCGGCGCTCGACGCGCTGCTGTTCTACGTGTTCTTCGAGGCGACGCTGATTCCGATGTTCATCGTGATCGGCGTGTGGGGCGGGCCCAACCGCGTCTATGCCGCGATCAAGTTCTTCCTCTACACGCTCGCCGGCTCGCTCCTGTTCCTGGTCTCGCTCATCTATCTCTACAACGTTTCGGGCGGCAGCGCCTCGCTGCTCGACTACTACGAGCTGCCGTTGCCGTTCACCGTGCAGCTGCTGGTCTTCCTCGCGTTCATGGCCGCGTTCGCGGTGAAGGTCCCGATGTGGCCGGTGCACACCTGGCTGCCCGACGCGCACGTCGAGGCGCCCACCGGCGGCTCGGTGGTGCTCGCGGCGATCATGCTGAAGCTCGGTGCCTACGGCTTCATCCGGCTCTCGCTGCCGATCGTGCCCGATGCGAGCCAAGCCCTCGCCTGGTTTGTGATCGCGCTCTCGCTCGTCGCGGTCGTCTATATCGGGCTGGTGGCCCTGGTACAGACCGACATGAAGAAACTGATCGCCTACTCCTCGATCTCGCACATGGGCTTCGTCACGCTCGGCATCTTCATCTTCAACCCCCAAGGGCTCGAGGGCGCGATTATCCAGATGATCTCCCACGGCTTCGTCTCGGGCGCGCTGTTCCTGTGCGTGGGCGTGCTCTACGACCGCGTGCACTCGCGCATGATCGCCGACTACGGAGGAGTGGTGAACTCGATGCCGGTGTTCGCCGCGCTGTTCATGCTGTTCGCGATGGCGAATTCCGGGCTGCCGGGCACCAGCGGTTTCGTCGGCGAGTTCCTGGTGATCATGGGTGCGGTGAAGACGGATTTCTGGTACGCGGCGGCAGCGGCCACCACGCTCGTCTTCGGCGCGGCGTACACGCTGTGGATGTACAAGCGCGTGATCTTCGGAGCTGTGGCGAGCGCCCGGATTGCGGCGCTTCCGGACCTCAATGCGCGCGAGGCCCTGGTGCTGGGACTGCTCGCCGCCGCGGTACTCGCGCTGGGCGTGTGGCCCAATCCGTTCGCCGAGGTGCTGCATACCCCGGTCGCCGAGCTCCTCGAGCACGTGATGCACGGCAAGCTGCCGTGAGAAAGGGTGGTAACCGCGATGCCGTACATCACTCCGCTTGAGCCTGCTTATCCGGAGATCTTCCTCACCGCGATGGCGTGCGCGATCCTGATCGCCGATCTCTTCGTGCGCGACGCGAACCGCACCGTCACCTACGTGCTCGCCCAGCTCGCGCTCGCCGGCTGCGCGGCGATCACCTACGCCACGTCCGGCGTCGAACCGGCCTACACCTTCAGCGGGATGTTCGTCGACGACCTCATGTCCGATGTGCTGAAGCTGCTGGTCTATCTCGGCGTCATGACGATCCTGGTGTATTCGAGAAGCTACCTCGCCGCGCGCGGTCTTTTGCAGGGCGAGTTCTTCGTGCTGGTGCTGTTCGCCACCCTCGGCATGATGGTCATGATCTCGGCGAACCATTTGCTCACGCTCTATCTCGGGCTCGAGCTCCTCGCGCTCTCGCTCTACTCGATGGTCGCGCTGCAACGCGATTCCGCCGTCGCGACCGAGGCCGCCATGAAGTATTTCGTGTTGGGAGCACTCGCCTCGGGAATGCTGCTCTACGGCATGTCCATGCTGTACGGGGCGACCGGCACGCTCGAGATCGCGCGGCTCGCCGAGATCGCGGCGGGGGGCAGCGGGCGCGACGTGGTGCTGGTATTCGCGCTGGTGTTCGTCGTGGCCGGTATCGGCTTCAAGCTCGGTGCGGTGCCGTTCCACATGTGGGTGCCGGACGTCTATCACGGCGCGCCCACCGCGATGACCGTGTTCATCGGCTCCGCGCCCAAGCTCGCGGCCTTCGCCTTCATCATGCGGCTGCTCGCTCAGGGCCTCGGCGCCGAGCGACTTTCGGAGGAGTGGCAGCAGATGCTCACGGTGATGGCGGTCGCCTCCCTCGCGATCGGCAACGTCACCGCGATCGCCCAGAGCAATCTCAAGCGCATGCTCGCCTATTCCACGATCGGCCACATGGGCTTCTTGCTCCTCGGCGTGCTTGCGGGAGGATTGAACGGCTACGGCTCGGGCATGTTCTACGTGGTCACCTACGTGCTCATGAACCTGGGCGCCTTCGGCATGATCATGCTGCTCTCGCGCGCTGGCTTCGAGGCGGAGAACCTGGACGACTTCAAGGGGCTGAACCAGAGGAGCCCCTGGTACGCGTTCGTCATGTTGCTGCTGATGTTCTCGATGGCGGGCGTGCCCCCGACGGTGGGCTTCTACGCCAAGCTCGCAGTGCTGCAGGCAGTGGTCCAGGCCGGCTACGTCTGGCTCGCCGTGGTCGCGGTGTTGTTCTCGCTGATCGGGGCGTTCTATTACCTGCGGCTGGTCAAGCTCATGTATTTCGACGCCCCCGAGGACACCGCCCCGCTCGAGCCGCGCGGCGACGTGCGCGTGCTGATGAGCGCCAACGGCCTGGCGATGCTGCTCTTCGGCGTCTTGCCCGAGCCGCTGATGGCGCTGTGCCTCGCCTCGATCCAGGCCTCGCTGTAGCGGCCGGCTCCGGATACGCGATGCGGGCTGCGGGAGGGCGTCTTGTCCCGAATCGCGTATCCCGCCTATCGGCCCGGCACCCGAGAAACTTTTTCCTGAGAGCCGCCCATGACCGACAAGGGGCATGATTTCACCGAGACCACGATCCGCTCCAAGACCGTCTACCGCGGGAGGCTGCTGCACGTGCTGGAAGACGAGGTGCGGCTGCCCGACGGCAGTACCACGCGGCGCGAGTACATCCGCCATCCCGGTGCGGTGATGGTGGTGCCTTTCCTCGACCGCGACACCGTCGTGCTGGTGCGCCAGTACCGCTACGCCCCCGGACGTCATTTCTACGAGCTGCCCGCGGGCAAGATCGACGCGGGAGAGGCGCCGATCGCAGCGGCGCGGCGCGAGTTGAGGGAGGAATGCGGCTACGAGGCGGGCGAGTGGCGGCATCTCACCACCGTCCATCCCTGCATCGGGTACTCGGACGAGCGCATCGAGCTCTACCTCGCGCGCGAACTCGCCCACGTCGGCAACGCGCCCGACCGCGAGGAGTTCCTGGAAGTGGTTCCGCTGCCCTATCGGCAGGCGCTCGAGTGGGTGAGGGAGGGCAGGATTACCGAAGTGAAGGCGATCATCGGCCTGCTGTGGGTGGACAAGTTCCGAGACGGCTAGGGCCTGTCGAGTATCCCGCGATTGACAGATCGTTTACCGCCGAAATCCCCTCTCCCATTGAGAGAAACGGGAGGGGAGGCGAGCGCCGTCGAGCAATTCACGAGCGCTCGCCAATGGCAGAGGCGGAGGAGATTCGCTCCCCGGATCGTTATTTTCGCCTGCCGCCCTGCGGGTCAGGCAGCGCTCGCGCCGTCGGCGGTCCCGCTCGCATCCTCCCCGCGTTCGAGCGGCAGCGGGCGGTGGAAGAGATGGCCCTGGCCGAAGCGGGTGCCCATGCCGAGCAGCAGGTTCAGCGCTTCGGGCGTCTCCACCCACTCGGCGATCACTTGCTTGTCCAGCCCGTGCGCGACGTCGTTCAGTGCGCGCACGAAGATGCGGCTGCCTTCGTCGGCGGCGAGATCGCGGATGAATCCGCCGTCGATCTTGAGGTAGTCCACGTCGAAGCGCTTGAGGTAGTAGAAGGAGCTGAAACCGGCGCCGAAATCGTCGAGCGCGAAGCGGCAGCCCATTTCCCTCAGCCGGCGGATGAAGCCGAGCGTGACGTCGATCTCCGACATCGCCGCGGTTTCCGTGATCTCGAACACGAGCTGCCCGGGATTGACGCCGCTCGCGCGCAGTTGCGCGAGAAAGCGCTCGATCCAGTGGGGGTCGGAGATCGAGACCCGCGACAGATTCACGAAGTAACGCAGCTTGCGGTTGGCTTGCCCGCTCGCGCGCAGGTATGCGAGCAGCTTCTCGACCACGCGCATATCGATTTCGCGGACGAGTCCCAGGGATTCAGCGATCTCGATGAAATGGCCCGGCGCAATGAAGCCGCCGTCGCGGTCGCGCATGCGCACCAGGATTTCGTGGTGCACCGGGCGGCGGTCCTTCAGCCGCACCACCGGCTGGTGGAACAGCGTCAGGCGGTCCTCGTCGAGCGCATCGCGCAGCTTCTTCGCCCAGTGCACCCGGCGGTGGGTGCTGCGCAGGCTGTCGGAAGTCTGGTCGAAGAGCACGTAGCGGTTGCGGCCGAGCTCCTTGGCCTGGTACATCGCGATGTCCACGTTGGAGAGCAGCGTAAGGACGTCGTTGCCATGGAAGGGGAAGAGTGCGATGCCGGCGGAGGCCGCGAGATTCGAGATCACCCGGCCCTCGGCCGCCTGGAAGCGGTAGTGGCGCACTGCGTCGAGCGCCTTCGCGGCGGCCTCGACCGCCTCCCGGCGCAGGACCGAGCGCAGCAGGACCGCGAATTCGTCGCCGCCGAGGCGGTAGAGTTCCCCGCCCGCTTCCCGCACGACCCCGCGCAGCACGCTGCCCACCCCCACGATCAGCTGGTCCCCGGTGCGGTGACCGAAGTGGTCGTTGACGTACTTGAAGTGATCGATATCGAGGAAGATCAGGGCGCCGACGGCGCCTTCTTGCAGCGCTGACTCGAGCGCGCGCTGCAGGCTGTGCCGGTTGGGCAGGTCGGTCAGCGCGTCGTGCATCGCCAGGTGCTCGATGCGCCGCTGGGCGAGGTACTGTTCGGTGATGTCGCGCGCGGTGCCGCGGATGCCGCACATCGCGCCCGCCTCGTCGAGCACCACACGCGCGTTGATCCCGATCCAGCGGTCCTCGCCCTTGGCGGTGACGAGCCGCGTGACGTAGTGCCGGACCTCGCCGTTGCGCTTCAGGGTCGCGAGGAAGCGGCGGTTGGAAACGTGGGAAGTGCCGGCCTCGAAGTCGAAGAAGCAGCGCCCGTACAGGTCCTTGGGCGCAAGTCCGAAGATCGTCTGAGCGGCGGCGTTGAGATAGACGAAGCGGCCCTGGGCGTCGGTTGCCCAGATCAGGTCGTGGGAGGTCTCGACGAGGTCGCGGTAGCGGCTCTCGCTCTCGAGCAGCAGTTGGATGATGCGGCGCTTCTCGGCGAGCGACTTGCGGATCGTCGCGAGCTCCTTGACCGCCTTGTCGCTCGCGGCGCTGCCGCTCGCCGCCAGCCGGTCAATGAGCTCCCGCGAGTAGCGGCGATGCCCGCCCCGGGAGCGTCCCGCCACGAGCACGCCCTCGCGGTCCCAGCGCCGCAGCTTCTGGATCGGTATCGCGAGGATCTCGGACGCCTGCCGGATGCTGTATTCGGAGTCCGGCTTGCCCACTTTCGCCCCCCTGCCCGGTGCGGGCTCTTGCGCCGCGGCAGGCTTCCGCGGCCCCCGGTGCGCTGTATGGCCCATATCAGTCTATCAGACCCTCCAGGGCCGGGCTAACCTCCGCGCGGCCAGAGTCAGTGGATCTGGCGCGGTTCGTTCAGGCCGTTCTGGCGCGCGACGAGCCGCTGCATGAGCTTCAGATCGCGGGAGGTGAGCCGCAGCGCGGCGTCCACCCACAGCCGAACGATGTCGGCGAGCTCCTCGAACTCGATGCGCTGCACGCGCCGGCGCGCCGCGGCGAGCGCGGCGAGCCCGTTGCGGCTGCGCGCGCGGCGCCGGATCAGCGCAGCGACCTCGGCCTCGCCCTGGCCGTCGTCGGTCACGATGTCTATCACCCCCAGCGCGGCCATTTCCTCGGCGCTGTAGATCTTGCCTTCCGAGATGAGGGCCTCCGCGCCGCGCTGGCCGATGCGCCGCTCGAGAAAAGAGTAGGCGCCCATGCCCGGGAACATGTTGAACAGAATCTCGGGGAAGCCGAAGCGCGCGCTGCGCTCGGCGATGACGATGTCGCTCGAGAGCGCGGCCTCGAATCCGCCGCCGAGGCACTCGCCCTGCACCAGCGAGATCGTGGTGACGGGCAGCTCGTGAGCGACATAATTGCGGTAGAGCACGTCTATGCAGGCGCGCCCGTAGCGCAGCAGCCCCTGGCGGTCCTGCACCTCGATCAGCTGTCTGAAAAGATCGAGGTCCCCGCCCAGGTTGAACACGCCGGGTGTCGCGGAGGCGAGCACCACGTATTCGATCGGTAGCGTCTCGCCTGCGTCCTCGATCCACCCGCCGCTTGCGGCGAGAAAATCGTAGTAGGCGCGGATGTCGGCGAGCAGCGGAGGATTGAAGCAGGGGCGCGGCTGCGGCGCCCAGCGCGACCAGATCGCCCGCGTCGCCGGGTCGTAGCTCGCGTGCAGCTGTGGAGAAAAGTCGAACTCGATGCCGTTGTCGAGCCTGCGTTGCACGGGGTGCCGGCGCGCCTCGACCACGGCGGCAGGGACATGTATTTCCATAGTGGTTCTCCCCTGTTCGGTTGAAAAAAAGACCTCGTGATCTAGGTCACGCTTCTCGTTTAGCGCAAGCCGGGCAGAGAAAGCAAATCTATCATTTTGATAGATTTTAAATTTTTGATTGAGAAACAATCGGGTATCATCGCATCTTAGCGTTCCGTATCAGGGAAGGTTCACAACAGCTTGTGCAAAGCGCGCAACATTCAATTTGTCTCGAGGCTGTCGTTAGAAAGAGCATGGAATTCGATGCTGCTGCGGATCGCAATTGACAATCTGATTGAACACGAGCATTTAAGCTGTTGTGATTAAAGCAATTTTCAGGTTATTACTTCGGCTTCTGCTGCGCGTGGAGGTGCTCGGGGAGCGCCGTCTCCTGGAGGTTGCGAGGCCGCTCCTCGTCGCCAACCACGAATCGGTCCTGGACGCGGTGCTCCTCGCGCTGTTCCTGCCGCGGGAGCTCACCGTCGCCGTCTCGCACGAAGACCTGCGCCACCCGCTCGCGCGCTGGCTGATCGGGCGGGTGCGGCACGTGGTGATCGAACCCGCGCGCCCGCTCGAGGTGAGGCATCTCGTGCGTGCCGTGCAACGCGGGCAGCCGGTCGCGATTTTCCCCGAGGGGGCAGTGACCTCCACCGGAGCGCTCGCCAAGGTCTATGACGCCGCGGGTGTGATCGCGGCACGCTGCGATGCCGACATCGTCCCGGTCGCGATCCAGGGTGCGCTCTATTCGCGCTTCTCGCGGGTCGGCGGCAATTTCCCCAAGCGCTGGCGCCCGCGCGTGACGCTCACCGTGCTGCCGGCGGTGAGGCTTCCCGCG
>DATLZE010000102.1:0-10175 GCA_035574195.1 Burkholderiales bacterium | reverse complement strand
TGCGTCCGATCCTGCGGTCAGCCGGGCGGAGGCGCTGCGGCAGGCCTCGCTTGCGGTGATGGAAAGCATGGCGCGGGATGAAGCGGGGCACCGGCTCTTCTCCTACGCGCACCCGCTGTTCTGGGCGCCCTACGCGCTGGTTGGCGACGGCGGAAGATAAGCCGTCGGGCTGTGCGCCTCGCGAACCGCTCTTGTCGCAGGTATTTGCGCCTTCCTTGGCCCTTTCGGTGTCGCGGCGCTCGACCGGGAACACTTCGTCAATCACGCCGAGCTGCGCCTCGAACGCCGGCTCGATAGCAGCGCGCTTAACGATGGCGGCGTAGCGGTGCGGGGATTTCATGCAGCGCTTGCGCTTCGGTCACGAGGCGCTCGTCGAGCTCACGAAATCAATGCGCAGCCCCGGCGCCGTAGCCGCGCTCGATCTCGGCGCCCACCTGGCCGATGCCAGGTGCCGGAAACGAAAGTGCCGCTGCCGCCCGGACCGGGACGAGCTTGCGCGCCGCATCGCCGTGCGTAACGAAGTGGCGTGCGGCGCGCAGCACCTGCCGCACCCATTCGGCAACCGTCATGCGCTGCGAGCGTGCTATCCGCCGGCTCTCGCGCAACTCGGTATCGCCGAACAGAACCCGGAGCCGCTTCGTCGTGGCTTGAGCTTGGTTGACTCGTTCTATGAGTCAGCCCGGCTCGCTTCGCTGCAAGGCGATCCGAGGCGCGGCCCGCCCGCCGCTCGCGGTCGCCGGCTCGCACTCCGCGGCCGGCGGCAGATGGCTGCCTCCCGGGGCGCGTGCTAGGATGTCCACCGCTTTCGGCTACTGACGGGAGGAACGATGAAGCTCTACATGACGGAACGCTCCGGCAACGCTTACAAGCCGCGGCTGCTGCTCGCGATGCTCGGCGTGCCGTACGAGAAGGTGGTGCTCGATTTTCAGAAAAAAGAGCACAAGCAGCCGGCTTTTCTCAAGATCAATCCGCGCGGGCAGGTGCCGGCGCTGGAGGATGAGGGAAAGGTGTACTGGGGCTCGACCGCGTGCCTGGTCTACATCGCCCGCAAGCACGGTGGCGAGCGCTGGCTGCCGACCGATCCGGCGGGAATGGCCGAGGTCGCGCAATGGCTCGAGCTCGCCCAGAACGAGATCCACTACGGGCTGCAGTGGGCGCGCGGGGTGATGAACCGCATGAGGAGCGGCAATCTCGAGGAGTACCAGGAGTACGGCAAGGCGGGGCTCGAAGTGCTCGAGGGACGCCTGAGAACGAACGATTGGCTCGCGCTCGGGCGCCCGACGATCGCCGACGTCGCCTGCTATCCTTATGTCTCGGTCGCGCACGAGGGCGGATTCAGGTTGGAGGATTATCCGAGCGTGGCGGCATGGGTAAAACGCTTCGAGGCGCTGCCCGGCTGGATCAAACGAGCTTGATGGCGAGTGCCGCCCGCGCCCTGCCGTTTTGCGCCCGGCGTGCTCGCTCCACCGCGCCCTTGCGCTGAAGGACTCTGACGATGCCGGATTTCCGCTACGGGCATGCGGCCGCGGAAAACTGGCGAGGCGCGGTGGAGGCCTGCCTCGCCCAGCTCGGGCAGGGGCCGGCGAGCCTGGGCTTCCTCTACGTGACCGATCTCCTCTCCGATCACGCCGCCGACATCCTCGCGGCCGTGCGCTCGCGCACCGGCGTGCCGCACTGGGTGGGGACCGTCGGCGTGGGCATTTGCGCGAGCGGGCGGGAATATCTCGACGAGCCGGCGGTCGCCATGATGGTGGGCGATTTCGAGCCCGATTCGTTCCGCGTGTTCTCGGGTGTCGCGAGCGGAGCGGACGTGGAGCGCGTGACGCTCAGGTGCGGAGGCGCCGCGCCCCACTTCGCCATCGTGCACGCCGATCCCTACAACCGCCGCATCGCGGAACTCGTCGCGCGGCTCGCGGGGCGGGTCGAGAGCGGCTTCCTGGTGGGCGGCCTCACCAGCTCGCGCCGGCAGAATCTGCAGTTCGCGGACGGCGTGATAGAGGGCGGGATCTCGGGGGTGTCGTTCTCCGACAGCGTGGCGATCGCGACCCGGCTCACCCAGGGCTGCTCGCCGATCGGGCCCAAGCGCGTGATCACCGCCTGCCAGCACAACGTCGTCATCACGCTCGACGGGCGTCCCGCGCTCGACGTGTTCCGCGAGGACATCGGCGAGGCGGCGGCGCGCGATCTCAACCGCGTCGGCGGCCACATCTTCGTCGGCCTGCCGATCCCCGCGAGCGACACCGGCGACTACCTGGTGCGCAACCTCGTCGGCATCGATCCCGCCAACCGCTTGATCGCCGTCGGCGAGCTGCTGCAGCCGGGGGCGAGCCTCATGTTCTGCCGGCGCGACGCGAAGACGGCGCGCGAGGACATGGCGGCGATGCTCGAGAGCATCCGCAAGGGGCTTTACACGCGCCCGCGCGGCGGGGTCTATTACTCCTGCCTCGGGCGCGGCGCGAGCCTGTTCGGGCCGGACTCGGGCGAGCTGAAAATGATCCGCGAGGCGCTCGGCGACTTCCCGCTGGTCGGCTTCTTTTGCAACGGCGAGATCTCGCACAACCGGCTCTACGGGTACACCGGCGTGCTGACCTTGTTCGTGTGAGGCGAAGCCGGTGGCCGCCGATGAGCGCAGATCGGGTCAAAGGCAAAAACGTTCCGGCCGCAGAGGCCGCGGGAAGCGCCGGGAATGCGGATTCGGGGTTCGAGGGCGCGGGATCGAGGAGAGGAGTAGGGCGGCCGCTCCGTTCGCCGCGCGCTGCTTGCCGCGCGTTCTCTACGGGCTCCGCGTCCTCTGCGGCGAGTGGCTGCGCTGAACAGCGTTTACCGGCGCGTGTCCGTGGCCGACGATCGTTTTTCCGGTGTCCGAGCCTGTAGGTGAGGCGCCTCGACGAGCTCGCGATGATGCTGCCGCTCACCTGGCTCGACGCGGCAGCGGTAGGGCTTTTCGCCGTGCTGTGGGGCGGGTACCAGTGGTACGCGGACCACCGGCGCGACGCGCGGCCGCGGCTCGGCCGCGAGATGGACCGCTACCTGCGCGAGTGGGTGGTGCGCATGGTCGAGCGCGACAACCGCATGGTGGACGTCAATGTGCTGCGCAATCTCACGCGCAGCTCCCAGTTCTTCGCCTCCACCACCATGCTGATCCTGGGAGCGCTGGTCGCGCTCATGGGCTACGCCGAGCAGGCGGCGAGCGTCGTCGCGGAGCTGCCCTTCGCCCAGCGCGTCTCGCGGCGGCTGTGGGAGCTGAAGATCGTGCTGCTGCTCGCCATCTTCGTCTACGCCTTCTTCAAGTTCTCGTGGTCCATCCGGCAGTTCGGCTTCTGCTCGATCCTGGTCGGCGCCACGCGCAAGCCGCCGGCCGACCCCGAGCAGTACGCGGCCCACATCGACCGCATCGCCACCGTCGTGGGATTCGCCAACGGCAACTTCAACTACGGGCTGCGCGCCTACTACTTCGGGCTTGCCGCGCTCGCCTGGTTCTTGCACCCGCTGCTGATGATGGCGGTGACGCTCGGCGTGGTCTACGTGCTCTACCAGCGCGAGTTCCGCTCGCGCACGCTCCAGGTATTGCTCGAGAAATAGCGGCTTCCTGCCGGAAAGCCGTTCTGGCGCCGCAGGGCGCAGCGATGAGCGCCGGCTTGACCGAAATGTAATAGAATAAATCCGAGAGGGATCGTCAGAATCCCTCGTTTCCAAAGGAGGGCTCGGTCATGTTCAAGCGCGCACTGATCCTGGCCGCGGCGGGGCTCGCGGCCGCCTGGGGCGCTGGCGCGGCGGCGCAGGTCAAGGAAATTCCCTGGGGCACCTCGGCAGTCGGGTCCTCCGGGCATAAGGCGCTCGTCGTGCTCGCGGAGGTGCTCAACCGCGAGCTGCCGAAGTATCGCGTCACCGTGCAACCCACGCCCGGGGCGATCGTCTCCGTCAAGGGCTACGCCACCGGCCAGTTCGAGGGCTACTACGGGGCCGATATCGCGTTCTGGGAGCTGGCGAACGACATCAACCGCTTCAAGGGCTTCAAGGCGGAGATGAAGCGCCAGCCGGTGCAGTCGTTCTGGGCGTTCACGGTGGAGGTGGGCACTGCGGTGCATGCGCGCAACAAAGGCAAGTTCCGGGGCTGGCGGGACCTCTCCGGGAAACCCGTCTTCACGGGGCCGCTGCCGTGGGACGTGCGCGCCCATCTCGAGCGTGCCTACGCCGCGCTCGGCGTGAAGCACAACTACCGCCAGGTGGACCTCTCCGCCGCGGGCTCGCTGCTGCAAGGCGGCGGCATCGAGGCCTTCATCATCTACACCAACGGCGAGGCGACCACGGCGCCGTGGATCACTGAGGCTTCGCTCGCGGCCGACTGGGCCGCGTTGAACCCCAGCGCCGAGGAGCTCGAGACGCTGCGCAAGGCCGGCTTCGCGATCACCGAGGTGCGCCCCGAGGCCTTCAAGAAGGACGTGCATGCGGACAAGGTGCTGCTGCTGCCGTTCTACTACGGCTTCCACGTCGGGCTCGAGATTCCGGAGGAGGACGTCTACCAGATGCTCAAGGCGATCGAGAAGAACCTTCCCGATCTGGTCAAGGCCGATCCGAGCTACGCGCAAATCGCCAAGGACATGGCCGGGTTCCAGCGGCGCGGCGTGATGTCCTCGGTCAATTTCGTTCCGATCCACCCGGGGCTCGCGAAGTACATGCGCGAGAAGGGCGTATGGGACCCGAAGTGGGACGCCCGGATCGCGAAGAGGTAGAGCGGAACCGATGAGCTGAAAGCGGGGGCGGGCGCACGATGCGCTCGCCCCCGCCTCGCGCATGGACCCGATCAAAGCACCTACTGTTCCGGCCGCGCCCGCGGGCCGGGCGCGCGCGGTGGCCGACGCGCTCTACTATCTCACCGCGGTCTTCTTCTTCGGTTATCTCTTCGTCTATTACTGGACCAGCGAGGGCGGCCCGGTGCTGCTCGCGATCACGCTGGTTCCCGTCACCTTCATCCTCTATACGCTGGAGGAGCTGCGCCAGGGTGCGTTCTACCCGCGACTGCCGGCAGCCGCCCGAGCCGCCCTGGCCGCGGCCTACATCGCGGTGTCGGTCGCGGTCGCCGCGTACATGCACGTCGAATATTACGAGATCGGCACGGTGCGCGCCGGGGTCTGGAACACGGCCGACCTCGTCATGGGCGGGCTGATGGTGCTGCTGATCATGGAGTACTCGCGCAGGCGCCACTTCGCGCTGTTCGTGCTGAACATCCTGCTGATCCTCTACGCGGCGTACGGAAAGTTCGTCTCCGGGATGTTCTTCCATCCCGGGCTGTCCTGGAGCCGGATCACGAGCGCGATGAGCGTGGAGATGTCCACCGGCGTGTTTTCCAATCTGCCGCAGCTCGCACTGACGCTGATCGGCTCGTTCATCCTGGTGCTCGCGGCGCTGCGCGCTTTCGGCTGCGTGGACTCGATCCTCAGGGCTTCCAAGCTGATCGCGGTGCGCTCGCCGCACGCGCTGCCGCAGTCCGCCGTGATCGGTTCGATGGCGGTCGGCACCGTGAGCGGCAGCGGCGCGGCCAACGCCATCACGGTGGGCACCGCGACCATTCCCGCCATGATCGGCGCCGGCATGCCGCGGGTGGTCGCCGGTGCGATCGAGACGGCGTCCTCGCTCGGCGGGCAGTTGATGCCGCCCGTGATGGGGATCGCCGCCTTCCTGATGGCGGAGTTCCTGGGGCGCAGCTATTTCGACGTCGTCGCGCGCGGCTACGCTCCGGCGATCGTCTACTACATCGGTGTCAGCGTCTCCGTCTACCTGCTCTCGATGCGCCACCGGGCGCGCCTCGGCAGCGTGGTCTCGGAGCCCATGAGCTGGTCCGACTGGATGAACATCGCGGCGTTCCTGGCGGTGGTCGCCGGGCTGATCGGCGCGATGGGGGTGCTGCACCTCGCCCCGATGTTCGCCGCGCTCTACGTCTTCGTCGCGGTCGCCGCCTTCCTGGTGGCCGCGCACGTGGCGGGGAGCGCGCGCACGGAGGGGCTGTCGTGGCGCGCGGTGCTCGCCCCCCTGGGGCGCTTCGTGGACAACTTCGCGAGCATGACTTCCGATCTCACGCTGCTGCTCGCCACGCTTTCGATCATGACCGGGGCGCTCGTCATCACCGGCGTGCCGACCAAGATCGGGGCGATCCTGATCCAGATGGCGGGGGTCAATCTCGTCGCGATGGTGCTCATCGCTTTTTTCTTCGGCGCGCTGCTCGGCACGGGGCTGCCGCCCGCGCCGACCTACATCATCACCGCGCTCGTGATCGCGCCACCGATGATCAAGGTCGGCGTGGACCCCTGGGTCGTGCACTTCTTCGCCTTCTTCCTCGCGGTGTGGGGCGAGCTGACCCCTCCCACCTCCGTGGCCGCGGCGGTCACCTCCAAGATCGCGGAGGCCTCCTTCATGCGAACGCTGTTCCGCGCGATCACGATCTGCGTCTCGCTGTTCGTCCTGATGGCCGGCGTCTTCACTCGGCCGGAGCTGGTGATCGAGCCGGGGTTCGCGCAGATCGGGGCGATGTTGCTGGTCACGACCGCGACGGTCGGCGTCACCTTCGCGATCCAGGCGCAGTTCTCCGACCGGCGGGCGCCGGACCTTCTGGCGCGCGGCGCGCTCGCCGCGCTTGCGCTGACAGTGCTCCTCCATCCGGACCGCCAGCTCGCCATTCTTGCAGGCGTGGCGGTCGGCCTGTTCGTCGGCTACTGGGTGCTGCGGCGCCGCAAGGCTCCGGTGGCGGTGCAGGCCGGCGCCCGCTGACCCGGAGCCCGGATCGCCGGCGGGAGGAGAGCGGCGAAATTCCCGAGCGCCGCTGCGCGTCTGCGCGGCTGGAGGCGAAAGCCGGTCAGAAGCCCACCGCCTGCCCGTCGGTGCGGCGCTCGGAAGCGGCGAAGTAGCCGTCCTCGAGCCGGAAGATCAACTGCGCGCGCCCGAAGTCTGTGCTCCAGCGCTCGGCCTGGACCGGATCGTGGCCGCGGGAGCGCAGCTCCTCGATGACCGCGGCGGGAATGCCGTGCTCGAGGTTCACGGTGAAGCGTTCCTCCACCCGCCAGCGCGGCGCGTCGGCCGCGGCCTGCGGGTTCTGGCGGTAGTCGGCGAGCCGCACCATCACCTGGACGTGGCCCTGCGCCTGCATCGCCCCGCCCATGACGCCGAAGCTCATCACGGGCTTTCCCGCGCGCGTCACGAAAGCAGGAATGATGGTGTGGAACGGGCGCTTGCGCGGCGCGACCTCGTTCGCGTGCCCGGGGCGGAGCGAGAACCCGTAGCCGCGGTTCTGGAGCGAGATGCCGGTTCCGGGCACCACCACCCCCGAGCCGAAGCCGAGATAGTTCGACTGGATGTAGGACACCATCATGCCGGAGGCGTCGGCCGCGGTGAGGTAGACCGTGCCGCCGCGGCCGGGCGCACCGGGGCTCGGAAGCCCGGCCTGCTTGCGGTTGACGAGTCGTGAGCGGCTCGCGAGATATTCCTTGTCGAGCAGTGCTTCCGGCCGCACGCGCATCGCGCCGGGATCCGAGACGTGCTCGTGGATGTCGGAGAACGCGAGCTTCATCGCTTCGATCTGCAGGTGCAGGCTCTCGGCGGAGTCCACCGGGATCGCGGCGAGGTCGAAGTTCTCGAGGATGCCGAGCGCGATCAGCGCGCCGATTCCCTGGGTGTTGGGGGGGATCTCGTGCAGCGTGTAGCCGCGGTAGGAGTGCCCGATCGGCTCGACCCAGTCGGCGCGGTGCGCGGCGAGATCCTCTTCCGTCATCGCGCCGCCGTGCTCGCGCGCATGGGCGGCGATCCTGGCGGCGAGCTCTCCCTTGTAGAAAGCCTCGCCGCGCGTGCGCGCGATCAATTCGAGCGTGCGCGCCTGCTCCGGGAAGGAGAAGCGCTCGCCGGGCTCGGGTGCGCGCCCGCGCGGCATGAAGGCCTGCGCGAACCCCGGCTGGGAGGACAGCTCCGGGGCCTGCTGCGCCCACAGCCGCGCGATCGTCGGCGAGACGAGAAAGCCGTCCCGCGCGTAGCGGATCGCCGGCTCGAACAGATCCGCGAACGGGAGCTTGCCGAAGCGTTCCGAGAGCGCGACCCAGGCCGAGACCGCTCCCGGCACGGTGACCGAATCCCAGCCGCGCCGCGGCATCGAGGCACGCCCCGAGAAGCGCTTCGACGTCCAGCCCGCAGGCGAACGCCCGGAGGCGTTCAGGCCGTGGAGCTTCGTCCCGTCCCACAGGATGCAGAATGCATCCCCGCCGATGCCGTTGCTGGTGGGCTCGACGACGGTGAGCGCCACCGCCGCCGCGAGCGCTGCGTCCACCGCGTTGCCGCCCTTCAGCATCATCGCGAGCCCCGCCTGCGCCGCGAGCGGTTGCGAGGTCGCCACCGCGTTGCGCGCGAGCACCGGCATGCGCTGCGAAGGATACGGGAACTGCCAGTCGAAGGGCTTCATGTTTCGGACGGGGCGCGAGGGCGGCGACTCCATTCCAGGTCTCGAGATCGATGCGTGAAACTCGGCGGCCCGCCGTCATTGGACCTCGAACGTCGAGCCTTGAACATCGTTACTGCGGCTCGATTCCCGCCTCCTTCGCCACCTTGCGCCACCTGGCGATTTCGGTGCGGATGTATTCCTGATGCTCCTCGATCGAGCTGCCGACCGGGTCGGCGCCGCGCTCCACGAGCACCTTGCTGTTCTGGGGGTCGCGCACCGCCTTCACCAGCGCGTCGTTGAGCCGCTCGGCGATCGGGCGCGGGATGCCCGCCGGACCGACGAAGCCGAAGCCGCTCCTCACCACGAAGCCGGAGAGCCCCGCCTCCTGCATCGTGGGCACGTCCGGGGCCGAGGCCGAGCGCTTCTCGCCGGTCTGCGCGATCAGCCGGAGCTTGCCCGCGCGCACGTGGCCGTAGAGCAGCGGCAGGCTCGCGAACTGCAACTGCACGTGGCCCGCCATGAGGTCGATGACCGCCGGCCCCGCCCCCTTGTACGGCACGTGCACGAGCTTGATTCCTGCCATCGAGTTGAGCATCTCGCCCGCGAGGTGCCCGATCGTCCCCGGCCCGGAGGTCGAGTAGAAGATCTCGCCGGGGCGGCTTTTCGCGAGCGCGACGAGCTGTTTCACGTTGTGCACCGGCAGCGAGGGATGCACGACGAGCCCGGAGGGCACGTCCACGATCAGTCCCAGCCCGGTGAAGTCGCGCGCCGTGTCGTAGGGGAGCTTCTTGAACACCGCCGGGTTGATGACGAAGCTCGCCGCCACGATGCCGGTGGTGTAGCCGTCGGGCGCGGAGCGCGCGATGATCTCGCCCCCGATCGTCGCGCCTGCCCCCGGCCGGTAGTCCATGACGAGCGGCTGGCCGAGCAGCTCCTGCATCCTGGGCTGCAGCAGCCGGAAGAAGATGTCGCTGTTGCCGCCCGGCGCCGCGGGGTTCACCACCCGGATCGGCTTGGACGGAAACGGCTGCGCGTGAACGGCGCCGGACAACAGAGCCATGCACAGCGCGGGCCAGATCGGAACTGCGCTCCGTGGTTTCATCGGCGTTCTCCTGCGGAGCCGTTTATTCGGGTTCGATGCCCGCCGCGCGCGCGACCTTGATCCACTTCGCGATCTCGGCGCGGTTGAAGCGGTCGTGTTCCTCGGGCGTGCTCGCCACCACCTCAGCCCCCTGGTCGGCGAGACTCTTCCTGACTCCCGGGTCGTTGAGCGCCTTGACCAGGGCGGCGTGAACGCGCTCGATGATGGCACGGGGCGTGCCGGCGGGCGCGAACAGCGCGAAGCCGCTGGAGACGACGAAGTCCTTGAGCCCCTGCTCGCGCATGGTGGGAACGTCCGGAGCCGCTCCCGAGCGCTTCTCGCCGGTCTGCGCGATCATGCGCAGCTTCCCGGTCCTCACGTGCGGCACCGCCGCCGGCATGCTCGGAAACTGCAACTGCACGTGGCCGGCGACGAGATCGATCATCGAGGGCCCCGAGCCCTTGTAGTGCACCGCGACGAGCTTGATGCCGGCGGTCGAATTGAGCAGCTCCGAGGCGAGGTGCCCCACCGTGCCGCGGCCCGCCGTCAGGGCGCGGGCGCGGCGGCTGTTATAATTCGGGGCAGTTACGACAGCACCCGATTCAATGGCGAGGATCCGGCGATGAGCGCGAAACGCGGGCGTGTCCTGAAAACCTTTCTGCTCGTGCTGGCGGC
>DATLZE010000101.1:0-2519 GCA_035574195.1 Burkholderiales bacterium | reverse complement strand
GGGCGGCCCGCCGGCAGGCGCTCGAGCCCGCTCACCGCCAGCCGGATGCCGAGCGCGGCGAGGAAGAGCCGCGCCGCGCGGTGGCCCAGCCTCCAGCACCACTCCCAGCGCGGGAGAGCCGCCACCGCCGACCAGGTAAGCGTTCCCAGCGCTCCGAGCACGAGCAGGGCGTAGGCGCCGTAGGCGAGGTCGGCGGCGACGCGCAGCCCGCGCCGCAGTTGCGGGATCGCGGCCGCCCAGGCGAGGCGCGCGACCTGCCACCACACCGCGCGCGCGCCGAGCGCGCCGCCGCGCTCGTAGGCCTCGCGGCTCGCCGCGCGGCGAATCTTGCCGCTCGAGGTCTTGAGCACGGTGTACGGGGGGGCGAGCACGACGTCGTCGGGCGGCATCCCGATCAGCTCGACCGCGAGCTCGTTGATGCGCGCAGTCAACCGCTCGCGCTCGGCAGGGTCCGTGACGCGCGTCTCCGCGAGCACCACGACGCGCTCGGTCCCGGTGCGCGGATCCTTCGTCCCGAACACCGCGACGCAGCCCTTGCGGATGCCCTCCAGCGCGCCCACCGCCTCCTCGAGCTCGTAGGGATGGATGTTGCGGCCGGCACGGATGACGATGTCCTTGATGCGTCCGGTGATGTAGAGCTCGCCCTCCGCGATGTAGCCGTAATCCCCCGTGTTGAGCCATTCCCCGTCGAGCAGCTCGCGCGTCGCCTCCGGGTTGCGGTAGTAGCCGCTGGTCGCCGAAGGTCCGCAGAACTGGACGTGTCCCTCTTCGCGCTCGCCCAGCTCGCGGCCGGTGGCGTCTACCACGCGCACCTGATGGCCGGGCAGAGGATGCCCGCACGAGACGAAGGTGAGCGCGTCCGGATGATCGTCCGCAACGGCGACGGCGCGCCCGGTGCGGGTGAAGCGCTCGCGCTCGACGCGGTCGAACTTCGGCCCGCGCCCGGGCGGAGGGAAGGCGACTCCCAGCGTCGCCTCTGCGAGCCCGTAGACCGGGGCCATCGCCTCTGGCCGGAAGCCGTAACGGGCGAAGCGGCGGGTGAACGCGGTGATCGTCTCCGGCGACACCGGCTCGGCGCCGTTGAACGCGAAGCGCCAGCTCGAAAGATCGAGCCCTTCGATCTCTTCGTCTCGGACCTTGCGCAGGGCGAGCTCGTAGCAGAAGTTGGGGCCTCCGGAAAGCGTGCCGCGGTGGCGATGAATCGCACGCAGCCAGCGCTCGGGCCGCGCGAGGAAGGTGAGCGGCGACATCACCGGGAACTTGAAGCCGTAGGTCAGGCTTCCCATCCACGCGCCGATCAGCCCCATGTCGTGGTAGAGCGGCAGCCAGCTCACGAACACGTCGGCAGGTGTCACGCGCAGCGCGCGCCCCATGGCGCGGAGGTTGGTGAGGAGGTTGTCGTGGGTCAGGATCACGCCCTTGGGATTGCCGGTGCTGCCCGAGGTGTACTGCAGCATGGCGATGTCCTGGGGGCGCGCGCGGTAGAGGGCTGCGGCCGGCTGCGGGCGCATCAACTCCTCGGGTGTCACCACGCTCTTCAGCGTCGCCACTCGGGGCTTGAGCAACAGCGCCACCGGCTTCGCCTGCGGCACGGTAATCAGGATCTCGGTGAGCGCGTTGGACAGGATTCCGGCATGGCGCCGCAGATGGTCTTCGATCTGGGAGGCGCGAGCAGGTGGATAGATCGGAACCGGAATGCCGCCGGCGAGCAGGATGCCGAAGAAGCTGAAGAAGTACTCGACGCTGGTCGGCAGCATGATCGCGACTGCCGCCCCGGGTTGCAGATCGCGTTCGAGCAGCCCGGCGGCGACGGCGCGCGCGGCCTCGTCGAGCTGCGCGTAACTGACGGTGCGTTCGCTTCCCGCCTCGTCGAGCAGCACGATGTGCGGGCGCTGCGGGTGGCGTGCGACGTGCCACTCCAGCACCTCGATGAGCGTGCGCGCCGCCTCGGGCGTCTCCGATTCCTGCGCCAGCGCTGCCACGCGCTCCGGCGCCGAGGCCGCACCGCCCGCAGGGCTCGCCGCCTGGATCGCCCGCAGCAGATCGCGCGGGGTCTCGGCGCTCGCCATCACGGTTTCAGTCAGGCTCACGCCGAAGCGGCGCTCGATCCGCAGGAAAAGCTCGACCCGCCCCAGACTGTCGAATCCGTAATCTTGGTCGAGACGCGCATCGAGCGCGCCGGGGACGGGCGGTCGAGTCGGGTGCAGCTCGGAGGCGAGTTGCCGGACCGTCTCGAGCAGCGCGTCGGCGCTCACCGCCGCGGCGCCCGCGCGGTCCTGCGTTGCAGCGGAAGTCTCCAAGAGCGGCAGGCGACGGAAGGAATGCGATTATCTTAGCACGGGCGTTCAGTCGCCGATGTGCGCCGTGTACTGCGCGCCGTTGGAAAACGTGCAAGTTCCGGCGCCGAGGCGCGGCGAGCTCATCCGATACTCGCAAACGCGCGAAGGTGCCGCGGGGGCCGCAGGCGCTCGCCATGCCGCGCCGCTCGCCGTTGGCGAGGCGGGCCCGCCTCGCCCGAA
>DATLZE010000100.1:0-10545 GCA_035574195.1 Burkholderiales bacterium | reverse complement strand
TTCGCCTGCCTCGCCTTGAACCTCCGCAGCCATGACCTCCTCACCACCCGCGACCGCCGGCCGCTGGCTCTGCCCTCGGGCACCCCGGAGGGCGCGATGCGGTCGGGCGCTCGAGCCGCGCGGGGCCTGCTCGCGGGCGCTGAAGTCGGGACGGTCGCGGCGCGGGCGCGCGACCTCGCGCGTGCGGGGCGCGGGCGCGAGCTGCTGTCGTCGCCCGGCTGGTGGTGGGCGATCGGCGCCGAGAGTCTCCTCGACCGCCTGACCGGAACCCCGGATGCCCTCGGCCTCGTCTCGAAGGCGAGCTCTCCAGCGCTCTTCATCCGCGGCGACCGGCAGTCCCCCGAGCGGTATCCGGGCGAGGGATTCAGGCGCCGCGCGGGCGGCAAGGTGACGGTGGAAATCGTTCCCGACTGCGGCCACTTCGACGCGGGGCGCGAGCAGCGGGCCCAGCAGCTCGTCTCGTCCTGGCTCGCGCGCCACCTTCCGTCGGTGCGCCGTCCCTCGTGCACGGCCGCGGGCGGCTGAGCGGGGCGCGCGGCGTTTCACTTCATGGTCCGCGTGCACCGATCGGATGGTATGCTTGCGCCCGATCACGACGGAAGCCGGTCATGCCGATCAAGCTCGGCGGGGTGATGCAGAGCCCCGTCACGCCGCTCAAGGACGATTTCAGCCCCGATCTTGCGACCTTCGAGCGGCTGATCGACTTTCACGTGCGCACCAGCGGCACTGCCATTTCCTGGCCGCACCACAAAGGGGAGTCGCTCAACCTCAGTGTCGAGGAGCGCAAGCGCTTGGCCGAGGCGGCTGTCAAGACCGTGGCCGGGCGCGTCGGGGTCTCGATCCACGTGAGCGCGCTCTCGGTCGAGGATTCTCTGGAGCTCGCGCGCCACGCCGAGAAGATCGGAGCGGATGCGATCGTCGCGATCACGCCCTACTTCTGGAACCCGTCGAGGGAGGCGCTCTACGATCACTTCGTGCGGATCGGTACCGCCACGGGATTGCCGCTCATCGCCTACAACTCCCCGAGCTATCTCTCGGGCGTGGAGATAGACGGCGAGCTGCTCGCGCGGCTGATCGAGCGGCTGCCGAACCTGGTCGGGATGAAGGAGGCGAGCTTCAACAGCGAGAAGTTCCTCGATCTCGCGCGCGCGGCGCTCGCGCTGCGCCCGGATTTTGCGCTGGTGACCGGCGTCGAGTATCTGCTACCTTCCGTGCCGCTCGGAGCAGTGGGGTCCTACTCCTCTGCTGGCGCCATCTGCCCCAATCTCTGCAACGCGGCCTACGCGGCGTGCGCCGCCGGCGAGTGGGACAAGGCGCGCGAGCTCCAGTACAAGCTCTCGCGGCTGTGGCTGCTGTTCCGCGACCAGTATCCCTCCTCGCTCAAGGGCGGCATGGTGATGATGGGGCGCCCGGTCGGGCCGACCCGCCCGCCGCTTCCGACGGCAACCCGCGAGCGCCAGGCCTATATTCGCGCGCAGCTCGAGGAGCTCGGCATCCTCGACACCGAACCGCACGGCTGGTAACGCCCCGGCGAACGCCCGACCCGATGCGCGATTTCGATCCCGGACTCGTCCACACGCCCCTCACTGCGTTCACGCGCGAGCACCGCATTGATTTCGAGCGCTACGGCAGGCTGATCGAGTTCCACTTGCGCCACGGCGCCGATGCGCTCGCGCTGCCCATGCACGAGGGCGAGTCGGTGAGCCTCACCGACGCGGAGCGGCGCGCATTGCTCGAATACGCCCTCGAGCGGGTCGGGGGGCGGGTGCCCGTGATCGCGCATGTGAGCCAGTCGGGTACGGCTCTCGCCGTCTGCCTCGCGCGCCACGCCGAGAAGGTCGGGGCGGCCGCGATCGTCGCGGCGGTGCCTTATTACTGGACCCCTCCCGCGGCGATGCTCGTCGAGCACTTCGTCCAGATCGGGTCGGCGGTGCGCTTGCCGTTTTTCGTCTACAACGCGCCTGCGGAAATGGGCGGGGTGAAGGTGACCACGGAAATCGCGGTCGCGCTCGCCGGACGGCTCGAGCATTTCGCCGGGGTGGTGGATGCGAGCCTCGACTGGCAGTTCATGATCGACGTGCTCTCCAGCGTGCGACGCATCCGCCCTCGGTGGCGGCTCGTCCCGGCAGCCGAGTTTCTGGTTTCGGCCGGCGCGATCGGCGGCTCCGGCGCCTTCGCGCCGCTCGCGGGCATCGCGCCCCGGCTCGTGCGCCGGCTCTACGAGCGGTGCCGCGAGGAGCGCTACCACGAGGCGCGCGCGGACCAGAGCGCTGTCGCGGCCCTGCGCAAGCTGATGAAGCCGCACGGAGTCGCAGGGCTGAAGTCGGCCGCCCGCGCGCTGGGGCGCGACTGCGGCGATCCGCGCCCTCCGCTGCGAGCCCTGGGCGAGGCCGAGCACGCCGGACTCGCGCAGTCCCTCGACGCCATGGCGGCGTTGCGGGAGGAGCCGCGCGGCTGGTGAGAGGCGGAGCGCTTCGTGGCGCCGCAGAGGCGAACGGCTTTCGTGACCGGCGCAGCGCAGGGCATCGGCGCCGCGATCGCGCTCGCGCTCGCGCGCGAGGGATTCGACGTGGCGGCCTCCTCCACTCGGCCCGAGAAGCTCTCGGCGGTGCTCGCCGGAATCGGCGCGGCGGGCGCACGCGCGCTACCGGTCGCGCTCGACGTTCGCTCGCACGCGGACATCGGACGGGCGCTGAACGAAATTCTCGGCGCCTTCGGGCGGCTCGACGTGCTCGTCAACAACGCGGGCATCGCTCTCAAGAAGCCCGCGGTCGAGATCACCCCAGAGGAGTGGGACGCCGTGATCGCGACCGACCTGACGGGCGCTTTCTTTCTGAGCCAGGGGATGGCCCGCCACCTGATCGCTTCCGGGCGCGGCGGCTCGATCATCAACATCGCATCCACCCATGGCGTGGTGGGGATCGAGGGGCGCGCGGCCTACGGTGTCGCCAAGGCCGGGTTGATCCATTTGACGCGCATGCTCGCAGTCGAGTGGGCGCCCCACGGCATCCGGGTGAACGCTGTTGCGCCGGGCCGCGTGGACACGCCTTCGCGCTCGGGATCGCTCGCCGACCCCGGCTACCGCGACTGGGCGCTCGCGCGCGTGCCGCTGCGCCGCTTCGCGACGCCCGAGGAAGTGGCCTCCGCGGTATGCTTCCTCGCGGGCCCCCAGGCGGGCTACATCACCGGGCAGACCCTGGTGCTCGACGGCGGGCTGACTGCGGCCTGAGCCGGCTACAGTCCCCTCAGCCCGCCGCGCTTGATGTATTCGAGCGCGAGCAGCGAGGGGACGTGCTGGGGATCGTACTTGAGCGCGCGCTCGAAGGCGCGCGTCGCCTCCTCGATCCTACCCTGCATCAGCCGCACCCTGCCGAGGTTATAGTGCGGGAACTGGTAGCAGCAGTAGCGCCGGGAGGCCATGGCCTTTTCGAGCCACGGCACCGCTTCCTCGAGCTTGCCTTGGTCAATCAGGTAGACGCCGATGTCGTTGTAGGGGTTGCCGAAGTCGGGGTCGAGCCCGATCGCGATCTTGCACTGGGCGATCGCCTCCTCGAGCCGCCCGAGGTGGCTCAGCGACCAGCCGAGGTAGGTGTGCGCCTCGGCGGTGGGATGGGCGGCGATCGAGGCGCGGAAGAGCTCCACCGCGCGCTCGTAGTCGCCCATGAGGTGCAACACATAGCCCGCCTCCCACTGCAGCCGGGCGCGCTGCTGGGGGGTGAGCTCGGGCGCGGTTTGGGGCTGTTGCGCAAGGGCGAAGCCGCAGCAGGACGCGAGCAGGAGCCCGCCCAGCCACCGCCGGGCGCCGCGTGCGCCCCTGCTGCGCAGTAACCGAGACACCTTGGAGCCTCGGGAGCTTCCCGCCTAAAGTCTACTCCGGTTGCCGGGGAAAGGAGCTCGACGCGCGGGCCATGCGTCTACTGGCTGCGGTAGATTCCGGCGGTCTTGGCGACTCGCTCCCACTTCACGAGTTCGGACTTGATGAAAGCAGCGAATTCTGCGGGGGAGGTTCCCGCCGGCTCGGCACCGAGCGCGCGCAGCCGCTCGCGCAGCTCTGGCGAGAGCGCGTGATGCGCGACGTCGCGGGCCACTCTCTGGACGATGTCTTGCGGCGTGCCCGTGGGGGCGACCAGTCCCCACCAGCCGGTCACCACCACTCCGGGGAATCCTGACTCGATCATCGTCGGCGCATCGGGGTAGGCGAGGGCGCGCCTCTCACCGCAGGTCGCGAGCAATCTCAGTCTTCCGTTCTGGATGTGTGCCGCCACCGAGGGCGCAGTGGCGAAGATCAGAGCGACCTGCCCGCTCACGAGCTCGGTGACCGCCGGGGTGTCGCCTTTGTAAGGGACGTGCACCATCTTCAGCCCCGTCTCCTGGCGCATCAGCTCGGCGGCGAGATGCGTCATGTTGCCGACTCCGGCCGACCCGTAGGCGAGCTCGCCGGGCCGCGACCGGCCGAGCGCGACCAGCTCCTTCGGGGTGCGCGCCGGGAGATAGGGGTTGACGACCAGCGTGATGGTATTGGTGACGACCTGCGTGACCGGAACGAAGTCGCGGAACGTGTCGTAGGGCAGCGCTTTGTAGACGTGCGGGTTGATGGTGAGCGAGGAGGTGAACGCGGCGCCGAGCGTGTAGCCGTCGGGCTTGGATCTGGCCACCGCCTCGATGCCGATGATGCCATTTGCCCCGGGGCGATTGTCCACGACCACCTGCTGCCCCCAGGTCTCGCTCAGCTTCTGGGCGATCGGGCGCGCTACCACGTCCACGGCGCCGCCCGCCGCCTGGGGTATCACGATACGCACCGGGCGGCCCGGATACGGCTGCGCGGCCGCTCCGGCGGCAAGAAACGCCGCGGCGCAGAGGATCAGGCGGGAACACGGCGGTCTCATGGATGAGCTCCTCGCTTCGTTGACCGCGACGCGATACCGGCGCGCCTCATGCCGACTTGCGCGCGCGCACCGCCTCCTCCCTTCTGAGGAGGTCCATCAAGCTGCGCACGGATCCGAGTGCTTCCAGGCGCGAGACCGCTGCGAGGACTTCCTCGACCCTCGCGGCAGAGAGCAGTCCCTTCGCGTAGGCCCGGAATTTTTCCTCGATCTCTGCGCGCGCGAGAGGGTTCTCGGGAGCGCCGCGGGGGTGATCGCAGCGCGCCGAGACGCGCCGGCCGTCGGCGAGCTCGGCCTCGACCACGGCTTGAACGCCGACCAGCGCGTCGTCCGCCTTCATTTCCACGCGCTGCGCCGCGAAGCTCCTGAGCGCGGGATCGTCGTAGCGCGCCGGCTCGAATTGCTCGAGCGTGAGCGCCCCGTCGTGCAGGATCGCGGCGGCGCAGTAATGAGTGGAGAGCAGCGCCTCGAACTTGCCCCGGTAGCGCGGAAAGATGCCGTGCATGTCCACTCCGGTCCGGTTCATGAATACGGTGAGCTTTTTCACTTCGCCGGGGGCGGGGCGGTGCCTCGCGACGAGGTCGAACATCGCGGTGATCGCGCCCTGGATGGTGGTCGCCGAAGGCCACAGCCGCAGCGCGATTTGTTCCAGCTCCCAGCGGCTGCCGAGCCCGGCGAGAGCGGCCTCGGGGCGCCCGCCATTCGAGTAGGTGGTGAACAGACCGCCGTCGGCTGCGGTGAGGAACTCGCGCGTCGCGGCGAAACCCCGCTGCGCGAGAAGCGCCGCCATCAAGCCCGAGAGCGCGCCCCGGCACTGGTGGAATTTGACGGTCGGAGTGCCCCAGGCGGCGAACGTGCCCGCGGCCTGGCTGCCGGCGAGCCCGAAGGCGCGCGCCATCGCCTCGGCGTCGAGCCCGAGCAGCCGTCCGGCCGCAGCGGCGGCCCCGAAGGGACCGATGACGCCCGGCCCGTGCCAGCCGCGCGCGCGCGCCGCCGGCCAGTCCATGCCGATGCCGACGCGGGTCATGACCTCGCAGCCGGCGGCGAGCGCGACGAGAAGCTCCCGCCCCGAGAGCCCGTCGCGCTCCGCCACCGCGAGCGCCGCCGGCACCACCTCCGGCGTCACGTGCGTGAGCGTCGCGCGGTGCACGTCGCACATCGTCACGGCGGTCACGAGATAGCCGTTCAACAGCGTCGCACCCGCAAGCGAGGCGCGGCCGTCGCCGATCACGCTCGACTCCTCCGATTGGGCGAGCGCGCGGGCGAAGGCGGCGACCTGCGGGGTCTCCTCCCCGCGATGGCCGGCTAGCGCGCAGGCGAGCGCATCGAGCAGCAGGTTGCGGCAGTGCTCGCGCGCGCTCTCCGGAATGCGCTCGTAATCGAGCTCGGCCGCGAAGCGCGCGAGCGCGCGGGTCGCTTCTTCTTGCATCGGGATCTCCTGTTTTTTTCCGGCGCAGCCAGGAACGGGCCCATCATACGGGCCGCTGGTGAAAAAGCAAACCGGTCCCCGATCAGAGCCGCAGGCCCCCGGGCAGCGCGCGGAAAATAACCGGCATCACGGCGGTCTCCTTCACGCGCCCGTCGGATCCCTTTTCGAGCAAGAACAGCACCTGCGCGCTGTCGGGCGGGCCGACCGGAGCGATCAGGCGACCTCCGGGCTTGAGCTGCTCGATCAGCGCGGAGGGCACGTCGGGCACCGCCATGCGCACGAGGATCGCGTCGTAGGGCGCGGCCGGGCGCCATCCGTAATAGCCGTCGGCGACGTTGACCTGCACGCTGCGGTAGCCGAGCCGCTCGAGCGTGTCTTTCGCGGCGCGCGCCACCTCGGGGTGGAACTCGACGCTCACCACGGCGGGTGTCATCTCGGCGAGGATCGCGGTGTGGTAGCCGCCGCCGGTGCCGACCTCGAGCACCTTGTCCCCGTGCCTGATCCTGAGCAGGTCGGTCATCATCGCGACCAGCGAGGGCTGCGAGATCGTGGCGTCGCGGCCCACGGGCAGCGGCCGGTCGAGATAGGCGTAGGGACGCAGCGGCGGCGGCGCGAACTCGTGGCGCGGAACCTTGCGCACCGCCGCGATCACGCGCGGATCGATCGCCGGGCCCCCGGAGCGCTTGCGCGCGTGGTTGACGCCCTTTTCGATGCCCTCGGCGAGCAGCCGCCGCATCTCGGTGTACTCGGCGGGCTCCTCCAGCGCGGCCGCCGGCGCGGCCGCCAGCGCAAGCGCGAAGATCGCGAGGCGAAGGAGCATCATTCGATCTTGATCTTGAGCTCGCGAATCAGTTTCGACCACTTGGCGATCTCCTCGCGGATGAACTTGTCGAACTCCGCGGGCCGGTTGCCGACCGCCACCGCGCCCTCGACGGCGAGCTGTTTTTTGAGTTCGGGTGCGGTGAGGATCTTCACCACCTCGGTGTGCATGCGTTCGATCGCAGCCTGCGGTGTGCCGGCGGGAGCGAGCATCCCGTACCAGCCCGTGGCCTCGTAGCCCGGCAGCCCCGACTCGGCGATCGTGGGCAGCTCGGGAACCGCGGGCGAGCGCGCCGCGGTCGAGACCGCGAGCGCGCGCAGCCTCCCCGATCTCACGTGCGGCATCGCCGACTGCATGGTCGGGAAGATGACCTGCGCCTCGCCCGACATCACCCCGACCATCGCCGGCCCGCCTCCTTTGTAGGGCACGTGCGGCATGTTGATTTTCGCGAGCGTCACGAACAGCGCCGCGGCGAGGTGGATCGAGCTGCCCACGCCGCCCGAGCCGTAGAAAATCTCGCCCGGGCGCCTCTTCGCGAGCGCGACGAGCTCCTTCACGCTCTTCACCGGCATCGAGGGATGCACGACGAGAAGGTGCGGCACCATCGCGGCCAGCGTCACCGCGACGAAGTCCTTCAGGGGATCGTAGGCGAGCTTGGGGTACAGGCTCGGGTTGAAGCTGTAGCTCGCGGAGGTGAAGAGGAAGGTGTAGCCGTCGGGCGCTGCGCGCGCCGCGACCTCGGTGCCGAGCGTGCCGCCGGCTCCGCCGCGGTTCTCGATCACCACGCTCACGCCCAGGTTGTCGGAGAGCTTGGCCGAGATGAAGCGCGCCAGCACGTCGGTGCCGCCGCCCGGGGCAAAGGGCACGATGAGGCGCACCGGCTTGTCCGGGTATTTCTGCGCCTGGACGGCGCCGCCCGGCGCGCCCAAGGCGATGGCCGCGGCAGCGAGCGCGGCGCCCGTTACGCCGCCTCTTGCGCGGAGCGGACCTGCGGGTTTCATGGATTCTCCTCTCGACACGGGCTCGATTTCGCCTCTCTTGGCGGCAATTCCCTATGGTAATCTCTGGCCGCTCGCCCGTCACGTCTCAGGGAGGGAAGCGTGGACATTACGCGGTTTGCCGGGCTGGTTTCCACGGTGGCGGCGCTTGCCGCGGCCGGCGCCGGCGCGGCGCAGGAGTTTCCTTCGCGGCCGCTGCGTTTCGTGGTGCCGTTCCCGCCCGGAGGCATCACCGACACCGTCGCGCGCACGCTGGCGCAGCCGGTCGGCCGCGCGCTCGGGCAGAGCGTGATCGTGGAGAACCGGCCCGGCGCGAACACCGTGATCGGGGCCGAGCAGGTTGCGCGGGCACCCGCCGACGGGCACACGGTGCTGTTCATGGCGCCAAGCTTCACCGTCAATCCCTTCGTCCAGGCGAGGCTTCCTTACGACTCCCTGAAGGACTTCGCCGGAGTGACGCGCTTGGTGCACAACCCGCTCATCCTCTGCGTGCATCCGTCGCTGCCGGTGAGAAACGTGAAGGAGCTCGTCGCGCTCGCGAAAAAGCGCCCCGGCGAGCTCACCTGGGCGGTCGCCAGCGCGATCGGCGGAGGGCGGATCGCCGGGGAACTGTTCAAGGAGGTCGCGAACATCGACATCACCGTCGTGCCCTACGGGGGCGGGGCGCCCGCGATGACGGCCGTGCTGGGCGGGCATACCAGCATGCTGGTCGGAAACATCCTCGACTGCCTGCCGCACGCCGCCTCCGGCCGGATGCGGCCGATCGCCGTCACCTCGCTCAACCGATCCGAGGCGCTGAAGGACGTTCCCACGCTCGCCGAGTCCGGTTACCCGGGGTTCGACGCGACGAACTGGTTCGGCGCGCTGGTGCGCGCGGGCGCTTCCAGGGGCGCGCTCGAGCGCCTGAACGCGGAGTTCGTGCGTTCCCTGCAACTGCCGGAGGTGGCCGCCGTGTTCGCCAGACTCGGCGTCACCGCAGCCCCGATGAGCCCCGCGGAGTTCGACGCCTTCATCCGGCGCGAGATGGAAACCAACGGCCGGATCATCAAGAGGCTCAACCTCAAGGTGCTCGAGTAGATGGAGCAGGCGCCGCTGCGCCTCGGCCTGCTCGGCTTCGGCGAGGCCGGGTACCACTTCGCGAAGGGGCTCGCGCGGGCCGGGCTGCGCGGAATCGTCGCCTACAGCCGCGCCGGCGCGCGCGCCGGGCCCGGCGACCCCGTTCGCGCGCGCGCGTTGGAGGCGGGCGTTGAGCTCGTCGCCACACCCCGCGAGCTGTGCCGGCGCGCCGATCTGATCCTCTCGCTCGTGCCCGGGAAAAACGCGCTCGCGGCGCTGCGCTCGGTGCGCCGCCACCTCGCTCCCGGGCACCTCTATGTCGACGCGACCGCAGCCTCGGTCGAGGCGATGGAGCGGGCCGCCGCGCTGCTCGAGGGCTCGGCCTCGTTCGTGGACGCCGCCATCATGGGACCGGTCCCGATCGAAGGCACGGGCGTGCTCGTGCTCGCGAGCGGACCGCACGCCGCGCGCCTCCAGGCGCTGCTCGCGCCCTACGGCATGAACATCCAGGTGATCGGCGAGCGGCCGGGCGCGGCGAGCGCGATGAAGCTCGTGCGCAGCATCTTCATGAAGGGGCTCGCCGCGCTGCTCATCGAGACGCTGGAGGCGGCGGAGCGCGGCGGCATCCGCGACGCCGTCGCGCGCGACCTCGCGCGCTGGATGGACGCCCAGCCCTTCGAGCGGGTGATGCGGCGCTTCGTGTGCGGCACCGCGGTGCACGCGGCGCGCCGCGTGCACGAGATGCAGGACGCGCTCGCGCTGCTGCGCGCGCTGGGCTCCTCGACGCGCATGACGCGGGCAACCCGCGCCGTGATCCGCAGTATCGCCCGCCGCGGCCTGGGCGAGCGCTTCGGCGGGCGCGAGCCGGAGAACATCGCCCCGGTGATCGAGGCGCTCGCCGGCGCCGATCCGACCGCAAATCGCGAACCGTGAATCGGTAAGCCGGCGCCACCGGCGCGCTGCCCGAGGAAGCGCGTTCCGCGCCTCGTCCGCCGCGATTCACAACCTTACCGGAGCGGTTCCAGCCCTTTCGCCTCGATCACCCGCGCCGCCTCGGGACTGGCGAGGTAGCGGGCGAGAGCGCGCGCCGCCTCCGCGTGCTCCGCGCCCGCGAATACGCCGATGCAGGAGACCGTGACGAGCTGGATTTCGGAGGGCAGCGGGCCGGCGAGCTCGATGCCCGGCACGGCGAGCAGCTCGGATATCTGCTGCACGGCGAGCTCGGCCTCGCCCGCGGCGACGAGCTCGCCGATCAGCCCGCCCGCGCGCCTCACGGCCTTGGCGCGCACCTGCGCTCCGATTCCGAGCTGCTCGATCAGCCGGGCGAAATGCAGGCCGCTCGCGCCTTCCTGCGTGTAG